>JACNLW010000072.1 GCA_014381305.1 Planctomycetota bacterium
GGCTGGATTACAGCAAAAACTGCTGATATTAATGATCTATATGAACGATCTGTGCAATGCCCAGAATCTGAAGTTGAACTTATTTATCAAGCGTGGAATGAATTACGCGAGAGAAAACCAATTGTTATTCGCGAAGATTTTTGCGGAACCTCTGCAGTAGCGCGCGAGTGGGTAAAACAAAACGAGATTAACAATGTTGTTGGTATTGACCTTGATCCATCCGTGCTTGCGTGGGCAAACAATAAAATACTTTCAGAGTTAACAGAGTCACAAGTCTCTAGAATAAACCTGATTGAACATGATGTGTTTACTGTTGATGTACCACAAGTGGATTGCACGCTTGCTATGAACTTTAGTTATTACGGTTTTAAAAAACGTAAGCAACTGCTTCGTTATTTTGAAAGCGTGCTAAAGGGCCTCAAAGATGATGGGGTTTTTTTGTTAGACGCGTATGGGGGAAGTGATTCTTTTCTAGAAATGGATGAAGAAAGGGATATGGACGGATTCACTTATGTCTGGGATCAACACCTTGTTAACCCAATAACTGGCGATATTGTCAATTATATTCATTTTGAATTTCCAGATGGTTCAAAAATTAAGCGGGCCTTTACATACGAATGGCGATTTTGGACGCTTCCAGAAATTAAGGATATTCTCCTTGAAGCAGGATTTAGTAGTGTTTGTGTATATTGGGAGGGAACCGATGAGGATGGGGACGGAAACGGTGTGTGGAAAATTGATGATCGTGGCGAAGCGTGCGCTGGGTGGGTTGCGTACATTGCGGCTCTAAAATAAACATGAATTCGCTGTTAAATATGACAACAGAAACAGGAACGTGGCTTTCTGACGAGCTTGGTTCTGTTGGATTATTGTTAGAAAATCACCTTAAAAATAAACACGAAGCGGTGAATGAAGTTTGTCAATACCTTTCTGGTTATAGAGGGAAAATGTTACGGCCTTCACTTGTATTGTTATCGTGGAGGTCTGTACAAAACAAGTGTGATGTTCCACGCGACGTACATCGCGCTGCGGGCGTTGTTGAGTTGATTCATCTGGCAACCCTTGTGCACGATGATGTTCTTGATGAGGCGGATATTCGTCGCGGCGGTCAAACAATCAATTCGTTGTGGGGAAACGAAGGCGCTGTCATGCTAGGTGATTATCTTTTATCAAGCGCCTTTCACCTTTGTTCAACGATTCGAAATCCAGACCTTAATATTTTGTTAGGCGAAGTCACAAACACGTTGTGCGCCGGAGAACTTGTACAGTTGTATCACAGAAATGATGTGGAACTTGAATTATCTGACTATTATCAAATCATTCATGATAAAACCGCCTCGCTTATTTCTGCTGCATGTAAAATTGGTGGAATTCTGGGTGATGCAGACAAAAAAACTGTTGGCGACCTTGGTGTTTTTGGAAAATCAATCGGAACGGCTTTTCAAATCAAGGATGATTTGATTGATATTTTATCTGACGTAGACTCAGCTGGAAAACCGACGGGGAAGGATGTTGCGAAGGGCAAAATGACGTTGCCAGCAATATTAATGTTAAAAGATGATCCAAACTGTTTGCAACAATTGCAAAAAGCGTTAGAAAATGATGATTTGTCTTACCTTAAAAAAATGCTCATTGAAAGTTTGTCAATTGCCAAGGCCGAGGACGTTATTTGTGGGCTTGTTGATAGTGCGGTCAACTCAATTGATCATCTTCAAAAAAATTCCTGTGGAAAATTATTGGTTCAATTAGCGAAACAACTTTCTGAACCTGTTTGATTTTCAACTCACGATTTCTTTTTTGGGGTAAAATAGTATCAGCGTTCCGTTCACCTTAAGGCTGAGGATCTGGTGTTTTTTACACAGGAAGTAGAGGTTCGATTCCTCTTCGGAACATTCATGTAGCCAAGTTGCACGAAAGTGTTACTTTTGGAGTTTTGATATGTTGCCTCGACGACCGTTCTCTTCTGGAAAAATGGGGTTTTTATATGTTCCGCCGTATCGAATTCAGGGAATAAGTGTTGCTGGGGAACAAACGGTTATTCATATTCCTGAATTAGATCTCGCTTTTGATATCGGTTTGTGCCCTCGGCCAGCGCTTTCGGCGTCCGTTGTGGCTATCACACATGGACACATGGATCATGTTGCTGGTCTTCCCTATTATTTCAGCCAACGATCTTTCCAAAAGATGGGGACGGGCACTTGTGTTTGTCATGAAGAGATTGCCGGTGCAATTCAAGGAATGATGGGTGGGTGGGTTGATTTGGAACAACAAAATACACCCCACAACATTGTGGCGCTTGCACCAAATGAGGAGTATGAGATAAAACCAAATATCATGCTCAAGGGTATTGAGGCCGACCATGGTGTTCCGGCAATGTCGTATGCCGTCCTTGAATATCGCAAAAAACTTCTTGAAGAGTTCCGAGATGTGCCGCAATCTACACTTCGAGATATAAAACTCTCTGGGAAAGAAATAACACAAACACTTCAGTTGCCAATTGTTGCATTCACTGGTGATACTGAAATGGGTGACCACTTGTGCCGCCAAGAGTTTGTTCGATCGCCCATTGTTATAAGTGAGTGCACCTTCTTTGAAAAAGACCACCGCTCAAGGGCCTCTGTTGGAAAACACCTACATATAGATGACATTGCAGAGTTGCTCACAATATGGAGTGCTGAGGATGTTGTTCTTGTCCACATGAGCAGAAGAACAACTATCGATCAGGCTCGCGCAGCAATCGCTGAAAAAATTAGCCCCAGTGACCAATCGAGAATTCATATTCTTATGGACCACCGCACAAACCGTGACAGATATGAAAAACAGATTGAGCTTGTTGGCGACGGTGGTTAATTTGTTGGTTTTATAAATTTTTATAATTTCATAGCGCAAAGTATTGTTTGTTTTGTTTTTTTTGATTACACTTTTTTCTCTATGAAAACAACCAGCATCGACGCCCCGCAGTTACGATTGGATTTGCTGTCACAATTGCGCAAAGAACACCCAAGAATGTGTCGAAAGTGGTTTGAAGACATTGATGTTCTAGGAATTTCTGATGGGTCTATTGTTATTTATCTGCAAGAAGATGTGCAATTAAATTATCTTGAAAAAAAATGTAAAAAACAATTTGTTGAAGCCGCGCAACTTGTTACTGGTCACTTGCTTGGTGTGAGTTTTGTAAATAGTAGAGATATTGTTTGTCAAAATACATCTGTGCAACACTTTAACCCGTCTGGATCTGTTATTACCGACGATGTTTTTGGCGACATGTTGATCAGCCCAGACTATAGTTTTGATAACTTTGTTGTAGGACCCGGAAACCAACTTGCACACGCAGCTGCTATTGCTGTTGCGAAGAAGCCCGCCCAAGCGTACAACCCTTTGTTTATACATAGCGGGGTTGGTCTTGGAAAGACGCATTTGTTACAAGCAATTTGTCAAACTGCTATGCAGTCGAACAATTCGATGAAAATTTATTATGTTTCTTGTAATGGTTTTTTAACGCAATTTTTGGAATCAGTACAGGCGGGTAAAATGTCGGACTTTCGTCATAAGTTTAGGGCGTTTGACATGCTCATCATTGACGATATTCACGATCTCTCAAACAGAGAACAAACACAAGAAGAGTTTTTTCATACATTCAATACGTTGTTTCAATCTGGAAGACAGGTTGTGTTAAGTTCAGATGCTCCACCAAGCGAAATTCCTCAACTTGAGGACAGGCTGATAAGTCGCTTTAGTTGTGGGCTTGTTGCGGGTATTGATCCACCTGGGTTCGAAACGCGAGTTGCAATTATTAAAAAGAAGGCCGCGCTTCGACACATTGATATTCCAGATGATGTGTCAAATTATATTGCTGCTCGGTTAGATCAAAATATTCGCCAGCTTGAAGGCGCAATTACAAAACTTCAAGGACTCTCTTTGTTGGATGGGTCCCACATTGATTTAGCAATGGCAAAAGCTGCGATTTCAACTGGGGGGGGGTTGATAAACTCGCCAAAACACCTCTCCATTCAAGATATTCTTGACGCAATTAGTGCTTTTTATGACGTAAAACTCGTAGATTTACTCTCAAAACGAAGAAATAAGTCAATTACGATGCCAAGGCAGGTTGGTATGTGGCTCGCAAGACACCACACGCGGTTTAGCCTTGAGGAAATTGGCGGTTATTTTGGTGGGCGGGATCACACCACAGTCATGCACGCTATCAAGAGCGTGGATTCTAAAAAAACAACAAACGATCAACTCGATCAAGATCTTGTAAGACTGCAGAACCAACTCTCATTAGACACCGAATAAACCTGTTTTTTTACCCCTTATTGGTGCGCGACAGCCTTGTTGATAAGTGGTGGATATCGTTTTCTGCCTTGGTTGGTTCAACTATGAAACGAGACCCTGTGATCCAGCCCCACGCCGCGTTTGTAGGTATTTATGGCGATAAACAACAGTGGTTTTGACAGGTTGTTAGGGGCTAGTTTGCGGCGTAAAGCATTGTTAATACAGCCCTTCTGTTTGTGCGGCGCACGCTGTCCACATATCAACAGGACATACAACGAAGAAGACGAATATTTTATGTAACTAGGTGTCTAATTGTTGTGTGGATAGATCATAAAGAAAAACTAATATCCATCCAATTTGATAAAGTCTTTGCCCCGCGGCCAGAGTCGACGGTTTCCTTTGCCATTTGAATCCCAACAGAGAGATCTGGGACGCGATCTGCAAGAAAAAGACCCACAGACACATTCACCAAAACCATGTCTCTTACGGCGCCGTGGAGAGTTCCAGAGAGCGTGTCTCGAACAAATGCTGTTGCCTGTTTTAGGTCACTTGCAACAACATCTTCCATTTTTGAGAGGGGAAGCCCGAGCTCTTCAGGATTGATAACTGATTCCACAAGTTTTCCATTTTCAACGAGCACCATTCTTGTTGGTGCTGAAATTGAAACCTCATCTAGGCCGTCGCTCGAATGCACAACCGCAGATTTTGTTGTGGAACTTTGAAGAAGGGATTCTGCCATTGGCATGACAAACCGATCATCCCAGACCCCGAGCAGTTGTCTGCCAGCATTGCACGGGTTTGAAAGTGGTCCAAGTAAGTTAAAAATAGTTGGAAACCCAAGTTGTTTTCGAACGGGCATGACGCTTGCAACTGCTTTGTGATGGTTTGGTGCGAAGCAGAAGCAGATATTTTCTTTTTCAAACGATGCTTGTTGTTGTTGTTCGGTCGCGTGGATATTTACGCCCAGCGATTCAAGAACCTCAGCTGATCCCCTGCCCGTACGAGAACGGTTTCCATGTTTCGCAATTTTTACGCCACATGCAGCAAGCACAATTCCAGCAGCAGTTGAAACGTTAAAAGTTTTTGGAGCACCCCCAGTTCCACACGTATCCAAAAACATCGTGTGATCACCCTGAAGGTTTACTTTTTGGGCAAACTCCCGCATTATTGAAGCGGCCCCAAAGAGTTCATCGCCCGTTGGATTGCGCGTTGCAAGCGAAGCAAGGAGCGCGCCAATGAGCCCGTCTGGAGCCCCTCCCGACATCAGAATGCGCCACGCATCAGCAATTTCTTTGGCAGTAAGCGTGTGACCAGATCGGACACGATCAACAGCGTAGCGAAGTGGTTCGAGTTGTTTGATATCGAGCATTTCAGTCATAATCTGCAAATCATACGCAGGTGCGGATACTATTGCATCATGCTTGCCGATGCATACATTCACCAACTCAGCCCATTTGCCATTCAGCTCACAGATACTTTTGGTTTACGGTGGTACGGGCTCGCCTATATCGCAGGTTTTATTGTTGGATGGTGGTTTATTCGATGGATGGCAAGAACGGATCGATCGCCACTGACGCCAGATCAAGCGGGCGACCTTTTGTTTGCAGGTGTCTTGGGCGTGCTTCTAGGTGGTCGAATTGGGTATGCACTTTTTTATGACCCGCAACTTCTCATCAGTTTTTCTTCAGAATTTCCTTGGTGGGATTTATTGGCGATCAATCGCGGCGGCATGGCGAGCCACGGCGGAATTATTGGCGTTCTTTTCGCATTTATTATTTGGGGTCGCAAACACAAAATACCGGTCATGCACCTTGCAGATTTGGCGAGCGTTGGAGGCACCGCGGGTCTGTTTTTTGGACGAGTTGCAAATTTTATAAACGGTGAACTTTGGGGAAAACAAATACCAAATCAACAAGAACCGCCTTGGTGGTCCGTTAAATATCCCGCAGAAATTACAGAGGTTTGGCTTTACAACCCGGATCAATATGGGAACCAACTCGCAGCACTAGAACCCCTTCGGACAACTGTAGTAAGTGGTAGCGATGCGTTCCTTCAACAAATTGTTGCAGAGGCATACAAAGGAAACACGGTTGTAATCGAAACCATTGCCCCACAATTGACAGCATGGTACCCATCCCAACTTTTTCAAGCGATAAGTGACGGCCCCCTCTTACTCGGAGCGCTGATCGCAGTTTGGTTTGTTCCAAGAAAGCCGGGTGTTGTGAGCGGCTGGTTTTTAGTTGTCTATGGACTGCTCCGCATGGTGACAGAAGTTTTCCGCCAACCAGACGAAGGCGTGTCAATTATTATTGGCCTCTCAAGGGGACAACTACTAAGCGCTGGAATGGTGCTTGCGGGCGCAGCGATGATTTTGATTTGCGCGAAAAGGAATTCAAAAAAATACGGTGGAATTATTCGAGCGAAACAGGCACAAGCGTAGCGTCCCCGCCACACAGGTGCACCCAACGCACCGCGAGAGATTCTAAAAGCACCTTGATCGATATATTTGTTCGGACTTGGCCCTCGATATCAGCAAGAATTGCAGCAGCCCGAATACCCAAAGAAGAACTATCCCTTTCATCGCCAAGTAGCGCCCTAACCTCCATGCCCAAAAGTTGTAAAACAACAGAAAAAGCCTGCCTGTTTGCAGCTTCTTTACTACAAAGTGTATTTTTTTCAAGTTGAATTTTTACGAAAGATTCAACATAGTGAATCATCAAAGCAGCGGCTTCGGGGAACACTTTTGATCCACCGACTCCGCGCACGAAGCCATGCAAAGACCCCGCAAGATTTGGGAGATTAGTTTCAATAGAAACACATACATCACCAGGAGAACCAGAGGAAAAAGCAACAGACCATTCCAAATCCGATTTAGAAACACTAAAGTCCATGCTCTCTAGCCACTGATTCATTTCATGCTGATCAAGTAACGAAAAGTTTACAGTTTGGCATCTGCTTTGAATAGTAGGCAAAAGTAAATCATCTCTTGAAGTAACAAGAATGACGAAGGTACCAACGGGCGGTTCTTCAAGTGTTTTTAACAGCGCGTTTTGCGCGGTTTCATCAAGCAATTCCGCTTCGTCAATAATAAAAACCTTGTGACCGCCAGAAACAGAAGTTTTAAAAGCAACGGAGTCGTGTGTTCGGTCGTCACCCGTTCTGCCGCCAATCATTCGTTCTCGCAACAAATCAACTGGAATGTTCGTTTGTTTTCTTCTCGCAAGCGCCGCGTTTTTTGACCAAGAAGCATCTTCTTTTCGAATAACGTGAAGATCATTATGTTGAAAAATACCGGCGGTTATTCCAAACTCTTCACCAGAGAGAAGAGAGCGGGCAAATTCGACCGCCGCAGTACACTTCCCAACGCCCGTGGGCCCCTGAAATATCCACGCGTGATGCGTTCTGCCGTGGCACAAGGCGTTTTTTAGCGTGTTTTTAGCTGTTTCTTGACCAACGATGACTGTCATATCCTCATAATACCCTTCCCGCAAGAGTGATGCCTTTTGGCGAAAAAAAGAAAAAAGGCACACCCCAGAAAAAAGGCACACCCCAGAAAAAAAAGCACACCCCCGAAAAAAAAGCACACTCCCGAAAAAAAAGCACACCCCCGAAAAAAAGCATACCCCGACCGAATACCTCAATCAAGCGAGGAAAATGGAACGGCAATGCGTTTTACAAAACTTAAAATAAAACCACCCCCCATCAACATTCCACAAGGAGTGTACATTTCCACCACAGCAGTACTCGGAACATTGACAGGTCTTGTGCTGTCAAAAAACTTCGCGCTTACTTTTGTAATAGGAAGCGCACTGGTAATTTCAATAAGCATTATTGGGATGAGTTTGCGACCCCAAAGTCAAAAAACAACGCTGTTGTTTATCGCAATGTTTGGATTATTTTTTTCAAGAACACTCTATGTTACTAATACAACCCCACCGCCATGGGTAGTTCTGGGCAACGGCGATCTCGTTGAAGTTCAGGGAGTTGTTGTTTCAAATCCATCAACAAAACCTCGAACAGAAGGGTATTTGTCTAACATTGACGACAGACCACCAGTTACTTCATTTGATATTTTTGCGTCACCACCAACGCGACCTTTGGAACGAACAATGCTCACAATAGAGGTCGACGGGGAAACACATGTAAACAAGGGGGATGAGATAATTACGATTGGACGAATACGACGTCACCTTTTTGCAGACAATAAACCACCCACTATTTTTGTCCAGCAACGATCTCTTGTCAAAGCAATTCACAAAAACACCAATACTTATTTTGAAGCAGAACAAATCATAAAACAACGGATCGTGGGTGGAATGCAGGGAGAAGAAAAAACACTTGTTTCCGCATTGTTTTTTGGTGAAAGAGAGGTTGGGTGGAGAGAACTTACAACTACATTTCGCATCGCAGGACTCGCCCACATTCTTGCTGTAAGCGGCCTTCATATTGCCATTGTTCTGATCGCGATTATTTGGATTGTTCGGGTGGCGTCTCTTGGAAAAGTACTGTCATTTATTATTGTTTGCGCCATTTCCATTTTTTTACTTTCGTTAATAGAATCTCGCCCACCGGTTTTTAGAGCAATTCTGATGGTTGTCATTGCCTCTACACTTCAGTGTAGGGGCCAGAGATTTAGCGGGTCAGGAATTCTCGCAGTTGTAGCGATGATCTTCATGTGGATTGATCCGGCAGTGATTAAGACAATTGGCTTTATCTTAAGTTTTACGGTTGTGTTTGGGCTTTGTGTTTTATTACCCACAATGCAATGGAAGCTACTGGGCCCACGAGACAATTACTCACCAATGTCAGAAACAATTCGCTACACCATGTCATCTCTTTGGGTTGTTGGATTTTGCGCGGTGTTGATTGCCGCGCCTCTCGTAATGCACTTTTTCGGAACAGTTGCACCCATTGGATTATTAAGCAGTATTGGAGGAATATTTTTTTTGGTAGCAGTTTTATTTTTAGGATTGTTTAGACTAGCAGTTGGCTGGGTTCACCCATTTATAGACGAGCAACTGTTGTGGTGTATGAAACATTTATCATCGCAAATGATAGAAACCGTGAAACAGTACGGTGATTTGCCATTGTTTTTTCGCGTACACCCACCAGATATGTTGTTCGTTGTATTACTACTATTGTTTTTATGTTTTGTGATCATAACCACCGGTAGGGTGAAGATAAAAATAACCATAGGCATGTTGTTAGCAGTGAGTTTGTTGGGTACATTTCAAAATAACAACGTGGTTATATCCACGCTTAATGTTGGGCACGGTACGTCACACATTATTCAAGATGGAACAACAACCGTTCTTGTAGATGCGGGGTCAAGGGCCGACCTTGATATTGGATTGCACAAAGTGTTGCCATCTCTACGTAAGCTCGGAATAACTAAAATAAACACGCTTGTAGTTACACACAACGACCTTGATCATTGCTCGGCGATTTTAGATTTAATACACGAGATTGAAATAGTCGAAATATGTATGACCCCCTATGCTTTGGCGCACCAAACAAAGGTGATAGGCAAAATAGTACAAGTTGCAAAAGCAAAACAGATTGAAGTGAATGAAATCACAAAGGGGTGGGGCGTGAGAACAGATAACACAACGATTACGGCAATGTGGCCTGAAAAAGGCGCCGATTACACCTCTTCAAACGAGGCTTCTGTTGTATTGTCAATCAAATCAAACGGGCGATCTGTTTTACTCACTGGCGATATTAATGAGAAGACAATATCCACATTTTTATCACAACCTATGGACAACGTAGACGTGTTGGAAATGCCACATCATGGGCAATGGAGCACCGAGTCCGCAGCTTTGTTGCACAAACTTCAACCATCAGTTGTGATTCAATCGACAAGCAAGTCTCGTTTCGCACGCGACGAGTGGATTATTCAACCAAACACAGAGCGCCTTGTGACATGTGTTGATGGAGACATCACTACAACAATAAAGAAAGATGGTCAGGTTGAAATAAACACCTCTTATACAAAACTAAACCTTGCTCCCTAAAAGTTGTTTTTATTTCGACGCCTCGTTAATGATTTGCAGAAGTGTTTCTTTAGGCGTCGTTCCCTCCATCTGCCAACGAGGAATAAAACGACCATCAATCACAAGCACTGGGACGCTTCGCCTCCAGACACTTAGTTTTGAACGGATATCACTCTGTATGCGAGCAGCAACATCAGCACTAGAAGCCACATCTGCAATGGTTTCACTTGATTGAGAACAAACTGTGGCAGCCACTTTGGCTAGCGCCTCTAGAGTTGTTGAAGGTTGTGGTGACATAAACAACTGATGCACCCTCCACCTTGCTTCATCGCCACATAAAATGTCAACAGCCTCAACAACCTTCGCCATCTCGCACGATCCGGGATATTGTTTTGAATAGTTTTTCACGCCAGAATTACAACTCGGGTCAATAGGAAAATGCCTGAATGCGTATTTTGCCCGCGTCCCATCATTTAAAATGTCCTTAAGAATTGAATCAAGTTTCACCGTAGGTTCTGTTTGATAATCTCCCCACACAATAATTTCAACATCACCATCCCCCGACCAAGAAAGCCTGTCGCGATCTTGAATAGAATGAACCCTACCAACCCGCCAGTCAGCAACAAGTTTTTCGACAGCAGAGGGCGGTGCAATGACAGAAGATTCTCCAGAAGCAACAGCATTTCCAACAGTGTCAATAACTTTCGCGAGCGACTCCTGTCCCCCGTAATACCAAAGATACTCAACGCCGTTGATAAATATCATTGGAGTAAACCAAATTCCTAGCGCCTTTCCGTCGGCGGCGTCCTCTTTTACGCCTTGCAACGTCACGGAAGTCTGCATTGTTTGAACAAATAAATGTGGATCAAATCCGAGCATTATTAAATCATCATTAAAAGTCGCGTCAGTAAACGAACCACTGTTTGCAAACAACCAAGCGTGCATTCGTTCCCACCCGTCTTGTCCACCGAGAATAAACGCGGTTTCCGCAGCACGCGCAGCCCAACACGCGTTTGAATGCATTTTCATTTTCCCAATTTCATCATTACAATCGTAGTTAAGCGGAAAATGCTTAACCACAACTGAAACATCACTTCTTTGTTCATAAATACGCGCCAACTGTGTTTCTAGTCTCTTGCAGTCGGGGCACTGATAATCTGTAAACATAACAACTTGTATTGGCGCGCTTGGACTTCCAAAACGATGATCTGATTCAAGTAGTTTCAGCGTAGAATTATCAGCGCCGCCCTCTACGATTTGCTTTGTATTTTCGTCACTAGACTTTTGATCAGCACCCATCTTTAACACGTACATCGAACCAAGAATCACACTCACTAACACAAAACCGAACACGAAACTTTTACCAAGACACTTATTACAAACGTTTTTACTCGAACGGATTTGGAGTTCGGCGCAAATCCAAAGAACTACATTGCAAAAGTGAACCAAGGCGCACCACTTACAAAAATGTCCACTTGCAATCATTGCAATTACAAACCCAAGTGATCCCAACATGCCGAGGCGAACGAGCCATAGAAGTGGTTTAGAGTTTCCTTTTGTGCTTTTCCAAAGCCAAGAAATTGTCATAAACCACGCAAGCCCAACAAATGAAACGGGCCACAAAAATGAACCAAATGGAATATTTCCAAGCGGACCATTGGTGACAGCATCGCACCCACTCTCTGGCCCACATCCCGGCATAGTGGTCCACAGCCCAAGTTTTGGTCCAGCCAAAACAAGCGAGGCGATTGAAGCAACAGCAGCGGCGAGCATGCCAATCCAGAAAAATTTAGACGGTTGTGTTTTGTTTTCAGTCATAGATACCTACATTTTTTGTGGGACTTCAATCCCTAAGAGATCAAGCCCATCAACAATAACCCTTCGGGTTAACTCAGAAAGACGAAGCCTCGAACCCTTTATTGCTTCGTCTTCAACTTTTAGAACAGGACACGCTTGATAGAACGAACTAAACGCACCAGTTAACTCATGTAACCACAAACAAAGGAGGTGTGGTTCTAGGTGCTGTGCAACACTTTGTATAACATTTCCATACTGCAACAGCTTTAGAATCAACAGCCGCTCTTGGGGCGTGTTAATAAGGATACGAGAAGAAAAAGAGGTTTCTCCAGACTTTTCTAACAATGAAGCGATTCTTGCACAGGCGTATTGAATATACGGACCCGTGTTTCCCTCAAACGAAATCATTCTATCCATATCAAAAACATAATCAGAGACCAAATCATTTGAAAGATCTGCATATTTAATCGCCCCAATTCCAATTTGTCTGCCGATGGTGGATAACTCCTTAGAACTCATCCCATGTGTTTGCGACTTTTCATCTTCGCTTCGCCGGCGCACTTCTGCTCTACCACGAGCAATTGCTTCATCAAGCAACGAAGAGAGCGTAACACTTGAACCACTTCTTGTTTTCAGTGGTTTTTTATCATCACCCAAAACAGAACCAAATGGGATATGTTTGAACATAACATCCGCACCGTCTGGTGTTTTGTTCCACCCAATTAAGGCTGCGGCATCAAACAAATCCTTGAAATGATCTCGCTGCCTTGCATCAACGACATATATAACACTGTCACACTTCAACTCTTGTGTTCTAAAATAAATTGCGGCAAGATCAGTCGTCGCATAAATAAAACCACCATCTGATTTTTGAATAAGAAGCGGGCGTTTCCTGTCTTTAAAGCGCACGATGAGCGCCCCGTCATCCTCTTCGGAAAGTTTAGCGTTTATAAACGCATCAACAGTGTCAGCAAGGCGGTCGCGATAAAAAGATTCACCTCGGTTGTGCTCCGGTCCAAGTTTTACATTAAGTAAATCAAGGGAAACATATACCTCTTTCATTGTGCAGTCGATTAACTTCTCCCAGTTTGAAAGAAGATCAGCATCGCCTTGTTGCAGCCGTACAAGCGTAGACTTCGCCCTTTCTTGTGCAGGAATAGCCTCTGCATTTTGTTCTTCTAGTTCAGTAATTCTGTGCGGCCCAGCAGAAATATTTTTTGCTGTTTCAAGACCAGCGACATCATCCTTCGCAATAAATTGCGCATCTTTATAGGCTGTATTAAGATCCTCGATTGAAATTGCATGTAGATCAACGCCAGTGCTGAGCAGGTTTTCAAGAACCTTTGCAATCGGTAAACCCCAGTCACCCAAATGATTTTCTCGGTATACCTTTCGCCCAAGCCGCTCAAAAACTCTTGCGAGCGAATCCCCAATAATAGTTGACCGAAGGTGACCAACGTGCAACTGTTTGGCAACGTTGACCCCACAGAGATCTATTGCAATCGGGTGAGAATCTTCAGACTTATGAACACCAAGGGAGTCCGTATCCATTTCCTCGCAAAGTGTTATGAGCGCTGGCAGCGAGAGTGTTACATTGATGAAGCCCGGACCCGCAACCTCAAGAGATTCTGCAAAACTAGCAAGATCCACACTGTCTTTGATTTTTTCAGCAAGCTCTCTTGGGTTCTGACCTAACTTTTTAGCAAGCCCCATAATGCCGTTGATTTGATAATCCCCAAACTTTGGGTTTTGCGAAAGACGAACCACAGGGTTTGCGTCTTTATATTGCTCACCAAGCACAGACGAAAAAGCCTCTTGTACGGCTTTGGAAATGGTTTGCTTAGGATCTTTGGTCATATTTTGCATACGATACAACCACCAATCAATTTTCGCCGCAGTGTAGTTTTTGGTATTATCGCCCTGTTATGGCATCACCGACAACTGAACCAACCACACAACTCGAGAAAAAAGATCGCTGCGGCGATCTTGATCATCGCCCAAGAGTACTTCTGGGCAAAATGGGACTTGATGGGCACGACCGAGGCGTCAAACTCATCGCTAGGGCGCTGAGAGATAGCGGCATACATGTGATTTATTCTGGGCTTTGGCAAACCCCAAGGTCACTCGCAATTTCTGCGCGCGACGAAGATGTTGACATGATGGCGTGTTCTATGATGAGCAACTCTCACCTTGTACTTGTTCCAAGAATGATGGACGAGATGAAAAAAGTTGGTCGCGCTGATTTAACAGTCGATGTTGGTGGAATTATTCCACAGGAAGACATACAACCACTTCTTGATAGCGGTGTTCGAGGCGTGTATCACACCGGCACAAGTATGCTTGATATTGTCGAAGCAGTTCGATCCGCAACAAAACCACAAGAACCAATTACATCCGAAAACCATATTGCCACGCTTGCAAGAAATATCAGCCTTGTTGAATCTGGCAAGAGCGTGGAAGCACCAAAAAAACGACCGGTAAAAATTGTTGGGTTCACCGGTTCGCCCGGCGCCGGAAAATCAACGCTTTCCGCCGCAATGGCCGCGGAAATTGTTCGAAGGGGAGAAAAAGTAGCAATTGTTGCATACGACCCAATGAGTCCAATCAGCGCCGGCGCACTTCTTGGGGATCGCCTTCGGGTCGATTTTAATGCGGTTGATGAAAACGTTTTTTATAGAAGCCTTGCAAGAGTGGGCGAAGACTATGACACACTTCCAGAAATTTTAGATCTTGTTGGTGGCGCTGGTTTTGAGAACGTGATTGTTGAAACAGTCGGTGCTGGTCAAAACGATGTCGCAATTCGCACGCTTGTTGATGAAACAGTTGTGGTAGTAGTTCCAGGTATGGGGGATTCAGTACAAATGGACAAGGCGGGCATCTTAGAGATAGCAGATATTTTTGTTGTGAACAAAGCAGATTACGACGGCGAAAGCGCGCTGGTTCGCGAGTTGTTAGATATCGCAAGTGGTCGCGAAATTTTCGAAACAATTGCAACGCAAGGCAAAGGCGTGATTGCGTTGTTAGAACACTTGTTTTGATTAGATTTTCATAGCAACGGTCAGTTTATTGTGTATTTTTTACAACGAACGAAACCTAAAATTAAATCAAAATTTAACTAACCCAAGTTCATTAATCTCGGTACACAGGGCGGTCGGCGAGTTCAAAGCTCCACAGGTTTTGTATATCTTCTGGATTCAGTTCTGCGACACCCATACAACTTTTAATAACACTCGAGGGATTGTCCATTGCGATATCTCCATGCATTTTGAATTTTGCAACAAGAATATCATCAAGATTAGCCACAGTGTTTCTTGCATGCCCAGCAGGGTACATAACAAAACCACTATCTAACACAGTTCCATCAGTAAGAGTAATTTTCATAGATGTTGGAATACCGTCTGGATATTTTTCATCATATTCTTTTCCACCATGTTCAAATGAAATTGTTTCCATAATGGCGCGTGCGGTTGGATGAGAAATTGCATCCGCATCAAAATCATACGGTGTGAGCATGAGCCGTTTCCAAACCTCATCATTTGACCGATTGAAAAACTCTGCCCCCTCTTGTTTTGCAACCTCTTGCGCTTTTCGCAACATTGCGGAAACAATGTACACCATAGAATGATCAGCAGACTGTCGAGTTTTTGGATCACGCTTGGCAGGATCACCAATGATTCCAAACGCAGGTTCATACGCGGTGATATGAATAGATGTAATTTTTTCAGGTTCAACAGCAATGCTTGGGTTTTGTTGAATAAGATCGAGTAAACCTTGCAGTGCACCAGCAGATTGGTGTTCGTATAACCCTATTTTGAAATGCATTCCCATCACAGCAAAATCATCACCACTATGAGATAAAACCAAATCAAAAGGTGAGTCGCCATTTGTGGGCTCAAACTGCCTAAACACTGACTCTGGATTTCTGAAAATATCACGGGGACCCCTAAACCCCTTCATTGATCGTTGCATTGAAAGAATTGCAACCTCTGTACTAATTGCCGCCGACGAACCTTTAGAATCAGAAAGTTGCTTTCCCGCCCGAATTGCCCGCCAAGGAATGTAATGTGCAACGGTCATTCCAATAGCAGACTCAATCTGTTCTGCAGTTGCGCCGCACATCGCACCGTACACAGCTGCTGATGCAATTGCACCATGTACAACATGATCTATTTTGTACGTTTTTAAACTAAACACTTCAGCAAGTCTCCCCCGAATCTCGTCAAGCAAGATCATTCCGCGAAGCGCATCCCCACCGTCAAGCTTCATTATTTGTGCGGCTGCGATTGGAACAGCATAAAAATCATTGTGTCCAAACTCACCCGCAGTGTGGCCAAGATCAGGATTAAAACCAAAATTTGTTCCGTTTGAATCCCACTCCCGCACTGCGGCGGCGTTTGCCAAAATAGCTTTTTCTGGTCGCACGCACACACTTGATCCAAAGACAGTCGCGCCTTCTTTCATCGTGTATTCAAGCGCTTCGTTTTGTAACACAATAGGCGCGTTCGTTTTTACCGAGAGTGCGGAAAGGCCGCAAAGCACAGCGTCTGTAAAAAACAACGCCGTTCGATCGAGAACCGTGTTGGATGGTTCTCCAATTGACCTGTTCATAAAATCAACGGCGAACTCCCCAATTCCGAGCGCTTGATTAGAATTTTTTGGGAGGGTTACAAACGTTTCAGTAACTGTTGTCATGTTGTGTGTTTCAAAAATTGATCTACTTGATCGGTTGATCCAAGGACCACACTTGTTCGTTCGTGTAATCCTGTTGGATGAATGTCGAGAATACGATCGCCCAGCGCGGTCGCCTTTCCCCCCGCCTGTTCAATAATCATAGCCATTGGGTTTGCTTCGTACATCAGGCGAAGTTTCCCCTCGGGTTTATCACTTGTTGGCGGGTATATAAATACTCCGCCTTTCAATAATGTTCGGTGTACATCCGCGACCATAGAACCAATGTACCTACTCGAGTAATTGTTTTGATGAGCCCACTCCAAATATGACTGAACCCCATCACTAAACCTTGCTGTGTACGCTTCATTAATCGAATACGTCTTGTTTCCGTTTGGAATTTGAAGTTTTGCTTCGACAAGCACAAAAGATCCAATTGCTTGATCAAGCACAAACATATTGACACCATTGCCTGTTGTTAAAACAAGAATGGTTGATGATCCGTACAAGACATACCCAGCAGCGACCTGCTTGTTGCCCTTTTGCAGAATGGCATCCTCTCTTGTTCCACCATCTGGAAGACGAAGTACACTAAAAATAGTTCCAACCCCAACCGAGACATCGATATTTGACGACCCATCAAGTGGATCAAAAAGAACAGCGTATTTTCCACCCTCTGTTCTTTTGCGAAGAAAAAATGGCGTTTCATTTTCTTCACTCGCAAGAATCCCGACATTGTCACGATCTCCAAGACACCGCAAAATGAGTTCGTTGGAAATAACATCAAGTTTGTGTTGCATTTCACCCTGCACATTTTCAGAACCAACCTCCCCCACTACATCTTCAATTCTTGCACAGCGAACCTTGTTTCCAATGGCCTTGGTCGCAAGCGAAATGGCCGAGAGTATCCACGAAAACTCACCAGTGGCATCTTCGTACTTTTGTTCTTCTGCCAAAATATGGCTTTGCAGGCTTGTTAGATTGTCGCTTGTCCAATTGTGTTCCATAGTGTTTCACATGACCTTGATGTGTTTAGATAGAATATGTGCCCTCGCAGTGGGTTACAGATAACATATTCTATCCACCTCAGAAAATAAGGCACAGACACATGACAACTACAGATATATCAAAACAACCCGTTATTCTTGCAGCCCGCCGCACCGTCGTTGGGCGTTTTTTAGGCGGACTTTCACGGGTTCCATCCCCAGAGATTGGTTCATGGGCTATTGGGGCGGCTGTAGAAGATTCCGGCGTTGATCCGGCATCAATTGACGAATGCATCATGGGGTGCGTACTTCAAGCGGGTGTTGGGCAAAATCCATCCCGCCAAGCAGGTTTAATGGCAGGTTTGCCAAGTTCCCTTTCGGCGGTAACCGTGAACAAGGTTTGCGGCAGCGGGTTGCAGTCTGTGATGCAAGGGGCACAATCAATCAAGGCGGGAGACACAAACATTGTTGTTGCGGGCGGTATGGAAAACATGTCAAACGCACCGCACCTCGCACACATAAGAAACGGGATTAAATTTGGCGAAGGAAAACTTATTGACCACATGCAACACGACGGTCTTACTTGTCCATTCGAAAACTGGGGCATGGGATCTGCTGCTGAGTGGACCGCAAATGAGTTTGATATTTCACGCGAAGCACAAGACGCATATTCCGCGCAATCTCACCAACGCGCAGCGCACGCAATAAGCGAAGGTTGGTTTAATGATGAACAAATTACTTTCGAAGCCAAACAAGTAAAACAACGCGCTGATGTCACCCAAGACGAAGGTGTTCGTGCAGATTCAACCGCTGAATCACTAGGAAAACTTCGCCCTGCATTCGCAAAAGAAGGAAGTGTAACCGCCGGCAACGCATCACAAATTTCTGATGGCGGCGCAGCTCTCATTGTTGCTTCCCCAAACACAGAGGGTGAAGTTCTTGCACGTATTGTTGATTACAACACGCAAGGTGTCGACCCAAAAGAAATATTCACTGCCCCCGGAAAAGGCATTGCCACACTGCTTGAGCGAAACAGCCTATCTGTTTCAGATATTGATTTGTTTGAAATTAACGAAGCGTTCGCTGTGCAAGTGTTGCAAAACCTCGCACACTTGGGCTTAGATCAAACGAATGTAAATGTATGTGGCGGAGGGATTGCACTTGGTCATCCAATTGGTGGTTCTGGCGCGCGCGTCCTTGTGACGCTCGTTCACCAAATGCGTCGCCTTGATGCAAAACGCGGCGTTGTGAGTTTGTGCCTCGGTGGCGGCAATGCAGTTTCCATGTTGCTCGAGCGAGATTAACTCACCCCCGAACCCCCGAATCCTCAAAGCAAGTTCACCCTCGAAATAAGTTCACCCCCGAAATAAACTCACCCTCGGTTAGTTTTTTACCTCGAAGAACCAGTGGGTCTGGTTGCTTTCGCTGTATTTGACGCTGGCCGTCTAACTTTTACTGATGCTCGCGAAGTAATGCGCGGTCTATCTGTTTGCGATCGTTTTGGTGATATTGGTCGTTTCATTTATCACGCCTCCTTATTACAGGCCTATGTCTTCGGCCCACAAATCAGGTTTTTCATGCTTCAGCCGCTGCATCAACGCAACACAACGCGCATCATGAATCACCTGTATCTCAACACCATTCGAACATAAAAGTTCTTCTGCGCCAAGAAAATTCTCATTTTCTCCAATAATCACGCGTGGAATGCCAAAAAGAAGGGTTGTGCCAGAGCACATAATGCACGGACTGAGTGTTGAAACAAGCGTAAGTGATTTCCAATCCCTTCTTCTTCCAGCATTTCTAATACATACAACTTCAGCATGGGCGGTCGGATCCCCGCTTTGAACTCGCATATTGTGGCCACGAGAAACAATGGATCCGCTTTCATCAACAAGTGACGAGCCAATTGGTATTCCACCCTCTTCCCACGATTTTTCAGCCTGTTCAATAGCAGCATCAAGCCACGCTTGTTCGAAGTTCATTCTGTCTCGACGATGGCGGTTTGTTCGGTAGCAACATAATTTGGTGCAGGTGCCTGTGCAACTGGAATCAACCAGATTCGTTCTCGGTTTACTTTCCAAGGATTCGACAATGATTTTGATAAGTACAAAGTTGCAGTTTCGTATCCACCACCAGCGCGAGGAAAGGTAATATCTGCTTCTGCTTTTAGTCCCCGAACACGCAATTCAGTGATGTGATATGCCTGATCACCTTCGATTTGTAACGGAGCAGAGTCCGCAACCCGCGCCGTTACGATGTCGTATGTTTCACCCACCATTCCTTCAGGAAGGTTGTACACAGCTGTTTCCATACCACCATAACGATTGTGTGCGTATTCGATAGTGGTGACTAAAATTGTTGGAACAGGCTCATAAGAAGAGTTAGAAAAACTAACTGCAGAATCAACTTCAATTGGTGGATATGTTGCAATTGGTGAGCAGCAGCAAAGAATTGATATGACGATAAGTGTGAGTAGGTATTTCATGCGTAAAGTGTAACAAAGAGTGTCCACTAGCACCATCGAACCGGCAAATCATGGTGTATTCCAACAAGATCGACGATCTTTCCAGCCATAAAATCAACCAAATCATCTATGGTTTTAGGTTGCATATAAAAACCGGGCGATAATGGTGCAATTGTTGCGCCAGCCCTCGAGAGTGTTGCGAGATTTTCTACATCAATCCCACTAACAGGAGTTTCCCTGTGCGCCAAAATTAATTTTCTACCCTCTTTTAAAGTGACCGCTGCTGCTCGCTGGACCAACGTGTTTGTTATACCGCTTGCGACCGCGCCAACACTGTTACTTGAACAAGGAACAATTATCATTCCATCGTGTAAAAAACTTCCAGATGCGAC
The DNA here is from genome assembly GCA_014381305.1 of Planctomycetota bacterium. Taxonomy (GTDB): domain Bacteria; phylum Planctomycetota; class Phycisphaerae; order Phycisphaerales; family SM1A02. The sequence continues at coordinate 20,579 of JACNLW010000072.1, forward strand.
CGAAGACCCCAAATTTTTATCGTTGTGTATGACAAGAAGTTGCTCATCTACTTTAAAATGCTCAGCGCACAATGTTGTGATGTTTGATTCTTCAAACAATAACCGCCGTCCCATTGTAGAAACAACGAGGTGTACCTCTACCCCGTATTCAATAAGCAACTGTATAACTCGTACGGAATAAGGTGCGCCCGATGCGCCTGTAATTCCAACTACTATTTTTTTGGTTGTCATTGTTTTTCACCAGAATCCAATGTGCCAGTTACCATGCTAGGTGGCGGATCTCGCAGAAGAACAATATCTCCTTCAACAAGCCCATCATTTATAACCGTAAACGATTCACTAAACTCCCCAATCGTAACTTCTCGTTGTACAAAGCCACCATCTTTTTGTAACCACACCCAAATAACCCCCCTTTTTCTGTGTATGGCATGTATAGGTACAAAGAGTTGATCTTCAGCCATACCCACCAATATTTCAGCCGAACATCGCATTGAAGGTTTGAGACCAACGGTGTTTTCTTCTGTCAATTGGATTTTTATTGTGTAATCGCGCCGGTTCGGATCTCTCCACCCACCGCCAGATGCAAGGACGCCAACTGAAATCACCTCACCATTAAAGACCCCGTCTGGAAAAGCGTCACAAATCACAGACGCTTGTTGACCAATTTCAATGAGTCCACTGAGCGCCTCGTTCACTTTTACTTCTGCCACCATGAGTTCAGTGTTTGGAATAATCATGACTAACTCGTTGCGATAGAGTTTTTTCCCAACACCGATTGGCTCACCCTCTCGACCCCGCTCTTCTCCCAAACTTGATGCGTACACCACCATTCCGTTTGCTGGGGAAGTAACGACACACATATCGAGCTGGTCTTCAAGTTTTTGAAGACCCTCTTGTTTGTTTGCGAGCCTTTTTTCTGCAGCCAATACATTTGATTCAGCACTTCTGGTTTCAGAAGCGAGCCGCTCAACAGCCCGTTCCAATTCATCTTTCGCTTGTTGTAGATCAGACTCTTTTTTCTGCTTGTCTTGTTTAAACGTGTAATTGTTGTAAACATCAACATCAAGAAGCGCTTTTTTTAGTTGTGCGTCTGCTTTTAAAAGCGCAATCTCATCTCGATCAAGTTCGTCTTTGCTCAAAAACTCTTTTTCATAGAGTTTTACAGATGATTCGAACTTTCCAGAAAGTCGCGTGAAATCTTTCTGCGCAGTTTGCACAGCCAAATCAAGCGATTGTCTTCTTGCTACCACCTCACCCTTTTCCCAAGATTGCAGGGCAAGCTCGGCAAGATCAACAGCAAGCTGTTTTACTGCTAACTCAGAGTCTCGTTTTTTCTTTAAAATAACAAGATTTGCCGTAGATCCATCTAAATTATTAATACTGGTTGTCACACTATCTTGCGAACTTCTAATTGCATTTTGTATCGATTCGTCGTTGAGTCGAAGCAAAACATCGCCAGCCACAACCTTAGATCCTTCGTCAACCAATTCGATAATGACGGCATTTGCTTCCAGTGCGTTGTGGATGTTTACTTGTTCGAGTGCCGCAAGTTCCCCAGAAGTTGGAACAGTAATCTCAAAGCTACCAACCCCAACCTCATACAAAGCTCCAGCCCCAAGCGAGCCATTGTCCGAAGACTTATTTGTTGGAATAGCCCAAACAATGAGAATACATACAGCGATTAATGTTACAAGAATTGCTGAAATAGAAACGCCGCGTTTCATTGGCACAGGTTGTAATTGACTTTTGAATATACTCATAAACTTTGATTTATTGTACCAATTGGATACATGTTTCCGTTTTGTTGAATCCGAAGTTGTCCTGCTTGTAGTAAAAAATCGACAATAGAAAGCTCTAAATCTCGCCGAGCGCTATCTCTCGCGTCTTGCGCACTCTGTAATTCAGAAATAGCCCTTGTTTGATCCAGAACCGAAACGCGGTCAGGATCCGCGGTAATGGAATGAAGACCAAGTTGTGCAATTTCAACATTTCTTTCTTGCAAGTCAAGCGTGAACTGAAACACTTCGATATTTCGAAGTGAAGAACGAACTTCAATTGCCACAGATTCTTTTGAAGTTCTAAGCGAACGTTTCGCACGTTCTAACAAAATTTGGTTTTGACGCACGGAAATCCTGTCCCTTTCTCTATCAAGTGGCACGCCAAATGTTATACCAACCAAATAGTCAACGTCTCTGCTATCAAAATCTGCGATGGTATTGTTTTCAGATGGTAACGAAGCGCTTGCCGTAAAATCTAAATCGGACAATATTCCGTTTTTCGCATTTTGAACACGGCGGTAGGCGTCACCAACCTTGTTTTCTTCTGTTTGCAAGTCAAGTCGATATTGCAACGCTTGTGTCACCGCTGTTTTCATTTCAACCTCAAGAGGGCGAAGACCGAGTGTGGCGGGTTCAATACGAACAATTTCCTCAATTGGCCAACCAATTTTTACTTTAAACCGGTCAACCGACAAGCGGTATCGTTCCCACGATTGACTTAGTCTTGCAACCGAAGCAAGCGCTTGGTTTTCTGCGTCAGCAGAATCATACAATCGAGTTCTTCCAGATTCATACAGCGCTTTTTGTCGACTAGCGAGTTGTCTCAATGATTCGACACCCCGCTGCGCATTTGCGAGCGACTGTCTTTGTACTACAAGATTTAAATAGTCACCTGCGATAGACCTAAAAAAAGTTCTTCGAAAACGTTCGAATGTACGCGCACCATAAACAAGATTTCGTTTTGATTGAATAAGTGTTTCTCTCGCAACAATTCCCGCTCCACGAAGCAAGGGTATTTCTAATGATAAACCAGCCGTTGTTCCTTTGGAACTACTCGACGTGGCTGAATGCAGCGTGTTTGCAAAATTTGTAAGGGCTGTGGCAGATACCGAACCCCCATACGGGAGCCGGTGTGTAACTTCAAAGTCATGGACAACACTTAAAGAAGTATCATAAAAACCACCCGTAGAATCTGCATCTGTTGTGGCGCTTACGCTTTCAAAAAATCGCGGTCCCCATAAATGCAACTCGCTAAGTAAAGAGAGCGTAGTACTGAGATAATCATATTCAGCAAACAGGTATTCCTGCGCATGCCCAGTTGCCCACACGAGAGACTCTTCAAGTGAGAGAAGTGTTCCGTTTTCTTCAAGTTCTACGGCGGCAGCATCAAGTTTCTTGCCAATTGTTTTACTATCAGCACCCGCAGAAGGCACCAGCGCGAGTTCGTCAATAGTAGGGTTATCTGTTGATGGAAACGGGTTGTCTGGTGAAGAAGATGGTGTTGCAGACCAGTCAACTGACTCTGGGAGCACTACATTTTCACCAAGAGAACTGTTTGCTTCGGCCATTAAAGCCTCAACCCGATGGTCAATAGCCTGAAACCCAGAGTCGCAGGCTTGAAGAAAAAATAGACACAAAGCAAATAATCGCCACATGTGGGTGATGATACTTGATGTCAACGACCTACTCACCTTGTAGAATTGATTTATTCTCATGCCAACACAATCACCAAACCATCCAAACGTGTGGGTTTTTGAACACCCAGTCATTCAGGACAAATTGACCCGAATAAGAGATTCTAAAACAGACCATGCTACATTTAGAGCACTACTCAATGAAATTGCGGGGCTCATGTTTTTTCAACTTTCCAGAAACTTTAAAACAATCGATGTTGATGTGCAAACACCAGTAGAAAAAACCACAGGTCAAAGGTTGGCAGACCCCATCACCCTTGTTCCAATCCTGCGAGCGGGAGTAGGAATGACTGATGGTATTCTTGGGATGATTCCAGAGGCAAGGGTTGGGCACATTGGGTTGTACCGAGACGAAGATACAAAAGAACCGGTCCCATACTATTGCAAACTTCCAACCGACATTGCCAGCGGGCCCGTGTTACTCATTGACCCAATGCTCGCAACGGGCGGATCAGCTTCTTACGCCGCAACAGTTCTGCGAGATCATAAGTGCGAAGATATCCAAATGGTTTGCCTCGTTGCTTCACCCGAGGGTGTTTCAAGAATGGAGAAGGATCACCCAACCTTAAAAATATCAACCGCATCTGTAGACAGGTGTTTAAACAAGAGCGGTTACATTGTTCCCGGCTTGGGTGATGCGGGCGACCGTATTTTTGGAACAGTATAAAAATGACAAAGAAAAAGAGCAGCTCGTTTGATAGGCATGGTGGATACTCAACCCCAGTTGGGGCAATGGCGTCACAACGACATAACCTTGAACTTGAAAACATAAAAATGCTGGGCGATGAATCTCCAAAATTCACACCCTCATCCACCGAAACAATTGAACCAACTTTTTCTGAAACAAATCCTGACACATCTTTATATATTGGAGATTGCAGAGAGGTACTGCCAAGATTAACCGAACAAAATGAAGTTGATCTTATTTTTGCTGACCCACCGTTTAACTGGGATGTCCCGTACGACGGATGGAAAGATGGCATGTCAAGGGACGAGTACGAACGTTTCACGTTTGATTGGCTCGACGGTTGTATTAACTTGCTTTCTCCTACAGGGGCTTTGTGGGTGAATATTCCAGACGACACGGCCGCAGAAGTGGTGATGCACTTGAAACGCCGCGGATTAACCATGGTGAACTGGTGCGTTTGGCACTTCAGGTTTGGACAATGTAGGACGGGCTCTTTTATCATGAGCAAGGTACACGCGCTGTATTTTGTAAAGGATGAAAATAATCGGACATGGAACAGCGACGCGATTCTTGAGCAAAGCGATCGCGCAAGTATTTATAAAGATCAACGGACACACAACAAAGAAAACAACAAGGGAATGCGAGTGCCAATGGATGTTTGGTATGGGAAGTTTTGGGGGCGTATTCAGGGGAATAATAAAGAGCGAAGACATGGGCATCACAACCAAATTCCAGAGGTGTATTTAGAACGAGTCATCCTTGCATGTTCAAACGAAGGTGACCTCGTACTTGACCCATTTGCTGGAAGCGGCACAACAAGCACGGTTGCGAGATCTCACAACCGAAGATCTATTTCTATTGAATATTCTGAACACAACGCAGAGAGTGCGTGGAATAGGATTATAGATATCGGAATGGTGAGAAAAAACTGTTCCATAGGTCAAAGTTCTGCTATTTTTCAAGGCAGAAAATCAACATGACAAAGATACAAACAGTCAATATGTCTGACCCTATTGCGGCGAGTGAAATTTTATTACAAGCAGCAGTAGTTATGGAAAACGCAAAAGGTCGTATTGGGGCCACGCAACACATACCAAGTACTGGCAAAATTTTAATCACAGGTGATTTGCACGATAACCCATTTAATTACAGCAAAATTATCAAGCTTGCAGAATTAGATCAAAACGAAGACAACCACCTTGTGCTTCAAGAATTGATTCACAGCGACAAACTTATTAATGGTGTTGATATGAGTTATCGAATGCTTATTCGGATTGCCGCGCTTATAGTTGCATACCCAACACAAGTTCATCCGATTCTTGCAAACCACGAGTTATCACAATTGACACGCCGTGGAATTACAAAGGGTAAAGGTAACATTGTTGAACTGTTTATTGATGGAGTTGAGTGGGTGTTTGGAAATGAATCGGACTGTGTCTTTGAAGCAGTCGACGCGTTTTTCTTGGCAATGCCACTTGCCGTAAAATCAGCAAGTGGTTTGATGTGTTGCCACAGTTTGCCAAACGCGCCTCTCATGCACGTGTTTGATATAGACGTTTTGAACAGACCACTAACAGGCGCAGATCGTAACAATTTCGATGGTTCTGCTACTTTGATGGTGTGGGGAAGAGTACACACAGAAACACAGGTTTGTGCATTAGCAAAAGCGTGGGATGTAAAATTGTTTTGTTTGGGACACGCCTTTGTACCAGATGGAATAGAAATGTTAATGCCAAATGTGCTTCTCTTAAACAGCGATCACGAACAAGGCGCAGTTTTACCAATTGATTTAAGTGACATTCCTACTGCCGAAACAGCGATGTGGTCTGCAATCAAACTCGCATCGCTACCACACGTACCCGACCATGCCTGACAATAAACCCCTCGCTATCTCTATCGAGCTCTCGCAACAGAGCGGATCGGTCGCGGCAATAAGGGGTGGTGGAGATATCGTTGAGACATCTGCGATACAAGGTGACCGCGACAGAGACACAGTCATGCCCGCAATTGAACGAGCCGTGTTGAAGGTGGGCGGAACACCAGACGAGGTGAATACAATATTTGTTTCCATTGGTCCCGGCAGTTTCACAGGTCTACGAGTAGCAACCGCGACAGCAAAAATGATTTCGTTTGTAACAGGAGCAATTGTTGTTTCTGTGGAAACTGCACTCGGAGTTGTGTTTGCCGATAGTGACCATGTTTCAAGATCCATAGTTGTTTCTGCAATCAAAAAAAATACATGTTGGTTGTCGATTGTGACAAATGATCCAACGTGGTGTTGCGAGGGGCGGCTTGTGAATATTTCTGACGTACCTACATATATGGAACAAAACACTGTTTTGTATAGCGATTCTTTTTTGCCAGACGAAATTACGAAGGCGTGCGAAGAGTTTCAAGTATCGAGACGGGAAATGCAATCATCAGCGAGATCTATTTTGGAAGCCGGGAAAGTGTGTGGTATTGAAAATAATATTGATCCAATAGAACTATTGCCCCTCTATCCCCGCGAACCAGAGGCGGTTCGCAAGTGGAAAGAAGTGCGATCGCGACGTAGGTGATAACAATTGGATTAGGGTTCTAGGGCTGTTTTTTGGGAAACAAACAACATATTTGATGATATTAGTTGTCTATTTTTACAATTTTGAGCAAATTTGAGAAGTTGGGTGAAGTGGGGTATTCGCGTTGTCGAAGAAACAGTCACGCGGGGAAGAACGTGACCAATTGAAAGGCAATACATGACAGACACACAAGACACAGCAGATCTCAAAGACAAACAAGTTTTTACAACTGGCGAGGCCGCAAAAATTTGCAAGGTTTCGCAACAAACAATCATTCGCTGTTTTGACAGCGGAAGGCTTCATGGATTTAAGGTTCCCGGATCACGGTTTCGAAGAATTCCTCGTTCAGAGTTGATTCGTTTTATGCAACACAATGACATGGACATGTCCCAACTTGAATCCGGACCACTCCGCGTTCTTGTTGTTGGCGTTTCGCCAGCACAGAGTGATCCAGTCATTAAAGAATATGCTCAGGAACGAAAAGTGGAAATTTGCCACGCCGATGATGCGTGGACAGCTGGGTACATCACACACGCATTCAAACCAAACCTTGTGCTACTCAATCCAACATCTTCTGGTGTTGAAGAATCAGCAGTACAGAACACAATTAACAGCAACCCAGAACTGGTAAACACAAACGTGGTTACTGTCGTGCCAACGCAACAGGCTTCAGGCACTTCTTTTGGTACTAGCAACCATGCGGATGCAATTAAGCAAGCCGTACAACAACTTATGAGCGCGTGATGGAAGGCGTACATACAATGAAAAATTTTGAACAATCACAAAAAATCCTACTCATTGGCGAGGCGAACGAACAAACAACAGCTATTCGTGCTTCAATTGAAGTTTCTGGATACAGCGTCGTGCACGCAGGAACAATGAAAGCCGCCGAGATAGCACTTGAACAAGGAGTGTATGGACTCATTGTTGTAGATTGTGACACCAGTAATTTTGTTGTCGAATCAATTTCAGAGTTTACATCTCTTCTTTCACCAAAAACCCCAACAGTTGGGTTTACTACCTCTCGTTCACAAACACTAGTAATGAACATGATGCGAAATGGTGCGTCGGACGTCTTTTGTTTGCCACGCGATCTTGGTGTTATAAAAGAGCGCATTGAGTTAGTGATGTCAAAAAACACCACATCACAACTTGCAGAAAAAAAGAACAAAGAGTTTAAACGCCTGTACGAAGAGGTTCATCAAGCACACGGCGCAGCTGTTGAAGAAATAGAATCACTTAGCCACACACTTGCGAACGGGCAATGTGACCAAGAGCAGAAAATGCGTCTTGTTGCAATGGCTGCAGAGTTCAGAACACTTGTAAACCAAGAGTTAGAAGTAGAATCAATGCTTCGAACATCACTCGAGTACTTGTTGCACCGGCTCGGTCCAACAAACGCAGCCGTGTACATCCGCGAAGGAGATGTGGGCTGGGGAATTGGTGCATATATTAACTACGACCGACAAGGTGAAAACTACTCTGAATTTTTACAAACACTTGGAGAACAAGCGTGTTCTACCATTGCACAAGAAAAGACACTCCGTGTTTTTACAGATGGATCTTCATTTACCAATTGGATTGATACAGATGAATTAGACTTTGATGGAAACGAAGTTATTTCTGTTGGTTGTTTTGATGGCGATAAATGCATGGCAATTATTGTGTTTTTCCGAAGCGATTCAAAGCGGTTTGACAACGAGTCATTGAAAATAGTAGAAACCATTTCCCCACTCTTTGGTGCGCAACTTGGTTCGATACTAAAAATTCACAGACGCGCTGAAACAACATGGCCATCAGAATCACTCGATAGCGAAGATGATGACTGGTCATTTGGAAACGCCGCCTGAGTAAACGGGCTTAGTTTTTAGATATCACCCGAATGTTGTTCTTGCCAACAACACCGCCGAGTTGTTCTAACAATTTTGGTTCCACAACAACCCTTCGTTGACTTCTGATTGTTGCCACGTGTTTACCAGTGTGTACATGTACAACCACTTCAACAGGCGTAGCCCCCGCGGCAACTCGAGAAGCACCCGCCTGCTTGAGTAACCCCGATGCCATTTCCATCCTAGATTTTGTGTCCCCACGCTCAGGGCCATTCGTGAAGGTTAACTCTAACCTTCTTGCTAAATGTAAAGAAGCGTCTTTGATTGGAATTACTCTATTGATAAGCAGCTGCAAATCACCGCGAGATCGATCTACTTTTCCCATTACAATCACAGCCTCGTCTTGTTGCAATAATTCAGCGTACCGCTGGTATGCGTCAGAGAAAATAACACCATCAACATTTCCACCGCGATCTTGTAGCGTAATAATCGCCATTTTTTTCCCAGCACTTCTGCCGTTCCGCACAACAGTGAGTCGCACAGAAGACAGTATTCCACCAACTGTTGCTTCACTCCCCTCCGATTTTTCTTTGAGTGAGTTTGTTGTATTGCTACACCACAACCCCAAAGATTCCTCGTACTGTTCGAGTGGATGACCAGAAACATGAATACCCAATACATCTTTTTCGTATCCCAAGGATTCGTTTTGGGTCCAAGGTGTAGTCTTCGGCAATTTCCACTCTGGCTCGGTTGCGGTGTTACTCCCCGTGCTATCACCACCAAACAAACCACCCTGCCCACTTTCGCGATCACGTGCCGCAGACGCGCCAGCAGAAATTGCTTGATCGAGTCCTGAAATAATTGCAGCGCGGCTTTCAACACCATGAACAGAATCAAACGCCCCGCCCCTTACAAGTGCTTCGATCGTTCCCCTGTTGACGAGCTTCCCACTCACGCGCGAACAAAAATCATAGACGGAAGTAAACGGACCACTTTCAGTACGCTCTTTTACAATTGCGGAAACCGCTGCGCTTCCAGACCCCTTTACTGCACTTAGGCCAAATCGAATGTGACCATTGCAATTAGTTTTTTCTTCACCATCTTCAAAAACAACAGAAAACAACGCATCAGACTGATTGATATCTGGTGGCCCAACGGTAAAACCTACATGCGGCGCATCAGTTGTGTGATTTGAAAACCTAGTTTTTCCACAATCTCCAATGTATGGTGCCCAATCTTCAGTCTTCTTTGCTCCACTTTCAAACGTGAGGACAGCAGCCATAAATTGAACAGGGAAATATGTTTTTAGATAAGCAGTTTGAAATGCAATGATCGAATACCCAGTTGAGTGGCTTTTATTAAATCCATATCCAGCAAACTTTAGAATCAAATCGAACAAATCGTTTGCTTTGTTTTTATCCATTCCTTTTTCAACCGCGCCGTTAACAAATTTAGGGCGGTTTGCATTGATAACTTTTACCTTCTTTTTGCCAATAGCCTTAATTAACGTGTAAGCATCGCGTAGTGGAATGTCCCCGAGTCCATGCACGATTTGCATCACCTGTTCTTGATACACCATAATTCCATATGTTTCTTCGGTGAAGTGATCAATGATTTGGTGTACTTTTGGAACTTTTTCTAGACCGTTTTTTCGGCTACAAAACTCTGGGATAAGATCCATGGGTCCCGGCCTAAAGAGTGCATTTGCTGCAATAAGATCTTCTAACCGGGTTGGTTTCATTTCTCTGAGCAACCGGCGCATGCCACCAGACTCAAATTGGAAGATTCCCGCAGTGTCTCCCCTTGTAAAAAGATCAATTACTTTTGTATCAACTAAATCAATTCGTTCTAAATCAAGTGGGTGTGGCCCGCTGTCAACATTCCGATTAACCGCAGCCCATATATCTGTTTCGTCGAGCGTAGACAAAACAAGTTGTCTACATAACTCAATTGTAGAGAGTGTTCGAAGACCTAAAAAGTCCATCTTCAACAAACCAATTTGTTCACAAGTTGGACCGTCCCATTGGGTCACAGTTTCCGCAGTTCCAGTTGCTCTGCAAAGAGGAACAATGTTGTCTAACGGCTCGGTTGCAATGACAACACCCGCGGCATGCACACCAATGTGTCTTGCGTGGTGTTCAAGATCCCTCGCCGTATCAACAATTGTTTTTGTTTCATTTGATTCTTCGTACGCTCCGCGAAACTCATCATTTTGCTCTAACGCCGCATCGATGGTGATGTTAAGTTCTTCTGGGATTAGGTTCGCCAACCTTTGCCCATCACCCGGAGAGAGACCGTGCACCCTTGAAACATCCTTGATTGCTGCGCGAGCTTTGAGCCGACCAAACGTCACAATTTGTGCGACATACCCATATTTTTCGCGAACGTATTCTAGAACTTCACCTCGCCCGTTTTGGCAAATATCAATATCAATATCGGGATACTCAGATCGATCAGGATCTGTAAAGCGCTCAAAAAGTAAACCATATTTAACGGGGCAAGCGTTTGAAAGCCCGAGAACGAATCCAACCATTGTCCCAACACCAGAGCCCCGAGCGTTTGCTGGAATACCTCGTTGTCTTGCCCAATCTACAAAGTCCCACACAATGAGAAAGTAAGCACTGATGTTTTTATCACTAAGAATTTTTAACTCGCGCTCCAAGCGAGCACGAATTTCATCTGTCACACCATCGTTGCCATATCTCCAAATAAGCCCACCCTCACAAAGGCAGCGAAGAGCATTATCGCAGTCGACTTTGAGGTCTTTCTCCGAAACACTTTCATTAGCACTTGAATCGAATGGGTGAAGTTCAAATTTTCTGCAATGTTCTTTGAACCATTCGGTCACATCCCCGCCACTAAAAGGTTCTACGGTGTTTGGACCAGTGACTCGAACAACCGGAGCGTGACTTTGAGAATCATCGAGTTCGACGTTGCACCTTCTTGCAATATGCACAGTGTTTTCTACTGCTTCTGGAACATCTTCAAAGAGCGCACACATTTCTTCGGGAGATTTCACATACAACTCGCGAGGATACGTTATTCGATCTGGATCACTCTTTGTTTTTTGCATTGAAATACAACAAAGTGTGTCGTGGGAATCCCAGTCATTTTCAGTTAAATAATGCGCATCGTTATCACACACAAGCGGAAGATCAAGTTCTTTTGCAAGTTTGATTAAATGAGGATTGATTGCTAATTGTTCTTGCACACTGTGTCTTTGTAATTCAATGTAAAAACACGGCTCTCCGTTTTTGTTTGGAGCAAAAACTTTTTTATGCCACTTCGCTTCTTCAACAGCAGCTTGCCAGTGTTCGTCCTTACCACTTTCAACAAACTTGCAAAGATAATAAGCAATCGACGAACCGAGATGACCATTGATCGCAATGATTCCATTGCCATACTTTTCAAGTGTGGAATGATCCATTCGAGGTTTGTAATAAAATCCCTCTAAAAAAGCGTCAGAACTTAGCTTAACGAGATTGTTCCATCCCAATATATTTTCAGCTAACAACACAAGATGAAAACCACCATCACGAACACCAGTTGGTTTTCTTTCTTTTCGATCTGTCGGAGCAACGTACGCCTCGATTCCAAAAATTGGTTTTACGCCGTGTTTTTTTGCTTTGTTAAAAAATTCAAATGCGCCGTGGAGGTTGCCGTGGTCTGTGATTGCCACAGCGCCCATGCCAAACTCTTTGACTTTCTCAAGAAGCGGATCAATTTTGTTTCCCCCATCTAAAAGCGAGTATTCGCTATGTAAATGGAGGTGGATAAATGACCCAAGTTGCGCTGTTGTGCTTTTTTCTCGTGCATCCATGCTTGTGCCATCATAGCAACATGCTGGG
>JACNLW010000101.1 GCA_014381305.1 Planctomycetota bacterium
CGGTGGACGTTATCCACCACCGTTTCCTACCGTGTCCGGACTTTCCTCGCGTCTCTTGCGAAACCCGCGACCGTCTGTCCACAGGCGCATTGTACGCAAATAAACTCACCGGGGGTGAGTTTATTCTGGGGTGAGTTTTTCAGGGGATGAGTTTTTCAGGGGGGTGAGTTTTTCAGGGGGTGAGTTTTTCAGGGGGTGAGTTTTTGTACACTGCTTACTATGCCCGCCGCATATCCTCATCTCGTTGCATGGATCAGCCCTTCTCAGGAAGCGTTGCTGAAAGCCGTTGCAAAAGAAGCGAAACTCAAGCTTGTTGCTGTTGGCTCATCGAATAAAGATGATGGCGCGGCACTATCGGCGACACTCAAAATTGAACGCTGTGATGATATTCGAACGATGGCGACGCAATTCGATGATGCCTTTTTTCTCATTGGCGAAGCAGGTGCGTACGAACACTCGCTCTGTGAACTTTTACAACACCGAACAAAACCGACGATTACGATTACTCCCCTTTCAGGTGAAATTGATTTGCTGATGCATGAGGCAGGCAAAACTCCTGCAGCGAAATTCGTTCCTTTGATGCGACGATCGATTGGCTTTGGACAAATTCTTGATGAAACCGATCAGTTTGGGATGCCCGCTGCTGCGCATTGCACCGTGTTATGTTCGCCGCACGAAGGCACACTTTGGTCTCGCTTGTTTGATGCGATGGATTTTGTTGATCATTATCTTGGTGCACCCGATCTTGTCCATGCTTTTCATAGCGGTGGCAATATTCCAGACGAACCAAATAAATTGCGTGGACACATGACAGTGCAGTTGCGTTTTGGCGATCAGCGATGTGCAACATTGTTTCTCAGCGACCAATCGTCATGGAAACGCGAAGTGCTTGTACTCAGTGATAACCATTCGGTGACTGTCGATGATGGTGACGTATCGCTTGCCTCCTTGATCGCTGCTGGTTTTTCTGAGGAGCAAACGCAACACACTGCAGACGCTCCACGCATTTTGGCGCTTTGCGAGGCTGCTCGGCTCAGTTGCCTTACCGGCAACAGCGAACAACCAAGCAAGGTGCTTGGGATGTTTCAATAAAACTACCACGCGGGTCGTTTAAATTCCAATTGCTTGATGAAGTGGAACAACAACATCGGGAATCACTCGGTGTTCAGCGATGTGTTCGATGTGCCCAGCGAGTGTACCGAACGTGTTGATGTAATCTTCTTCTTTGTTCATCGGACCGTTCCGACGGACTGTTAGGAACACGCTAATTGGTTCATCTTGGTAAAACTGACTCGCTGCTTCAGCAGCAGACGTTCGTGTTTTCACTTCAATAAACGCCTGCAAATCACAAGATTCATTCAATGCAAACCCAAGTCTTGGTTGCACATCAAGCAGTGGCTCCCCTTCTGTATCGACAAGAGATGCAAAAGGCGTGTTTCCCATCAGCGATCGCATCACAACCTCATTTCGATTTTCTCTCGCAGTCAAATCAAAACCAAACACTAGTTCGATATATTCAATGTTAAGCGGTGTCACTGAAAGATAGTACGGCATCAGCTCAAGTAACAAACGGTGAAGATGATATGCATCTTCAATTTGCACTGGGTTTACGCTGCCAGATACAATTGATCTCGGTCTAAGACCAACCCACTGATACCGCCCATCAACTTCAGATGTTTCCATCGTAAGTTCATTATCAAAAGGACGAAGGCGATCAAACTCTGGTACTTCCTTGCGGATTCGATCAAACAAATCCGAGGCGGTTTCCTTGACTTTCGGCAGGTCCACACAAAGCGAAACCTTTTGATTCACGTAAAAATCACTACACAAACTTGAGAATGAACTGCTCATGAAGGAGATGATACCAACATTGGCTGCAACTTCATGTAGGTTGCACTGCGCCACGCCCATTCAAGTGGTCCGAATCGGAAAAAGCGAAGCCAGACGAGGCTGAAAATAATTTGGAAGATCCAAACACCGGCCACAACGCCGAGTAATTCGACGCGTTCAAATTGTCCAAACCAACCTAAGCCATGCCCATAAAAGAGGTATGCACAAATCACACTTTGCCCGATGTAATTTGTCAGTGCCATGCGCCCCACTGCTGCGAGTGCTTTTCTCGCGGGTGGCAACCAGTTCAATTTACAACTCAACATCACAATACCAACCCAAGCGAATGCGACAAAGACTCCCCCAACGAGATTCCAATGACCATCAATAAAATTGACAAGCGAAGGATCCCACCCATGCTGCTGCTTGTACCACACGCCAATCGCGATGAGTGGAAATCCAATAATGGAAGAGATGATGATGAGCAACCAATAAAACCGAACCGACCTAGTTGCTGACAAAATATTCCACTTGTAAGCAGCCATTCCAACCATCATGAGACCGATGATATGCCAAAACAAATAAAACGGAAAAATAACAAATTGAAGCGTGATCGCAACAGGAATACGGTGTGACAATTGCCCAAACCAACTTCCAGTGTACGCCGCAAATTCAGCTTGGTTATCGACACTTGTTAACTCTGCAGATCGTTGCATTTTAACAATTTCTTCTTCTGGCCAATATTGCATCGTCCAGTAAACAAAAAACATAAACCCAATTGGCACAACAAACATGGTGATGAATCCAAGTGAAAACAAAACTTTTGGGCTCCAGTTACGCATGGATGCAACAACTATTCCACAAATTGCATACGCAACTAAGATGTCGCCATACCATATTAAATATGCATGCATGAGTCCAATCAAGAGCAGCCAACCCATGCGACTTGTCTGCAATTTCCAAACTGCATGAGATTTCGCAGTTGCCCTTTCCATAAAAATACAAACGCCTGCACCGAATAACATGGAAAAAATCGACATGAACTTTGTGTCTGCAATGTAGTGGAGCGAGAGCCATGTGTACCAATTTGCACCCTCTAGGTCACCATAAACCGTTGGCAATGCATACGCAGAAAACACCATCGAAAACGTTACGATGTTCATCAATAGAATCCCAAGAATTGCAACGCCGCGAAGAACATCGAGCGAGCCGATGCGTTCTCCTAAAGAAACAGGCGTAACTACAGTTGCATCCATCGCAATATTGCCTCAGTGTCTGCAAGATCATCAACGAGAAGATCGGGCTTGACACTCGCAAGTGTAACACGATCGTGTGATCCTGTACAAACAGCAACCACTCTGCAGCCTGCACCATGTCCGCTCGTGACATCATGCACAGTGTCGCCGAACAACACAACCGGTTCATTGATGCCATGCTGCGAGATAGCATGCGGCGGAAGATCCCCTCGTACGTTCCCATCTGTTCCCCACGCGTTTGCAACAAACGGCGTAGTATCAATCCCAGCAGCTTCAAGTTTCATCAAACCAGTTTCTTGATAATTCCCTGTCACTAAACCGAGTGTGTGCTTTCTAGTTTGCAACGCTGCGAGCAATTTCAACACGCCTGGCAAAACGCGAACTGTTGTTTCTTCTAGATTTTTCTGAAGTACTCCGGTGTATTGTGAACGAAAAGAATCATGGAGCGAAGCGTGATTTTCGACGCCATGCCGCTCACATGCATCTTTCCAAATGAGCGGGTCTAATCGGCCTCCTATTGGCATGCCTGCAAGCGAAAACTGTTTCCCAAACATCGCTTCGCCCGTTTGCTCAATAGAACGAACACCAACACCTTCAGATGAAAGGATTGTGCCATCAATGTCAAAAAGAACGAGCATCAGCAGACTGCGGAAACTGCAGAGGCAACTCTCGCTGCTGCATCTTCAAGATCACCAGCAGTTTGCATCGTAGGAATATCGGATTGGGCAGCTTTGAGTATTACTCTTGCTGCTTCAACATTCGTGCCTTCAAGGCGAACAACGAGCGGTACAGTAAAACCAACTTCTTTGGCTGCGCTCACGATCGCTTCAGCAATCACGTCACACTTCATGATGCCACCGAAAATATTCACAAGCACACCTTCAACTTTGTCGTCAGAGAGAATGATTCGAAATGCTTCAGTTACTGCTTCAAGCGTTGCAGCGCCGCCAACATCAAGAAAATTCGCTGGACTCCCACCGTGTAACTTAATGATGTCCATTGTTGCCATCGCAAGACCTGCGCCATTGACGAGACAACCAATATTGCCGTCAAGAGCGATAAAGTTCAAGCCAAATTCTGCTGCTTTTAATTCTGAAGCATTTTCTTCAGTTGGATCAAACATCTCTTTCAAATTAGGATGACGAAAGAGTGCGTTGTCATCGAAGTCAAACTTTGCATCAATTGCCATGACTTCACCATCTGGATTTTGATCACAACTAGGTGTAATAATCAGTGGATTAATTTCTGCTAGTGACGCATCGGTTTCGTCAACAAGTTTCGCTAGGTTCATCATGATCGAACTTGCTTGTCGAACTTGTTTGCCAGTGAACCCGAGATCAAAAGCCATTTGACGAGCTTGATACTCTTGCAAGCCGGCGAGTGGATCAATGCGTTGCGTTAAAATTGCGTCGGGGTTTTCGTGTGCCACCGTTTCGATTTCTACGCCGCCTTCACTTGATGCGATAAGTGCGTTTGTACCGTTCGCTCGATCCATCGTAATGGCAAGATAAAATTCGCTTTCAATATCGACGCCGTCTGCGATGAGTACTTTTGTTACATCGAGCCCTTCAGGACCAGTTTGCACACTCACCATTGGGTTGTTGAACATAAAGGTTGATGCCTCTGTGACTTCGTCGAGCGTTCGGCAAAGTTTCACAAAGCCAGCTTTTCCTCGACCACCTGCGTGCACTTGTGCCTTGACGACGAGGAGCGATGCACCATCATCAAAAAGTGTCTTCGCAGCAGTGGTTGCTTCAGTTATTGTTGTCACCATTGTGCCGCCGGGGACAGGAATACCTGCCTCAGCGAGGAGTTGTCTTGCTTGATATTCGTGTATCTTCATGGAATCTGCAATTATACATGAACAAAGGAGATTCCGAAATGGCAGAAACGCCCTCATCAATGGTTCCAATTGGCACACCGATGCCTACTTTTTCACTCGCAGATGCGAATGGAAAACTGTGGAAACTGAACCAAGATAAACGAGGCTACTTGGTGTTCTTCATTTGCAACCACTGCCCGTATGTCATCCACATTGCAAAGACGTTGAATATGGTTAAAAAACTCTGCGATGCTCAGGAAATCGAGATGGTATGTATCAACTCCAACGATACTATTGCGTACCCTGCAGATTCTTCTGAGAATATGATAAAAACTGCGGAAGAATATGGGTGGTGTTTTCCATATCTCCTAGATGAATCACAGAAAGTGGCGAGCGCATTTTGTGCAACGTGCACTCCAGATATTTTTCTCTACGACCAAAACCAGCGGCTGTATTACCGAGGGCAACTTGATGACTCTCGGCCAAACTCCGGAGCGTCAGATGGGAGCGATCTTCTCGCTGCGATGGATTCTCTTGAGAGCGGTAAAAAACCACCGGATGGTCAAAAACCTTCGATTGGTTGTAATATCAAATGGAAATCGTAGAAAATGGAAGAAAAAATGGCAACTTTTCTGGAGAATGCATAAAAAGTATGGCATACTGCACATAGACAACTTATGGACTCCCAGACTGGGACGATTCCTACAATATTGCCAAATATGGCAAGTTCGGACACGAACGTTCGGAGGATGTACGAGAGGAGCCGTCCCAGTTTTCTATGTACTACATAATTTTTACAGTGCCAACCCTCACAATCAGTACTATGATGCATATATAAAGTGAAACATTTACCCACGAGTATGCGTTGTATAAAGTGGCACGACCATAAACACGATGCAAGAACATCAGGAGGTTCATCATGAACAAAGCAATTATTGGAATGACAATCGCAACGATCGCAACGGGCTCATTACTCGGCTGCAACAAAACAGAAGAAGGCGCTTCAATGGGCGCCGTTATCGGGGCACTTGCTGGCCAAGCCATTGGCGGTGACACTGGTGGCACGCTCATTGGCGCAGGGGCTGGTGCGCTCATCGGTGGTGCAATTGGTAACGATCAACAAAGCCGAGAAAATGCACAATATCAGCAGCAGCAAAATGCAAATGGTCAAACGACTCGACGAACAACCACGCATGAAACGCTTAACCCAGATGGTTCTGTAAGTAGAACTGGCACGACAACTACCACTTCAACTCAAACGAGCGGTGGTTACACAGGTCTTGAAGATTAAGCGAATGTCGATACAACGCTGCGTTTTAGGATGCGCGTTGCTTCTTTTGTTTTGTGCCATTGGCTGTAACAAAACGCAAAAGAACAGCGGACGAACATCCACAATGGATGCGATCGTTGACGGCACGTTTGCTACGGACAAAGCAATGCAAGAAGAACGTACCGAGCAAGGTGATTACATCGACGAACAAGAAAAGAGGTACGAAGAATAAATTTCGTTCCACGATCAACTAAAAACACCGCACATCTGTGCGGTGTTTTTTGATGCATCTAAAATTTAACCCAAGGTCAAACGGAAAGTGCCTTGGCTTTCCGGTTGGGCTTGCATGTTTACACAAACCCGCGGGAGTTGACAATTTGATATTGCGCTTAGCAAT
>JACNLW010000033.1 GCA_014381305.1 Planctomycetota bacterium
CACGGACGCTTGATGAAGCAATCGCTTTAGCGAACACGGCAACAACTTCGACAGGCGTTTTTGCTATGACATATACATACACTGGGTATTCAATGGTTCGCCAAATGCGCGAGCGTATTCTCGCCGGCGATATTGGGAAAGTTCGAACAGTAAGCGTCGATTACAGACAAGGGTGGCTTGCAGAACCAATTGAAAAAGATGGGCAGAAACAAGCAACATGGCGAACTGACCCACAGAAAAGTGGAGCTGGTGCACTTGGCGATATTGGTTCGCATGCAGAACAACTCGCGCGCTTTACTACTGGACTTGCTATTGAAGAGGTTCGCGGAGATGTGCATTCAATTGTTGCGGGAAGGCAAGTTGATGATCACGCGTGCGTACAACTTCGAATGGAAACAGGCGTAGTTGGCGATCTTGTCTGTTCGCAAGTGTGCACTGGTGAACGAAACCATGTGTCAATTTGGGTGTGGGGCGATAAGGGGTCACTCTCGTGGGATCATAATGAATGCGACGCTTTGAAGTTCACCGCCCCTGATGGTACAGAAACCATTTCGTTTTGTACAGTAAACCGTGCACCATCTGGTCACCCCGCAGGGTTTGTTGAAGCGTTTGCAAACATATATCGATCTTGCGCAGACAAAATACAAGGGGAAGATGTAGAAATCATTGGTGTCAACGATGGGCTTGCAAGCATGCAATTCGTTGACGCAGTGTTGCGATCAAAAGAGAGTGGGTTATGGGAAAATATGTAATTCTTTTTGTGTTGCTTGCGGGCTGCACAACGCAAAAAAACCTTGTTGTTTTTTCGAAGACCAGCGGCTACCGGCACGATTCAATTCCAAATGGTATCGTTGCATTGCAAAAAATTGGAAGCGAACTTGGCTACACAGTGATTCCAACAGAAACATCTTCGGACATTATCGATCTCGAATATGATGTGATGGTTTTTTTAAGTCCAACTCGTGATGTGCTCAATGAAGAAGAACAAGAACACCTCCGCAACTTTGTTGAAGCGGGTGGTGGGTTCGTTGGCATTCATTCAGCGACGAATTGTGAATATGAATTTGATTGGTACATTGACACGCTTGTTGGTGCTAAGTTTGATTTTCACCGCGCGATCAAGCCACTCGATGTTCAAATTGTGACAACAGATCATCTTTCTACATCGCATTTGTGTAATCCTTGGACGCGTATAGATGAGTGGTACAGTTTTGACCGAACCCCAGAACATGTCACAGTATTGCTTGCAATTGAAGATGATGACGGTTGGCGGCCAAGTTCGTGGTGTAAAGACGTTGAAAAGGGAAGATCCTTTTATACAGGCGGTGGACATACGAAAGAGAGTTATTCGGACCCTGATTTTGTCCAACACATTAAAGGTGGAATTGATTGGGTATCAAGGTGAGAATTCTGATAGAATGCGATGTTCGCCTAATTGGAGCACACGATGACATCACAAAACCCACAAACAAGTACAGGAGAGACGTTTGAGTCTCTTGGCTTAGCCAAACAGGTTCTTCAAGTCATCCAAGATGTTGGGTATGAAACGCCATCGGCAATTCAGTCCGCTGCGATTCCTCCGCTCCTTGAAGGCAGGGATATTCTTGGCCAAGCACAAACTGGCTCGGGAAAAACAGCTGCGTTTGCACTTCCGCTCTTGAGCAACATCGATGTAAAGAACCGCTCAGTGCAAATTCTTGTCTTGGCTCCGACGAGGGAGTTGGCAATTCAAGTTGCAGAAGCATTCCAAACGTATGCAACGCATCTCAAAAATTTTCACATCGTTCCAATTTACGGTGGTCAAGATTACCGCGTGCAATTTCGTGCGCTTGACCGTGGCGTACATGTAGTTGTTGGTACGCCTGGCAGAGTGATGGACCACATGCGAAAGGGCTCGTTAAAACTTGATGATTTGCAATGTCTTGTGTTAGATGAAGCAGACGAAATGTTACGAATGGGATTCATCGATGATGTTGAATGGGTTCTTGAGCAGATTCCAACAGATCATCAAACTGCGCTGTTTTCTGCGACGATGCCGAAACAGATTGAGAAAATTGCTAAGAAATATCTTGAAGAACCTGCGCTTATTCAAATTGAAGATAAAACAAGTACTGTTGAAACTGTTCGGCAACGGTATTGGATGGTGAGTGGTTTACACAAGCTCGATGCATTGACGCGCATTCTTGAAGTTGAAGATACTGATGGCATTATCATTTTTGTTCGAACAAAAATCATGACAACCGCGCTTGCTGAAAAGTTAGAAGCACGGGGATTTGCTGCAGAAGCGCTCAATGGCGACATGCCACAGAAGTTGCGTGAATTGACGGTGAACAAACTGAAGAATGGAAAATTGGACGTTTTGATTGCAACAGATGTTGCGGCTCGCGGGCTTGATGTTCCTCGCATTAGTCATGTAATTAATTACGATGTGCCCTACGATAGTGAATCGTATGTGCACCGTATTGGCAGAACTGCGCGAGCGGGACGAGAAGGTGATGCAATATTGTTTATCTCTCCAAGAGAAAAACGATTGCTTCATTCAATTGAAAAAGCAACGCGGCAAAAAATTGAGAGAATGGATTTGCCAAGCCACAATTCTGTGAATGATGCACGAGTAGATAAATTTAAACAACGTATTACTGACACACTTGCAAATGGTGAGGACATGACTTTGTTTACAGAAATTGTCGAGTCGTACGCGATGGAACACGATGTTCCGCCAGTTGAAATTGCAATTGCGTTAGCGAGTATGGCGCAAGGTGATTCCCCACTTGTTCTTGACAAGCACGAGAAGGTTCGGTTTGAGCAATTTGATCGAGATGAGAGGGGTGGCCGCGGGGATCGAAGGGAACGCCGAGATCGTGGAGAACGGGGCGACCGCAGAGATCGTAAAGATAGACCGGATCGCAAAGAACGTAAAAAGAAGAGCGATCCAATCACGCAAGGCATGGAGCGATTTCATCTTTCAGTTGGAAAATCGCATGGTGTGAAGCCCGCAAGCATCGTTGCTGCAATTGGTAGTGTTGCTGGTTTGTCAGATAAAGACATTGGCCGCATAGAGTTACACGATAAGTTTAGTTTTATTGAGTTGCCCTATGGTATGCCACAAAGCGTGTTCAAAGAACTCAAGGGTGTGAAAGTAAGCGGTCAAAAACTTCAAATTTCCCAAGTGAAAACGACTGCTTCCAAGCCAAAGTTCTCCAAAGGCAAGCGCAAAAAACAAAAGCGCACTCGAAAATAATAAACGAACTGTCGGTTAGTTTTCTACAATGCGAGCATGACAGAACAAAAAACAACGCTTCTCTTGCCTCGGCTTTCGATCATGATGTTTTTGCAATTCGCAATTTGGGGTGCATGGTTACCAATTCTGTATCCGTTTCTATTGGGGTACAGGCAATTTTCGTTGACTGAGACAGGTTTATGCTTATCAGCTGGCGCAGTTGGTGCAATTTTCGGACCATTCATTGCGGGCCAACTCGCTGACAGGATAATCTCAACTGAAAAACTTTTGGCTATCAGCCACCTCATCGGTGCAGTGCTTGTGTACATGCTTGGCACTTCAGACACATTTATGGAGTTCGCAGTTCTCTCTGGCATTTACGGATTTGTGTATGCACCAACAATTGCGCTTACAAACTCTCTTGCATTTCACCATCTTCCAAACCGTGATCGAGATTTTGGAAAGGTTCGCTTGTGGGGAACCGTAGGTTGGATTGCCGCTGGCATTGCGGTAGGGCAATATCTTCGAATTTGGTCAACACCCACGGGTGTACCGCTCGAAGAAATTGCTGCTGCGCAAGATGCTGGGCGTGCTGTTGCATTTTCAGTAAGCGCTGCACTTGGAGTGGTGATGGGAATCTACTGTTTAACACTGCCCCATACTCCACCATCGAAAAATCAAAAGAATCGGTTCGCATGGCTTGAGACGTTACGAGAAATTCGAATGCAACCTCTTGTAACCCTCTTTGTCATCGCAGTTCCAGTCAGCATTATTCATCAGTTCTATTTTGTATACACAAGTGATTTTGTGACGGGCATCCAAAATACTGCTGGAAGCGATGCAGCAAATACATTTGCGAATGGAATTAATACTGTTCTAGGTGTCGGCGGTGGTGGACTCATGACAATCGGGCAGATGAGTGAAATTGTAGTACTGGCATGTATGCCGATACTCGCAGTAAAATTCAGCAAGAAAACGCTTTTATGTACAGGGCTTGTTGCGTATGGTTTGCGGATGGCAATATTTGCATACTTCCCAACACTTGTTCCTGTTCTCATCGGAGTAGCATTGCACGGCCTTTGCTTTGGTTGCTTTATCTTCGTTGCCTTCATGGTTGTCGATGAGTTTTGCTCGAAAGATGTGCGTGCAACTGCGCAAAACTTTTTCAATCTTGTCATTGTTGGCGTCGGAATTATCGTTGGCAGTTTGTTTGCAACAGCACTCGTTGGTGAATGGGCTATGGTGGATGGTGCAATGGACTACTCCGCGCTGTTCTCTGTACCAATGTGGTTGTCTGTGGCATGCTTCCTTATGCTTGTTGTGTTTTATCCCAGTAAAAAAGAATTACCGCCACTCGTCAGTTAACAAATAAACTCACCCCCGAAATAAACTCACCCCCGAGATAAACTCACCCCCGGTGAGTTTGTTTACAGCATGTCATTTCATCGGTCTAGTTTTGTCTCGCCAGGTGTTGGTACGGGGGGTACTGCAAGTTCGCCGAACTTGTACGCAGTTGGTCCTAGCAGCGTCGTACTGTTGAGCACATCGTTGTACGCAACTTTTTGTCCTGTGTACGCAGCCTCTCTTCCTAGGATTGCCATCATTGTTGATTGTGCCATGAAATGACCATCATTTATCGTTTTGCGATTCCCACGAATTGCATCATGTAGTTCGTTATGTTCAACTTGATACATGTTCGGCTGTTCGCCCGAATATTCCCAATCAGTTCCACCTGAAATGACCGGTGACCCAGTCCAACTATTCACAACACATGTTCCATTTGATCCAGTGATGTAATCATTGTTATCGTTGTAACAAAATGGCATTTGTCTGCAATGCAAATGTGCACGTCGTCCATCCTCGTATTCATAGACAACACCAAAGTGATCGTACACATTGCCAGACTCAGGACCTTCACGCATTTCGCGCCCGCCGACTGCGGTCGCGCTCACAGGCGTTACGTTATTCATTCCCCAGTTGATTTTGTCGACAGAGTGACATGCTTGTTCAACGATGTGATCACCGCCGAGCCAATCGAAATGCACCCAATTGCGCATTTGCCATTCCATATCACTCCAACTTTCTTTGCGAGGCTTAGTCCAAAGAGGAGTGGTGTAATAGGTTGCAAAGATTGACCGGACATCACCAATTTTTCCACCTAAAATTTGATCGTATGTTGCACGCATCGCAGGTGCGTATCGCCAGCAAAAACCTGACATTAAGTTTGTGTCATTTTCTTTTGCCAATGCTGCTGAAGCCATGACACTCCGAACGCCAGTGCCATCCACAGCCATTGGTTTTTCGCAGAAAACATGTTTTTTCGCCTTCACTGCAGCAGCAAGATGCGCAGGGCGAAAGTGGGGCGGTGTTGTCAAAATAACCATGTCAACACCGGAGTCAATGACTTGTTGAAATGCATTGAACCCAACGAATCGCCGTTCCATTGGAACAACTGCGCGGTCACCTTTTTCATCCTTCAGCGTACTTGCACTAGAAGTAAGTCGATCTTGAAATGCATCGCCCAATGCCCAAATCACTGCATCTTCATTTGCATTGAGTGATTGGTTGGCTGCACCTGTACCACGACCACCACAACCAATCAAGCCAATCTTCACCGGCTCACGCTTCTCTTGGATTGCCCAAGACGGGAGTGTCGTTGCAGCGACTGCTGCAACAGCGCTAGTTGTTTTTACAAAATCTCTTCGTGTTATGTCACTCATGTTTTTCACTATCTGTAGTTACAAGTCGAAGACCTACGTAATCTGCATCTGCAAACCACCAAGGGCTTCTGGGTAATTGTGGGTCAGTTTGATTCCAACTTTTCTCCGCTTCCAATATGCTAGCAGAACCTAATTCTTCTGCAGGTGTACGAAAACTTCCGCCGATGACACGTGGTCCATCTTTTGTGCTGACCCACTCGCCAACGTTCCCTCGCATGTCATAAATACCAAGGGAATTGGGTTCTTTTGTTGCTACGGGGTGTGTTGTTTTTTCGCTATTCCATTGATGCCACGCACCACCCTGTGCAACATCTGCAAGTTGCCACTGTTCAATTGTTGGAATTGTATACGTGCGGTTCGTTTTTGATGAAAGCCAAACGCAAAATGCTTCAGCAGCTTGATGTGACATCGAAATTGCAGGATAGCCAGTTCTTCCAAAACCTCGATCAACGGAGGCGTATGCAGGAGTAGGCCCTGTAATGGCGTCAACGCCGGCGTGTAAATTGTCTTGGCTGTTAATGAATTGCAAGAAAGAGTCATACAGGTCCCACGTAACTTCGGTTCGTGAAATCCAGAAATTTCCTTCTTCAGATTGCACGGGCATCATTTCTAGGACAACGGATGTGCCATCTACCGATTGAATAATTGGTTTTTGCTCCACAGTTGGCGAGCAACCAGCGAATATGAACAGTGCGATGGTATAGAAAATCTTCATGGAGATATTTTAGCTCGATGTACAATGGCATTTGCGAGTGCGACTGCAGAATCTTCGCAGTGCCGAAAGAATAAGGATGGTTCTACAAGTTCAAGTTCGTTGAGGAGTAACGTGCCTTTAGCATCGCGAAGATAGTCAAAGCGTGCATACAACAATTCTTTTTGATCGGGAACGTGGAGCAAAACTTCTTGCATTGTTTGGATTTCTGCTTCCGTAAACGTGTAGGATATATCGCTCGCGCCAAAATCATCTTGCACTCGATAGTCGCCCTCGACAGGAATTTTCTGAACGCCATGCGTGTACTTCCCATCAATGAAAATTGCTGAGAGCTCGCCCTCAGTTTCTACACTTTCAAGATATGGTTGCACCATCATGTCTTGATGTTTATTGGAATCAAGAAACTGTTGCGCTTGTGTAATCTCATCGATTGAAAAACGAAGCGTGTCAGAAGCACACGCCCCAACTTGTGGTTTGATAAATCCACGAGTTGCATTCAAGTTTTGCATGATGCGTGCTAATTCAGATTGCTCTCCCGTATCAATCCAAACAGTTGGCGCAATCGCAACCCCATTTGATTCAAGTTCTCTCAAATATGATTTGTGTGTATTCCAATCGACGATATTCGCGTTGTTACAAAGTCTTGGTACTGATTGACACCAAGTCACAAATTCTTCCTTTCGAGAATGGTAATCCCACGTTGTACGAATCACAGTGATGTCAAATTGATTCCAATCAAATTCAGCATCCCACGCGGGAAGTTGCACTTCTGCATCTAACTGTGTGAGTGCATTAATGAGTGGTTTGTCATCGACTTCCCAACCAGGCAGTTCCGTGCATGTTGCAAGTGCGATTTTCATACTTCGAGTGGTACTACATTAAACAGATCAACATCGACAAGACCAAGATCGCTGAGTTTTAGTTTTGGAATGACAGAGAGTGGTAGAAAACTAAGTGGCATAAACGGATCATCAAGCGGGCATCCGAGTTGATGAATTGCATCGAGCACCGCTTGTTGTTTTTGAATGACAACTGGCGCTGGTTCATCCGACATTAAGCCGGCAATTGATAGCGGCAAACTCGCGAGTACTTTGCCACCAGCGACGACGCACTGTCCGCCTTGCGGGCTTAAAGTCTGTGTTGCAAGCAACATGTCACTATCGTTGTCGCCGACAACTGCAATGTTGTGAGCATCATGCCCAACAGTAGAGGCAATCGCTCCACCTTGAAAGTTGAACCCTCTAACGAAACCAAGTCCAATGTTCCCTGTATTGTGATGCCGTTCGATCACTGCCATCTTTAAGACGTCTGCATCGGTTGAGTTGAGGTGGAGTTCTTCAGTAAAGAGTTGCCCTGGAATGAGACCAATAACACGAATAGGTTCAGAACGTACCTTGATGGAAAATGATTCTTGGGCAATCGTTGGAGGAAGGGACACACTATTTTTTGCAGGCGTCCAGTCTAGATTTGTTGCACAGGGTGAAATCATTTCTCCGTTTTGCGCGACTAAATTTCCGTGATGCCACGTTTGTTTTACTTTAAAGTTGCATAGATCATCAAAGATGATCAAGTTGGCAAACCGCCCTGTTTCGATCGAACCTTCTCGGTGTAAACCATAATGAATCGCTGGATGGATTGTGGCAATGCAGATTGCAAGAATCGGATCGAGACCGAGTGCGATTGATTTTCGAATGATGTGATCAATGTGTCCTTCATTTTTTAAATCTGCAGGGTGCCGGTCATCTGTGCAAAAGCAAATTTGGTGTGCGTTCTCTGGCGTGATGATTGGAAGGAGTGCTTCTAAGTTTCTCGCAGCGCTTCCCTCTCGGATATAAATTTGCAAACCCGCATCGAGTTTTTCTTGCGCTTCGTCAGCAGATGTTGATTCGTGATCACTTGAAATTCCAGAAGCAACGTATTTGAGTAGATCTTTGCCTCGAAGTCCCGGACAATGCCCATCTATTTTTTTGCCAAGTCGCAATCCCATTCGTATTTTTTTATGTACTTCAGGGTCATCGTGAATGACTCCCGGAAAATTCATCATTTCGGCAAGCGCGATGACTCTTTCATCCTCAAAAAGCGGTTCGAGATCGTCTGCAAGAAGGGTTGCGCCGCTTGTCTCAAGTGGTGAAGCGGGAACGCAAGAACTTGCAGCGAAGAAGCAGTCGATAGGAAGATCTTTTGCATCATCCATGATGAGTTTGATGCCGGGTATGCCGAGGACGTTTGCGATTTCATGGGGATCTAGAACAACAGTAGTTGTCCCGTGCGGCACGGCGAGATTACAAAATCCAGATGGTGGTAACATCGTAGACTCAACATGCATGTGCGCGTCTATGAGTCCTGGGGCAACGAATGCACCATCTACGTCGATTTTTTCTTTTGCATTGGTCGAATCGAAAGTAATTCTTCCCTGTTTAATCCCAATATCTTTTTGAATGATGGTCCGAGTTGTGACGTCAACGAGTTGACAATTAGTTAGAAGAACGTCAGCAGTCGTCATTCTGATTCTAACTCAACTGCATCACTTGGTTCCATGACGAGAACTTCAACTTTTTCTGGAGCGAACCTTGTAACGTCTACTTCGATGGGTGGCCACGTGTTGTAGTGCATTGGAATTGCAGTAGGTGCGCCGATGAGTTCAGCAGCTGCCGCTGCCATTTCAGGCCCCATTGTGAATCGGTCGCCGATTGGAAGCATTGCGATATCTGGTTTGAAAATATCACCGATGAGTTCCATGTCAGAAAAGAGGGAGGTGTCGCCCGCGTGGTAAAAGACAGCGCCATCGAATTCAATGACAAGCCCACATGGCATGCCCATGTATCTGCCATTAAAACTAGAGGAATGAAATGCTTGCGTGAATGAAATTG
The DNA here is from genome assembly GCA_014381305.1 of Planctomycetota bacterium. Lineage (GTDB taxonomy): Bacteria > Planctomycetota > Phycisphaerae > Phycisphaerales > SM1A02. The sequence goes on from JACNLW010000033.1 coordinate 9,523, forward strand.
CACCGAATTCTGTTTCAATTCGGCCGCCGGGATTTCCTGGTTCGCATTTTTCATGCCCTTGTTCTTGGAGGTACTCGCAAATTTCGTATGCTGCAAAAACCGTTGCATCATTCGCTTTGGCGATGGGCTCGCAGTCGGCAAAGTGATCAAAATGACCATGTGTGATGGCAATGTGGGTGCATTTGACCTCACTAGCTTCGATTTTCGCTACGGGGTTATCAGTAAAAAATGGATCGATGAGAAGGGCGTGCGTCCCATTTTCGATCGTGAAAGCTGATTGACCATGAAAAGTTAGTTTGATTGGCATTGTGGCATGGTACCACTAAGACCGCGGTCAACTGCTTTATTTCACTTGGGATCAGTACTTGGGAATAAACTCACCCCCGGTGAATTATGGGAAATGCACGCCGAATATCAAGAAACTCACCGGGGGTGAGTTTCTTAGACCGCGGGTGAATTAATCGCGTCATATTGCGTTATCTAATCTGGGTGCTCTATTTGCGATTATTTCACCCGGGGTCAGTACTTGGAAATAAACTCACCCTCGGTGAGTTTATGGGAAATGCACGCCGAATATCAAGAAACTCACCGGGGGTGAGTTTACATGGCAGGGATCAGACCCAGTTGACAGACAAGATTGGTATGGGTACTATTCGGCGTAATTGAGAATGAGACTCAGTACCAAAAACAAACACTAGTTAAAAGGACCATTGCCATGTTTAAATATTTCATACCAGTACTTTTATTGCTCATCGGGAGCATGCCTAAAGTTGCGATTGCCTCATCCCGCTCAACGCCTTGGCTTTACCAGCCAAGAACGATGACTAAGGGCGATGTCGAATACGAACAGTGGGTCACATGGAAGACAAACAAGAAAAGTGATTCCCGTTTTGAAGAATTTCGTTTTCGACATGAAATTGAATGGGGTGTAACCGATGAATTTCAACTTGCTTTTTACGTTGCAGATTGGCGGCACAAACGAACCTCGACCGAGGAGCACACATATTTTCACGACGTTGCAGTTGAAGCAATCTATCAACTTCAAGCACCCAATCCAGATCAACTCGGCACTGCACTCTATGGCGAAGTGAAATATGGCTCGGACTTCTTTGAACTTGAAGGGAAACTCTTGCTTGAGAAGGAACTGGATCAGATCAGTCTTTTGTACAACTTCACAATTGAAGCAGAATGGGAAGGGCAAGATTTTGATGAGGACAAGGGAAAAATTGAAAACGCCTTTGCGATTACGTATCAACCAACACCATCGCTTACACTTGGAGCACAAGCAATTTGGGAAATAGAATTTCCAGATTGGTCAGAACAAGGTGATGATGTTGTTTCAATTGGCCCATCGATCTCTTACCAATCCGATGGTTGGTGGATTAGTGTATCACCTATTTTTCAGTTAACGAACATTGATACTGAACCAGATCTTCAACTTCGCATGCTTTTTGGTCTAGACTTTTGATGTATAAAATACTATTCATATTTGCACTTGCATTCTTATTTGTTGGCTGCATGGATGTGACCAAAGTAGCGCCAAAAATCAATACATTAGGTTTGCATCAAAACATTGCGATGCTCGAACTCGGAAGAGATGTCTACATCAACCAGTGCACGAAATGTCACAATGCAGTGCGGATTACACGGTACTCACAACAACAATGGGACAATGAGATTATGGAAGACATGATCCTTAAATCAAAATTGTCGAAATCTCAAGCAGCCGCAGTGACTGCTTATGTTCGAGCAGTATTAGAGAATAGTGTGACGCTGCATTAAGTGCGACGTCGTCGTCCCGCGCTAAGACCAGCGAGTGCAAGTAAAGCAATCGCGCCCGGTGCAGGAACGAACTGGTGTGAAAATGCATATTGCCCCAGCACAGAAAAGGCTGCTTGTTCTGCAACAGACCATCCATCATCCCCGTAGGTAATGAACTGGATTGGGTCAGGTGCGTACTCCGTAAAATCAACATCGTAGAGATTAGTCGTGCCATTTTGAGCAGCGGTGACATCACCCCAAGCAAAGCCAGCCGAGGTTTGATCATCGTCCCAAGCAAGAAGGGCAGTGACAAGTTGCGTATTGTTTCCCATGTCATACCAATCAACGTCGGATCCTGTATCGCCGCTTGCAAACCAGTTGGTGTCAGATCCAGTTGTTGCTGAAATACCAATAAACTGATCAGGCACACTGCCTGAAGGAGTATTTATGGGAACCCCACCGAATAGGCCAATAAAAGACATTCCAGAATCAGTACTTGCAAGCAAAAAAGACAGCCGCCCCTCAGTCTCAATGCCATCGTTTTGTAGAACTTGGGCAAGAATATCGAGTTCGCTCATGGTAAATGAAGTGTCACTTCCGCCAAGAATGCCCCCAATTTGACCCGCTTCAAGGTTAAATGAACCATCCACTGTGTCAATAGAGACATAATCACCAAGAGCCAATTGGGACAGGGCCAAGGACGTAACTAGGATTGTAAAACCAATAGTTTTGTGCATCTATATGCTCTCATCGACTTGATTTGATCTCAGTCTAAGGACTAATTACGTACGATTAATGAACAAAGTTGAAGTTATTTACCAAATAAACGGTAAAAACTACCTATTTTTACAAAATAGGGGCAACAAGCCCCACAGCATTTTGCCAAAGCTTCCTGCCAAGTGACCAATCTGAGACAGTTGTTGCGCTTAAAAGTGTTGAATTATCAATATAGGATTGCTGTAAAAACCGCAAATGGCTCGCGAAATCACTGTCAAATGCGAGCATACTAATTTCGAAATTCAATTCTAAACTTCTTCGATCTAAGTTTGCAGACCCGATCAAAGCGAGGCTCTTGTCAATCGTCACCGTTTTCGCATGAAGTAAACCACCATGAAATTCATGAATGTGCACACCCGCATCGAGCAAACGAGCGAACCTGCTTTTACTCGCTGCAGCGACCAGTCGAGAATCATTTCTCGCTGGAACGACAAGGTGTGTTTGCACTCCGCGACTTGCTGCAATTCGTAAAGCAGATTCTGTTGAAGTATCTGGAGAAAAATATGGAGTTGTAATAACAAGTTCATCTCTAGCACTATGAAATACTGTTTGTAATAAATCGGGAAGCGCTTGATTATTACTGTTGGGTCCAGTCGCCATAAATTGGACAGGGAATCCGCCTTCGACAGTCTGAACTGTTTCACGCAACATCGAAGATAAATTTTCATCACTGTCCATGAACCAGTCTTGAACAAAGACTGATTGGAGTTCTCTAACAGCAGGTCCAACAAGTCGAACTGAGGCATCAACCCAAGGAGCAAATTTTGGTTTCGGTGCAAACGAAGGCTCAGCAATATTCTGACTGCCAACGTAACCAATTGCGTTATCAATCACTGCGATTTTCCGGTGATTGCGTAAATCAAGTCGAACAAGCATCGCTCGAAGAAGATTCGCAGGGAGTGCTGCAGTCACTTGCACACCAGAGTCACGCAATTGCTTACAGTGCGTTGAACGCAGATAATCTTTTGAGCCGACCGCGTCAATGAGGAGCCTGCACGCTACGCCTCTCTTAGCGGCGTTTGACAATGCACGTGCAATTTTTGCGCCTGCCTGATCGTCAAGCATGATGTAGGAAAGAATGTGACAATGCGCAGTTGCTTCGTCAATGTCTTTTGCAAGGGAAGCAATCATTTCTTCTGAATCACCAAACAATTTTGCATCGTTCCCCCCAATTACCGTAGAAGCACCTACAGCTTCGGCAATACTTGCTATTGGTTGGTAGTCACTAACAACACAGCCTTGCGTGTGGCCTTCCTCTGGGCAATGAGAAGCATACCCTGAGGGAATAAGTGTTAATATTTCTTTGTGCCGCTTCCTACGGAGTGCTCCAAGACGTGTAGTGCCAAATAGCAAGTAAATAGCAGAACCGACAAACGGTAAAGCAACAAGCAACAGGATCCAAGCAAGTTTTGCAGATGGAGTTTTTTTTCGTTGCAAAAGTACTACGAAAATCATACATATTTTGAAAATAAGTTCGCCAATAAATAATATGACTGTCCACGACGCTTCGTTCATAGTGGCAAGATACACGAAAGCTCCCTAAGGGAATCAAAAACCAATTTTTGCGATTCGATCTGGCTGGGTAATGTCAAGACCAACAGATCTTCCGCGGTCGATTGCACCATGATCCCGATAGATATGATCAAGTCTTTCTATTTTTTCGCTCGCTAGCGCTTCCAAGCCATTTTCTTGGCCGGGAGCCGAGCCCCAAACTAAACGACACGGAGTTTCAGTAACGAGGGACAGTGAACCATCACTCGACCAATTTGATAAGTCAATCTCGCTGACCTGTAATGCCCATGGCTTATCATAAATTAAACGCAATACTTGAAGCGCAGCGATGACGTCACCGCCGTCCCACCGTAAACCCGGTCGTTGTGGTGCGGCGTGCTTAGGAGCGTTGAGGGTGACAAAGTGATAGCCAGAAGAAACTATTCTGCCTTCACGATTTGGCAAGATCATTCCCATTGCGTCTATAAAACGCGCGCCATTTGTGGTTCGAACTCTCGCGTGTGGTATTAAAAAAGTTGCATTAACTTGTGCGTGCGAAGAGTCTTCCCAAGAGACTTGATCAACTGCAGCAAACCAGCCAGTACTTTCAAGTGCATGTGATGCATTGATCAGTCCTTGCCGTCCGACAGGAATCGCAGCGAGGTGTGATCTCACTAAGTCTTGTAGTTCGGTGAGCAACGATGCGTCGAGCCAAACAGGGGGGGCATCGAAAGTTACAACGAGATCTTTTGCTGCAATTCGAGTTGCTCTTAAACTTGGGACGCTCAGTGCAGTCACCGTGATCAGCCCACCAATTGTGAGAATCCACGCAATAGTGATTGGTGATCGGAAAATCAGAAAGAACGCTTGTGTGCAATGCAGCAACAGCGCTCCAAATGAAGCGAATGCATTTCGAATAAAGATAAATCGTTTTCGGTGTCGACGTGCCATGGCGTACCACAACATCGGCAAATATTATCAATTGTCTTGAGTTGCGGATTCGATCAATTTTGTACAAAGCATTGTCATGTCCAAGCCAGTGTGTAATGCAGCCATGGGCAGCAAAGAATGATCTGTAAATCCTGGCATGGTGTTGACTTCTAAGAACCAAAGTCCATCATCATCAATAATAAAATCAACTCTTGCGAGATCTCGAATGTTCATTTCTTTTACGATTTCTAATGCCCCAAAAACACACGTTTGATCTGGAAGTTGTGGGTCAAGAATGTATCTCGTATCGTCGCGTTCATATTTGGCTGCGAAATCATAGTTGCCTGTAAATGGCACAATCTCAATTACAGGTAGAGGGTTTCCACAGACAACACTGACTGTAATCTCACGACCTTGTTTATAGGATTCAGCAAGTACTATGTTTCGATGTTGCAGGAGTTTTGGAAGGGCAACTTGAACCTCTTGTTCACTTTTACAAATAACGATGTCAACACTTGAGCCATCATCGGTTGGTTTTAAGACAAGTGGGGGTTGAAGATCACAGATTGGGGTCGTGATTTTTTCCCAGTTGGGAGTTTGAATACCAATATTTTGTGCAATTTGTTTACTAGCGATTTTATCCATCGCCTTTGCCGAAGCAATACTGCCAGACCCGACAAATGGAATATTGGTTTGTTCAAGAATTTGTTGTAGTGGTCCCCCCTCACCATACGGACCGTGGAGTACTGGAAAAATAACATCTGCTTTTAAGGCGACTAGTTCTTCTACAGTCGGCATTTCGATTAACTCTAAGGTTGTATGAAACGCTGGGTTTTTTTTAAGTGCTATTGAAACAGCAGTTCCAGATTCAATAGAGATTTCCCTTTCAGCATCAGGTCCTCCGATGAGGACTACGACATGTGGCTTGCTCATCGAACAACCTCATGATCTCGCGACCAAATGACAACTTCATTTTGTAAATGCACTTGTGTTTTGTCTTCAACCCGTTCACGAACAGTTTGCATCAAATCAATCACATTCCGTGCAGTTGCATTTGCACTTGTAATGATAAAATTTGCATGTTGGTTGCTGATGGAAGCACCGCCAACGCTAAAACCTTTGAGACCTGCGTTGTCAATGAGTTTTCCTGCAGACATACGCGTGCCGTCTGGAAGCAATGGATTTTTAAATGCACAACCTGCAGATGAATCGGAGAGTGGTTGGCATGATTTTTTCCAAGAAAATATTTCTTTTACTTTATTTCTAATCGCGATAGGGTCACACTCTTTGAGTGCAAAAGTAGAAGATAGAATGATTGGTTCAGCAATTCGGCTCTCGCGATAATTAAACCGAATACTATTTTTTTCGTGTGTGATTAACTCACCAGTGGAAGATAGGCATGTGACTGTTTCAAGAGAATCACTAATGCACCCAAACTTGCCGCCAGCATTCATGCGAATTGCACCACCGAATGATGCTGGAATACCAGCCATTGCTGTGAGACCTTCAAGACCGTGCCGAACAGTTTCCATGAGTGTTGTTGCCATGTCCGCGCCGGCCATGGCGTGGAGGGCATCACCGCGGTCTGTTTTGTGATATCGAGTTTGTTTAAAACACTCGTGGTCAAGTTTGATAACGATGCCATCCACTCCAATGTCATCAACGAGTAAGTTCGCTCCATTGCCGAGCACCCTACATGGAACTTTTGAATCATGGCATCGCCGAAGTAATATCGAAAGTGCATCTGCTGAGCGTGGTCGGACAAGCGCGTCTGCCTGCCCGCCAACGACAAAATGTGTCATTGTGCCAATTGCGGCATCAAATGTTACGTCAACGTCAAGGTCGCCAAAAAATGTAGATCTGAATCTTGCAGGCATGCTCGGCTTAGCGTACTCGCAATGGGGATTCAACGAGTTTATGACCGATGGTTGTCACCGGACCAGCACCCATAATGACGATTAAATCACCGTCTCGTGCGATTTTGAGCAAGTGATCTACGATTTCATCGAAGTTATTGATATGTTTTGCAGATGCGCCCTGAGCGGTTAACCTGTCAACGAGATCTTGGGCAGAAACACGTTGTTGCTCGGCGATTGAATCGCGAACAAAATAAATGTGTGGCACGATGATGACATCTGCGCTTGAAAAACTTTGCGCAAAGGCATCGAGCAAAAATCGTGTGCGACTGTGCTGATGTGGTTGAAAAACACAGATGAGTCGTTTTGGAAGTTCCGCTGCGCGAAGTGCGTTGAGCGTGAGTTCAATTTCAGTTGGGTGGTGGCCGTAATCGTCATACACGATCGCACTGCCGTCTTTGCATGGGAGTTCGCCAAGCCGTTGCAGTCTCCGATCGACTCCGCCGAAATTTTCGAGCGGTGCAATGATGTCGGTCCAGTCAACACCTAGATTTGCAGCATGTATTGCTGCAGCTGCAGCGTTTAGTGCATTATGTGATCCGGGCATAGGATTGGTCCACTGAATGGTCCACATCCCATCTCGAAGGATACCAACTCGTCGGACTGCTGGATCAAAAATGATTTGATAGTCAGCTTCAGGGTGAAAACCAAAAGTTTCTACCTTGCACGCAAGACTTGGAGTGATGAGTTGTCGATGCGCGTTGTCATGTCCGATGAGTAAATACCCACCATCATTTTCTGCTGGAATACGCATCGCAAATTGTTTGAATGATTCGATGATTGCATCGAGTGAACCGTATACATCAAGATGATCTTCTTCGATGTTATGAATGAGTGCAGTTGTTGGATGGTGATCATGGAACGAACGATTGAATTCACAAGATTCACAAACCAAGATACCCTGTTCGTTTACTCGCCGACCACTTTCAATTGTTGAAGATCCAACTCGGCTTGATCCGCCAATTTGTTCGCACGTTGCTCCAACGATAAAACTAGGATCCATTTCTGCGTGTAGGAGAATTGCACTGAGCATGGAAACGGTCGTTGATTTTCCGTGCGTACCAGCAAAACAGACCGCAGTTCTGCTTTGTTGTACTAGTCCGAGCATTTTTGCGTATGAAAGAACAGGGATACCAAGTTCTTCAGCAACGAGAATTTCTGGGTGTTCTTCTGCAATAGCAGCTGAAGCAACGACTGCGGACGTTGTTGGGTCGATGGACTGTCCGTCTTGGTTGTACTCGACATGTATTCCATCGCTCATGAGGCATTCAGTAATTGATGTTTTGGTTGAATCAGTGCCAGACACAGAAGCACCAAGTTGACTCAATAGCCTTGCGAGGCCGCTCATGCCACAGCCACCGATTCCTATAAAGTGGAAGGTTTTTCCAGAAAGTTCATCGGCATTGAAGGGGAAAGTGGGTGTTGGGCTCATCTCTATAGATTGTATCGCCGCCAATGGTCTTTGTTCTTGAGAATCTGACCGCGGGTTAGATTTCAGATGAGGTACAATCCTCGAATCATGTCACAACTCCACGCACAAATCTTAATTGTTGATGATGAACCGGATCACGCGGAAGTCATGGCAGAAGCACTCCGGCGGCTCGGTCATGTCTGTACGGTAGTTGATGGACTTGAATCAGCGAGATCAGAATTAACGCTTGGTAGTTTTGATCTTGTGATCACGGATATGGTGATGGAGGAGGAAGATTCGGGTTTGAAAGTTCTCGCCTTGGCAAAGGAACATCAAGACAGCAGTGCGACAATCGTAGTGACAGCCCATGGTGATATTGCAACGGCAAAGGCATCTCTTAAGGGCGGTGCATACGATTTTATTGAAAAGCCACTTGATCTTGATGTATTTCGAAATTTATCAACTCGAGCGCTCGAATTTGTCATGCTTCGGCAACAAAATGAAAGTCTCCGAGGCCAAGTTGATTCTGCCTATGGTTTTGAAGGGATCATTGGTGAGTCAAAGGCAATTACAAAAGTAATTGAACTGATTAGGCAAGTTGCTCAAAGTAACTTGTCAATTCTGATTACTGGTGAGTCAGGTACAGGGAAGGAACTCGTTGCCAAGGCTGTGCACAATCATTCCAAACGTGCTTCGAAAAGATACGTGGCGTTTAACTGTGCAGGTCAAAGCGAATCGCTCATTGAAGACCAACTCTTTGGTCACGTCCGAGGCGCGTTTACAGGAGCGGATAGAGATCGCGAAGGTATTTTTGAATACGCAAACAATGGCACAATTTTCTTGGATGAAATTGGAGATATGCCACCAACAATGCAAGCCAAATTACTTCGTGTTTTAGAAACGGGTGATGTTATTCGTCTTGGGCAAAATAATTCACGATCTACCGACGTTCGTTTTGTTTCTGCAACAAATCAGGATTTACCTGAACGATGCAAAACTGGTGAGTTTAGAGAAGATTTGCTTTTTAGAATTAAGGGAGCTGAGATAAAAATTCCTCCTTTGCGTGATCGTCGTGAAGACATTCCGCTCTTGGCAAATCACGCGCTTGGAAAATACGCCGCAGACATGGCTATTTCTATTCCGGAAATTTCAGAACCCGCGATGTTACGCTTGGTTGGGTATGATTGGCCCGGAAATGTACGCGAATTGATGAATGTTGTGCAAAGAATGGCAGTGATGTCGAGCGGGAAAAAAATTGAACTTGCACAAGTTCCAGATGAAGTTAGAAGTAGTCAATCTGACGATGCACCAGATTTGGGAAGCCTCGCTGGAGTGGGCTTAGATAAACTTGAAAAAGAAGCAATTCGTCAAACACTCGCGATGACAGGTGGGAATCGCGAACAAACTGCAAATTTGCTTGGGATTGGCGAGCGAACGCTGTATCGTAAACTCAAGGAGTACGGCGTAAAGTAAAGTTATTCGTAGCTGATCGTACCAGTGCTCGCTGCAATTAAAAGGGCGCTATCACTTTCACCAATAATGAGTGAGATGGATGTTTCCAGAGTGAAATCAGCAAGGCCACCCGTAGAATCAAAAGCAATGATGTTGTCCGCTGCGTTCGTGCTCAGAGACACACCCTCTGCAGGTCTGCCTCTGCCTTCTCCAACTGTGAGTGTGAGGGGATCATCAGAATTGGTTTCTAAAACGGGTATTTCTGGATCGCTGATCAGCGCAATGTGCCATCCCGTACCATTTTCGTGAATGACAAGACCATACGCATCTTCTGGATGTGTAATTGCAAGAATTTGTGTGTGCTCCAGATCACTTGTGAGTAACCGCTCCGCTGCATCAAGACGAAGGGCATCAGTATCCCCGATTAGGGGGACTGCAAGTGCTGCAAGAATTGCGAGAACAGCGAGCGACATCATTAATTCAACAAGCGTAAAACCTGATCGTCTCATTGTTTGATTCCTCCGGCGAGCATTGTTCCATGTTCTCTGCGTGCTTGCCTGACAAGTTCTTCCCAGCGATGGGTGTCTGCTGCGAACATCAACATTATAAAGATGACGTCATTTGGCCTTGCTGTTGGTTCATCTCGCCAATCTGCCCAGCGGTTCGTTGCAGAAGCGTACTCCTGATCACTTATTGAAGCGATGATTGAGTTGATGAGGTCGGCATTTAATTCAGTCATGTTTCCAATTTCAGAAAACAATTGACCATCGTCATCGTAAAGAGGGCTGTTGTGGTCTGCGTACCCACCGTGATCTAGGGTCGCGTCATACAACAAGCGAGATGCGCCTTCCATCGATACTTCGTCAGCGGCAACTCTGCCGCATAATGTTGAAATTCCTTCAAATGAAACTTCACTCTCGGGTGCATAAATTTCTGCCTTGATAGTTGTAATGCCATCAATTTCCCAATCATTGTTGCCATGCCCAAAAAGTTGTACTCTTGATGGGTCCATCCAAGATTGGTGCGATTGATTTTCATTTCCGATGTAGCTTGATGAAATATGTACATCACCGGCAACATGCATAGTAAGTGTAGCATTGTCTGCGAGTATTATTTTTGTGCCGTTGAGTAAAAAATCTTGTTGCACATTTACTGTCACATCACCTTGAATTTCAATAGTGTTGCCAACATCGAGATGTAATGTTTCCATGTCATAGGTGCCCGATTGAATAACAGTGTTATTGTTTGTAGATCTGTTGCTGTGCCGATTTCCAAATGCAAAATTCTGGATCCAACTTGAAAAACCTGAACGATCCGTTGTGTGTTCTGTTTCTGCGCTTGAAAGGGTGAGGATTGATCCACTTGTTGGTGCAGAAGGTGGGGCAGGCAGGATTGGTTCACCTGTAAAACCATGTCTCTCAACCGAGGCACTCGATAGCATTGACGATGCATTGCTCGGTGCATGTAATTCAAGAGGACTGCGTTGTGTTGGTGAATCTATTTCAACGGAAAGGGGTCCTGTCGCGAGCGTGCCAATGCGAAGTGGATTTGCTTGCAACGAAAGGGGAGACGCTTGCCAAAGTTGAACCGATGCAACGTCGTCGATTTCGATTGATGATGTTGCGAAGATAGCGTATTCACTGAAATCAAAATCATACTCTTCTTCATTTGGAATTATTGTCGCGTACGCTTGTGTTGTTTGCGTAACTTGGTTGACTGTAGAGGTGATCGTTATTTCTACTTCGCTTGTTTCTTCATTAGGTGGCAACGATGTGTTCGCGTCTACTACGGAAATTGAAACAATACCATCGTCAATGTGGAATTCAGAAAGAAGAACACCGTCGATGTGTTCAGTTTGCCATTCTGTATCAGTTTCAAGAATTGCTATCGCAACTTCGAGCCCAGATTCAGCGACTGCACGCGCACGTGCCGCCGATTCAATGTTAGTTCCAATTGCAATTGAGTTGTCTGTACTTCCGAAATATGCAACAGCCATCGTGCCAGTGACAAGAATGGCAACCATAACAAGCATCAGTGCGATTCCTCGTCGTTCATGCATTACTGTTGCTCCTGTGGTGGAAGATGTTGACGGATTGATTCGTCGACAAGGGCTTCACTTGATGGTCCAAAATTTGTGCTGAGTGAAAATCGTACGCAGATTCTGGTTGCAGAGATCGGATCTATCTCATTTATCCAAATTGAGCATGTTTCCATTGCATCTACAAGCGCGAATTCACTGACTAAGTCAGATGATTCGAAGGTTGTGAGCATCTCGTTGTAATTTGTCGACTCGTCACACTCAGTATCCGCAGCATCAATCATGGATTGTGACCAGTTGTCAGGGAAATCAATAAATTTTACGATGAAGGCCTTGTTGGGCGCATCAAAAGTAAGCCAGCGAATTTCAGAAGCGTGAACAGTGCCACTTTCGCGAGCATCATCAAGCCAGATGGTTAGTGTGGTGTCACCTTTATCCAAAAGGCAGCGGGCTGGCGCGATGTATGCAGAAAGTCGAACTTGCGTTGTTGCGAGTTGTACTGCTGTGCGACGACCATCATCTCTTGAAGTAAGACCATTTGAAACTGCCGCCATCATGGATGCGATAGCAGCGCCGATGATCGCGGTGATTCCGATCGCTAATATCATTTCCAATAATGTAAGACCGCGTCGGTTCATGAACTTGGCTCCGCAATAAATCTTTCAAGGTTTGCTAACTCTCGGTCGTTTTTTGTAAATGCAATGACGTTGATCGTTTTACCAGTGATGTAAATTTGTAATGCATCGACGAAAATTTCTGTTGGTCTGATTGTCACTTTTCTTCCAACTTGTTTCCAATCGCCTTCGAGGGCAAGCCCCGTTGGATCAGTGAGCGAACCGACCTCTTCTTCAAAACCATGCCACGTATCTAGAATCTCCCAATCGGATTCACCAATTTGTGAGAGGAGAGATTCCGCAGCGATGCTCGCAACGATTCGTTCGCGAACTTCAAGATTTTGTTGTTGGGCAGCAACAATTGCTTGGGTGATCGAACTCACAGCAAGCGTGAGTAAGCCAACAGCAATCATGACTTCTAGGAGGGCGATGCCTTTTCTAGAACGATGGTGACGAGAATACATACGCTATTCATCGAAACCATCGAGGAGACGCATCGGCGTGAGTTTCCTTGATTGTCACAATTTTGAACCTTCAATCGATGCGAGTGGCATTGATTGCCTACATTGCCATCTTTATAGTCCTATAACTCATCATGTCCGGGGTAAGTTTCGAGCGAATAAACTCACCGGGGGTGAGTTTATTTCCGGGGGTGAGTTAATTCCAAAGAACTGACCCCGGGTGAAATAATCGCAAACAGTGCTCCGAGAAAAATAACGCAAATAATGCGATTAATTCACCCGCGGTCTAATAAACTCACCGGGGGTGAATTAATTCCGGGGGTGAATTTATTCCGGGGGTGAGTTTATTGCTCTGGCGTCAAATGCTCGGTTTTTGATTTATAAAAGCGTTCTGGAGCATTGGCAGCTTGAAGGAATAGATTGTTTGTTTACTAGCGGGTTGCGATCGGTGGGGCACACGTCATAATGCGCACACTATGCCGTGGCGGCTCTATCGATACATGCTTTTAGATATGCTCCGGCAATTCGCGCTCACCGCAGCCGTCTTGGTGGTTGTCATTGCATTTGGAGCAGCGATCAAACCACTTTCGAATGACAGTTTGATTTCTCCGCTTGATGCTGCAATATTTGTAGGTTACGCCATGATCCCGATGCTGCAGTTCGCGCTTCCATTCGCAGCTGCGTTTGCAGTCACGTTGACTTTTCACCGCCTTTCACAAGACAACGAAATAATCGCAATGGCAGTTGCTGGTCAATCCTACACTCGAATCTTGGCACCATTTGCAGCGCTTGGACTTTCGTTAACAATTCTGTTGGGCGTACTCACGCAGTGGGTGATCCCGAGTTTTATTGGAAAGATGGCGGAATCACTCGCAGCAGACATGCCACGAATGCTGACAAGATCTATTCAACAACACGCTCCCTTTGTCCAAGGTGATTTAGTGATCTGGGCAGAACGAGTTTTCCTTGGCGGAGAGTATGGCGATCGAATAGTGTTAGATCGAGCAGCAGTTGCAAAAGTAAATTCACAAAATCGTCCAGAAATGTATCTCACTTCATCCGCAACTTCAATTGACATTGATAAAAAAAACAAAGAATCATCTTTGCATATTCGAAGTATGAATACTGTGCAATGGACGGATGATGGTGGCGGAGCAGGTTCGACCAGAGGTGCACTTGATAGCAAGTTAACACACGCTATTGGTATGCATTCAGAAACAAATCGCAGACCCGCAACGATGACTCGAAGCGAATTGTTACACGCAGAAGAAAATCCCGCACTCTATCCACCAGTAAGAAAAGCGGTTGAGTATCTTCGAGATCAAATTATTTTGCAAGAATATTGGAATTCTTTGTCAGCATATTTCAACACAAAGAATGAAATGAGGTTTATATCTTCAATCAATAATCAACATTTTAATGTGAAAGCAAATCGTGTTACAAATGGCAAATTCAGAGGAAAAATTGAAGTGGATTTGACAAGAAGGAGTGGAGAGACAAGTCTACTCATTCCCCAAACAGCTCGTTTGAAACCAGATCAAGCTGAGGACGGAACAATTACTTCTTTGACACTTTTGTTAGGCGAAGTTCGCGTTGGTGTTGGCGAAATAGGCGAAAATCGCCGGACTGAATTACAGATTCAGGCGCTGCATGTGGATGCTGACATTGCAATACCAACGATTGGCAACAATATTCCTGAGTTGCTCTCGAGAGCAAGCGACATTGAAAAAGGCTCAATTCCAAATGCAGTAAAACGGCTTCTTGTACATTTACAAAATCTACAAGAGCAAGTTATAAGTAGAATTAACCAACGGTGGGCAATGAGTGCAAGTGCAGTATTGATAGTTCTACTTGGTAGTATTACTGCAATTCGATTTCGTAACAAAACAGCACTAGGCACATTCACAAGAGTGTTCTTTCCGACGGTTGTTGCTGTGATCCTCGTCTTCGCAGGAGGTCAGATTGTTCGTGATGGACGAATGGCTTTTGGGTTTACCATCATGTGGTCAGGAAACATTGGAATGCTTATTCTCATTCTGTTTTCGTGGAAGAAACTGAGGATCCACTAAATGAGTAAGTTGACAAAATCAATTGTGACACGCATGACGATGAATTTCATCATCTTGTTTGTTTTGATATTTGTTCTTGGTTCTATGATAGATCTTATTGTGAATCTCGAAGAATTTGATAAAGCCGCTGTGAGAATGGCTGAAGATGGTGGAATATTTGCAAGAATTTACGCCATTTTGTACGTTGCAGTTGGTTTTGAAGGACCTCGAGTTTTTCAAGTGTATGCTTATTTTCACGGACTTATCGCAATTGGTGCAATGGGTTTCACCGCAGCACAAATGTGGAAATCTCGTGAGTTTGTTGCAATGATGGCTGCGGGCATCTCACTTCGCAGTGTTGCAACGCCATTTATAGCGGTTGCGTGTTTCATCAGTGGAGTTGCACTTTTAAATCAAGAATTTATGTTGCCAAATGTGGCACCACTATTACTTCGATCACATGGTGATGTTGGAAATGATTCTGTACAAGCGTTTCCTGTGCCATTTACTCCCGACCGAAACAACACACTCTTGATCGCTTCATCTCTTGATCCTGCAACTGGAATTCTCTCGTACCCAACTTTTTTAATTCGCAACAAAACCGGTCAAATGATCCAACGAGTGTACGCAACAAACGCAACTTGGGATGGCGAAAAACTTGGTTGGGCATTAGAAGATGGAAAATCATCACTGATCACAACAGGAGATGAGAAGAATCAAGTAACAGCCTACGCACCAGAAGATGTTGCGTTTTTCGAAACTGATCTTTCTCCCCATTTGCTTACATTACATCGATACGGACAATATCTCGGTCTACTTGGCATTTCTCAACTCAATCAAATGTTGGAAACGGTGGGCACTTTTGATATTGGATTACTAAAACGCCACTGGTATGCAAGGTTTTCAACAATTGCGATGAATATTTTTGCAATGTTGATAGTGATCCCGCTCTTTGTTACAAAAGAACAGATATCAATTGTCCGACAGTCCGTTCGGTGCGCAGGTATCTCAATCACGATTTTGTTTGGTGGTTCTTTTGTTATGTTAATGGCATTGCCCGGAATTCCAGCAATCGCTAGCGTGTTTTTGCCAGCCATTCTGTTGTTCCCATTTGCATTGGCGCGAATGGCTTCAATAAAAACGTAACTTTTTATCGTTGCGATGCTCGTTTTAATGTTGGATCAATGATATTCGGATTTATATTTGCACGGAGTCGTTTGGATAACTGATCCATTTCTAGTTGCTCCATTGCTAGCCTGCTCAATTGTTCCATCTCTTCTCGGACGTCGGCAAGGTGAACGGTTTGCACTGTTGGGGGGTCGGTCACAGTGATGAGCAACCAGCGGTCTTCGATTAATATTGGGGGTGAACAATCACCAACTTCTAATGTTTGGATCAGTTCTCGAACTGAAGTTGGCCAAAGCGGATCTGCTGGGCTAATTGGTGCAACGACGCCGCCCATTGGACTGCTTGGATCAATGGAGATGCGTTGTGCAACAGTTGCGAAAGATTCTCCATCCTGAATATTTCTTCGCGCTTGTGAAGCTTGGTCCAGTGTCGATGTAACGAGTATTTGTACAGGGAATTTTGGGCCATGCAGTAAGGCAAACATTCTCTGTACAGAGGCATCTGTGATATTAATATTTTGTTGCACAAGTTTTCTTAACCCAGCATTTCTTTTACAAAGTGCTTGAAGGCGAATTTTTCCGTAGCCACGTTTTGCTAATATGAGATTGAGATCAGAAGCGGAATTGTTTTGGAGCGTGCGGAGAAGAACATTTCTCTCGAAATTAATTTCTTCATGGGTTAACTCGGGTAAGTGATGTTGGTCGAACGCATGTTGAATTGCGCGGCTAAGCAACAGATCTTGGAAGATTTCATCACCACTTGATTCAACTAAATGATCCCACATATCTTGCCGAGTTATTGATTGCCCAGAAACGATTGCAACTACTCTAGAAGGAGTTTTTCGATCTATTTTGACTTTATTTTGAAATGGTTTCGATGTTTTTTCTCCGCAACCGAGAAAAAATGCAAGAATGATCAAGACAAATACAGGTAGGTTGAGTATTCTGTGGTTCATGGCTAAGCAAAGGATACTCGCCTGCCCACTGTGTGGGGAGACCCAATATGAACAATCCGTATGCAAGCAATGCGGGGGTAAGTTAGACGCAGATGGTCTTCTTTTGGCTGAAGCATCATTTGGTCCTTGGTTTATACGCGACGAGGACAATCCATTCGCGCCAGGAATGACGTATGACCTTCTCGTTGAAAAAATAGGAGACAAGAAGCTCAATCGATTTTCTCTTGTCAGAGGTCCGACGACAAGGCAATTGTGGATTCTTGCAAAAAGAGTACCGGGAATTGCACATCTTCTTGGTCGTTGCCATCGCTGTGATGAACATGTTGATCCTACTTCACTCGCATGTCATATGTGCGATGTTGCTTTTGGCGGATATCGAGATCGAGATTCTCTTGGGCTCGAAGAAAACAAATCGAAGAAAGTGGAAGCAAACGGAGTTTCTTCTTTTTTAGGTGACACAGCGATTTTTGAAACGTGCTCGGAGCCGCTCTCAGTGCCAATTCGAGCACAACCCAATACGGAGCGGGCAGAGAACAATAGTGACAATGACAGTGATGGTGCTGTACGTGACGAACCGGGAAGTCCTGCCTTTAGAGCACTCCAGCGCCACGTCAATAGTGTGCAGCGGACCAATCGGATCTTGATGGTAGCGTTGGGTGCCGTTTGCCTAATTTTGGTTTTAGTCATCGTGATGCGGTAGGGCGCTAGAGGGGTTACCGGACTTGGACAAGAGAGATTATCGAAGGAGGGGGCATCATGCCGATGGCTTCTTGACTGCCATTTGGCAGTGGGATCAGCGCGGCGGCTCTCGTTGTTTCCCCTCGGACAGGATGTTCGCTCGCTGAGTTTGCGAGGACCGAAGGATTGAGTCAGACCGCAAGGATTGCGATACACATGAAAGTGCAGACAACGAGATTTGGATCAGTCGAGGTCGATGCGACTAGAATCATAGAGTTTCCATCGGGCTTGCTTGGTTTTTCAAGTTATACAACATACGCACTCTTACAACCCGACGATGACGGGCTTTTTTATTGGCTTCAATCAACTGAAGCGCCCGAATTGGCTTTTGTTGTCACTGATCCATCTACTTGGGTACCAGAATATCAAGCGAATGTGCGCAGAGAGCAAATGGATGAACTAGAGCTCACAGATTTAGATGCTGCACAAACATTCGTAATTGTAAACAAATACGATCTTGCCTTGACAGTCAATTTGCAAGGTCCAATTGTCGTAAATTTAGGAAGTAGAAAAGCAATGCAGCTTGTACTGGTGGACAAGCGTTGGACAACTCGCCACGAGATTGTTCGTATTGCTTCGGAGCAACGCATTTCTGCTTAATTTGAATCTATATAACTGGGAAAGTCCAAGGAAGGACTCCCACGTGCTGTATTGCACAAAACCCTTGAGGAAGGACCCTAACTATGCTAGTTCTATCACGCCATCGGGACGAAACAATTATGATCGGTGATGACATTGAGTTGACCATCGTGGATATCCGAGGAGACAAAGTTCGCATCGGTGTGAAAGCTCCATCGAATATACCAGTGCATCGAAAAGAAGTGTACGATGCGATTCGGCTTGAAAACGAGGGTGCCTCGGAGTTTAACCAGAGCGATCTGAAAGAAGTTAGACCGCCCCGTATCGCAGGAATGTGATCGTCACCGCAACTTATCAGCAGTCAATATTTTTCCAAGTTCGACACCGGGCTGATCGTATGGATTCACATTGAGTAGACAGCCTGCTAGGGCGGTTGTTATTTCCCAAAGTGCGAAGAACTGTCCAATGGCATGCGCATTCACTTCCGGAAGTGTTAATGTCCACGCGACTTGTTCTGCTTCAGAAACTGCTTGCGTAGTTGCTTCTTGCTCTGCAATCAAGACCTGCCGCATTGTTTTGTCGCAGAGCCATGATATATTTTTTGATATTGTTTGTTCACCTAAAGAAATGTCATCATCACAGGCAACACCAATGAAACCAATAACTTTATCTGCGGGACCTTCACGCCAAAGTTGTAACATGGAGTGTTGATCAGTTGCGCCAATTGCAACGAGTGGAGTTGGTCCGATTCGAACACCATTTTCATTTATTTTCCCAAGTGATTCGGACCAAAGTTGTACCCACCAATGCGAGAGATTTGTTAAGCCGGTGCAGTATGGCATCATCACTTGTGTTGTTCTATTTTCAACAACATACCCCGCAAGAAAGGTTGCAAGTGAAAATGCAATGTTGTCTGTTGATTTGCAATGCGCTGCCATTTCTTTGGCACCATCGAGCAAAGCAACAATGTCAACTCCGCACATTGCGGCTGGAAACAATCCAACTGGTGATAAGACACTGAACCGTCCACCGACCCCTTCAGGAACGAGGAGTGTTTCCCAACCCTTTTTACTCGCAAAATCTCTGAGTGATCCAGTTTCTCCTGTGATTGCAACAAAGGTTGCTGAGGATAACTCCCGCATTGCAACCATGAGATTTGCTGCAATTTCTACGGTTTCACCTGATTTTGAGATGACGCAAACAACAGTGTGTTCTAGTTGAGGGTCATCTGTTTTAATCGTGTCAAAAGTTGAAGCGACAACTGTTGGGTCGATGTTGTCAAGCACAAACAATCGAGGACCGTTCCGTTTCTCGTGTGAAAGAAGATTCCAGTTTGGATCTAACAAAGCGTTTTGAATCGCTTTTAATCCAAGTGACGATCCCCCAATACCAATGACAAGTAAGTTTGTACAGTTTGGTCGCAAAGACGAAACAAGGGCGTTGACATTTCTTTCATTCTCTGACCGCAGTGGTCCATCCCAAAGATCTCGCCATTGCTCATTTTTACTTTGAACTGATTCAACAAGATCAAAATTTTGTTGTGGCGGAGTTCCAAGGATGAGATTGATCATTTTCATTGTGACTGTAATGCTTGCTCTAAATCTTCTAGTAAGTCTTCGCAGTCTTCAATTCCGATGCTAAGACGAACAAGCCCATCGTCAATACCAAGAGTTTCTCGCATTTCTGGAGGAACCGATGCGTGTGTCATAATTGCAGGGTGTTCTACGAGTGATTCAACACCACCAAGAGATTCGGCAAGTGCAAAAATACGAAGTTTTTCTAGGAAAGTTCTACTTGCATCAAGCCCACCATGGAGAATGCATGTGATCATGCCTCCGCCTGCAATCGTGCCATCCATTGTCATTTGTTTTTTCGCAATCTCGTATTGAGGGTGACTTGGGAGTCCAGGATAGATGACGCGGTCAATGGCATCGTGTTGTTCTAACCATGATGCAATACGAAGTGCGCTTTCACAATGTCTTCGCATTCGAAGACCAAGAGTTTTGATGCCTCGGAGTGCAAGATAAGAGTCAAAGGGACCAAGTACAGAGCCGACGGAGTTTTGAAGGAACCGTATTCTTTCTGCTAATTCTTTTTGTCCTGTTACGAGAATACCGCACACCACATCGCTGTGTCCGCCAATATATTTCGTGCCCGAATGCATCACAATATCGAAACCGAGAGAGAGCGGAAGTTGAATCGCTGGTGTTGCGAACGTGTTGTCGCAAGCAAGCAAAATGCCTCGATCTTTTGCAATTGTTGCAATCGCTTCAAGGTCGACTATTTTTAGCGTTGGATTTGTTGGTGTTTCGATCCAGATAAGTTTTGTGTTTTCTTGAATTGCATCTGCAAGTGCATCCGCATTGGTGAGATCAACGTGGGAAAACTCTAGCCCTGCGGATCTTTCTCTTACTTTAGAGAAGAGACGATGTGTTCCACCGTAGAGGTCGTCCATGGCAACGATATGATCTCCACAGTCGAACAATTCGAGAAGTGTTCCGATTGCAGCCATTCCACTGGCAAACGCAAATCCACCGTAGGAAGCATCATCTGCTTCAGTGAGATCAGACCCCTCAAGCCTTGCGATGCATCGTTCCATCGCGTACCGAGTTGGGTTGTGGCTTCTGGTGTATTCGAAACCTTTGTGCACACCGGGCGATTCTTGCACGTAGGTGGAAGAAAGGAAGACGGGCGGCATCACTGCACCGGTTACAGGTTCGGGAGACTGTCCTGCATGGACAACTTTTGAATCAAATCGTTTGGTATTGGTCAACGTGGTAACTGCCTACGTAAGTGGTTGATGAGATCTATTTTTGTAATGAGACCAAGAAAATTATTTTCGTCATCAAGGACGATTGCAACTTTGTCTTGGGTAAAGAGTGGTACAAGTTCGTCTATAGAAGCACTCGCATTGATGGTGTCGAGATTGGAAGTCATGAAATCAGAACAGGGGCAAGCAAAGTTTTCATTATTTTTAGTGACAGCAAGAAGAACATCTGATTCATCAATAATGCCTACAACAGATCCTTGACTATCGACAACTGCGAGTTGGCTGATGTCATACAACCGCATCGTCTTTATTGCTTGGATCAGTGGGATAGTTGGTGAGAGTGTGTGATCTTCTTTGCGTTGGTGTCTGCGGCTGATGAGATCTCTAAGGTTTCCATACGATGTACGATCTTGGAATCCTTGATCAAGCATCCAATAATCATTGAACATTTTTCCTAAATATTTTGACCCGTGGTCGCACACAAAAGTAACAACGCGCTTTGGTTCTGTTTGTTGTTTACACCATCGTAATGCCGTGGCAACAAGTGTTCCTGTTGATGAACCAGCAAGAATGCCTTCAGCTTTAAGTAACGCTCTTGCGGTCTCAAATGATTCTTTGTCGCTAATTGCAATAGCACTTGTCACGACGTCAAGATCGGTGATGGGTGGAACGAAATCTTCTCCAATCCCTTCAACAAGCCAAGCGCCCGGAGAGACGTGTGCTCCATCATTGACAAGTGGAGCGACAATCGAGCCTTCGGGATCAGCAAGTATGATTTCAATATCTGGATTTTGTTCTTTGAAGTATCGACCGAGGCCGGTGATTGTTCCTCCTGAACCGATACCAGCAATCACTGCATCTATTTTTCCATCCATCTGTTCCCAAAGTTCGGGTGCAGTTGTTGAGTAGTGCGCTTCAACATTGGCATCGTTTTCAAACTGGTTGATGTAGTACCAACCGTTCTCTTCAGAGAGTCGTTTGGCAACATCTTGATAGTATTCCGGGTTTCCCTTTTCGACATCGCTTCGAGCCATGATGACGGTTGCGCCCATTGCTCGAAGGTGATCTATCTTCGCTTCACTCATTTTGTCAGGAACTACGACTGTAATATCATATCCTTTTTGGGAAGCCACCAGTGCAAGGGCAATACCAGTATTGCCAGCAGTTGCTTCGATGAGACGAGCTCCCGGTTTCAAGTGTCCTTCACGTTCTGCTTTTTCGATCATTGTGATAGCGATGCGATCTTTGATCGATTGACCGGGGTTTTGGGATTCCATTTTGAGAAACAACTCACATGTGCCTGTGTCGAGTGTGTGCACTTTCAGAAGGGGAGTGTTTCCAACGAGATCGAGTATTGAATCGATAGTAGCGGGGAGGCGTTCTTGCGTTTCTGGCATTTTTGCATTGTAACAAGACCGCAGGTGAATTAAACGCAGCTCCACATGAAGTTGCAGCAAGCGTGGAGTGCTTCATGGGATCAGCGGAGCAAGCGCAGTTGGGTTTCATATGTAGTGCTTCAGGCGCTAGCGAAACAAGTGTGACTAGGAGGGCGAAGCAAGTGACCCTTTATGGGTCATCGATGGAGCCCGACGAAGTCACGCGAAGTTGCAGCAAGCGTGGAGTGCTTCATGGAATCAGCGGAGCAAGCGCAGTTGGGTTTCATATGTAGTGCTTCAGGCGCTAGCGAAACAAGTGTGACTAGGAGGGCGAAGCAAGTGACCCTTTATGGGTCATCGATGGAGCCCGACGAAGTCACGCGAAGTTGCAGCAAGCGTGGAGTGCTTCA
>JACNLW010000066.1 GCA_014381305.1 Planctomycetota bacterium
GAAGTTGCAGCAAGCGTGGAGTGCTTCATGGGATCAGCGGAGCAAGCGCAGTTGGGTTTCATATGTAGTGCTTCAGGCGCTAGCGAAACAAGTGTGACTAGGAGGGCGAAGCAAGTGACCCTTTATGGGTCATCGATGGAGCCCGACGAAGTCACGCGAAGTTGCAGCAAGCGTGGAGTGCTTCAGATGGAACCCAGCTGCGCAAAAGAAAACCACGTCTCAGAGACGCGGTTTTCTCGTGTATACGCAAAATGTGTTAGGTGTTATTTACCTAGGATATCTCTACCTTTGATACCACCAGTAGTGTGCGTGTGACCTGACCAATTAACCCAGTCAGATCCACGGTCGTTGAAGTAACCGTTATCATCATCACCAGTTTCTCGGTGCCAAAGACCCATTCCGTTTGATTGGGCAACGAGTGCATCGTCACGATCTGCTTGTGCGACTTCGAAAGTCCCAACATGTCCATCAGCAAAAGCTGTGATAGGAGCAGATTTGTAGGAGTTATTAAAGTGGAATGGTTCACAACCGTCCCAACATCCATCTAAGTTGGTAAACCAACTGCCGTCCCAGTTCAAGCCACAGTCAGTTACTGGGTTTTGTAACCAGTAGTGTTCCATGAGCCAAGATTTAAGATTAGGAAATTGAGCTTGGTCAATAGTACTAGGTCGGAAACCAGTATTGATATCCATAGGATCTGTGAAAGTAACATCTGCATCTTGATCCCACGCGTACACCTGAGCGTTGTACATCATTGCTGGGGAAATGCAGTAACTTGATGGAGCTAAAATCATATTTGAGTTCCATTCTGCTGACCAACCCCAAATAGTTGCACCTCTACTTGATACACAATATGAACCGTTCAATGATTCACAGCCTTCAAGCGACCGAAGGGCAATTGTGTCTTTTGGAGAAAAATATGCCTTGTGGAGAGGAAGTCCATTCATGTATTCAGCACATTGAAGTGCGTTTGGATATCGCCATGTTCCAAAGCCCGGCATTGCTGGTCTACTACCAGAAGAGGTAGCGCCAGTATTCCCACTGTAAAAGAGGTAAGGTGCTACACCTTCTTGGTTGTTGAGGAAGAATACATATGTTTGGTCACCTTGTGAGTGTTCACCTAAACGAATTCCCAGTGGGGTTGATCCGCCAGCCACTTGACTAGTTGCTGCTGCAATTGTGAGTCCGCGGCGTGCTCCAGATGAAAGGTTTGGAGGTGCAGTGGTGTAGTGGTCACCATTCCAGTCAGCAGCGTAGTTTGACAGTGCAATTGTGACTTGGTGAAGATTACTCTTCGACTGTGTCATTTTTGCTGTGTCTCTCGCTTTGTTCACCGCGGGTACAAGAATACCCACAAGTAATGCGATGATCGAGATGACCACCAAGAGTTCAACGATGGTAAAACCATGTTTGTTGTTTTGTTTTTTGTTCATTGCACGATTCCTTTTTTTTGCGCTACAAATGTATACGGTATGCCCTACAGTCGGGTTCCTTTTTACCACAGATAAACACGCAAGAAAACGTAATTAAAGTGGCGTGAATACTATATGGTAGGCTAAATCACCCACCGCAGGGTGCAGATCGGAGACATGTGATCGAGATCTGCCAAACCACCTCAGACTGCGCTAGCCTGATCGATCAACCATAGCATTGTCGATAAATGCTCAATTGCCAAGAGGAAAATCCGAAAAAAAGCGATTTTCTTTTAAAAAAACGTTTTTTTATAGGCAGGAAAGCGAGTGTAAGTAGTTGTCAAAAAGAGAGTTAGGTACTGTTTTTGCCTGCATTAAGCCATTCGTGACCCTTAGAAGTTATCTGCCTGCCTTGGCGGGTTCTTGCGAGAAATCCAGCTTGAAGGAGATATGGCTCCACTACATCTTGCAATGTACCAGC
This sequence comes from Planctomycetota bacterium, assembly GCA_014381305.1. GTDB lineage: Bacteria > Planctomycetota > Phycisphaerae > Phycisphaerales > SM1A02. The sequence goes on from JACNLW010000066.1 coordinate 1,894, forward strand.
ATCTTCACCCATCGAAGCAGCGACAGCTTCGACCCCAACAGGACCACCGTCATAGATTGTTTCAATCGTTTCCATATATGTACGATCAAGCGAATCCATACCAACTTCATCGATCCCTTCGAGTGCGAGTGCAGCGTTTACAACCGCATCACTGAAGTCACCACCGCAACGAACTTCAGCATAGTCACGAACACGGCGGAGTAGACGCAATGCGATTCGAGGTGTGCCACGGCTTCGCGATGCAATTGTGCGTAGTGCATCTTTATGTACACACACGCCTTCAAGTTTTTTTGCAGCTTGTTCGAGAATATCAGTAAGTTCATCCACATTGTAAAAGCGAAGATTGTGCACGATGCCAAATCGACTTCGCAAAGCACCAGTGAGTAAACCTGCGCGTGTTGTTGCGCCAATTAATGTAAATGGTTTAAGTGAATAAGAAACTACACGTGCGTGCATCCCTGTGTCTAATGTGAAATCAATTTTGTAATCTTCCATTGCAGGGTAAATATATTCTTCAACTGAAGCAGGAAGCCTGTGAATTTCGTCAATGAACAGAACATCATTTGCTTCCATTCGTGTGAGCGTGCCAACAAGATCGCTGCCTTTTGTGAGCGCGGGTCCTGATGTTACCCATGCTCGAGTGCCTAGTTCATTTGCAATGACATGTGCAAGCGTGGTCTTACCAAGACCGGGAGGTCCGTACAACAGAACGTGTTCCATTGGATCGTCACGTTTTTTGGCGGCATCAAGCGCAATGCCAAGCCGTTGTAAGAGTTCAGATTGACCAAGGTATTCATCTAAACTTTTCGGTCTGACATTAACAGGGGATCCCGAAAAGAGATTGCTATCTTCAGAAGGAACATCTTCTTTTACTTCTTTTGGTGTGATGATACGTTCGCGAGCCATGAGTAGTTGCAGCGTACCAAATTATCAGCAGCAGACTGAATTAGCGTGCGAAATTGCTTCTTCCATTTGTTTCCACCGCTGCTCAATACCACCAGTCAATCCAATTGAGAATCGAACGAGTCCGGGTGAAATGCCCGCTTCTTGAAGGGCTTCTTCAGAAAGTTCACTCGAAGTTGATGCGCCAGAGCAAGACATGAGCGTGTCAAAATATCCAAGGCTGACAGCCATGTATCCAAACTGCCCTTCGTTTTGCAAGTGATTTAACAATGCAAAGGCTTTCTTCTCGCTTCCCATGTCCAATGTAAAGAGTCCTCCGTATCCATACTCTTGGTTGAGTTGGGAAGTGAACAGTGCGTGATCTTGATGTGATTCAAGTCCCGGATACGTTACGTCTAAATCCATTTTTTGCAATCGCCTTGCGAACTCCATCGCGCGGTAACTGTGTTCCTTCATTCTCGCTGCAAGGTGAGGCAATCGAAGTGAAAGCCGAAACGCAACGAGAGGATCCATTGTCGGTCCAAGGAGCATGAGTGAGCCAAGATGTAAATCCATCAGTTCATTAATGAACTCTTGGCTTGCACAGATAACACCGGCGATGACATCAGAAGCTCCGCTTAAAAATTTTGTTGCACTGTGTACAACCACATCGGCTCCAAGCTGCATCGGACTGACCATCATAGGCGTGAACGTATTGTCTACAACGAGCATGGCATCATACTTGTGTGCAATTTCTGCAAGGGCTGGGATGTTCGCTGCGCGTAATGTTGGATTTGAAAGTGATTCGGTGTAGAGAATCTTTGCTCCATTTTTCATAGCATCTTCAACAGCGTCGAGATCTTGAATATCAACAAAAGAAGTTTGAACATTGCAATTTTTTGGCAAGTACTCAGAAAGTAACGCCCATGTTCCACCGTAGAGTGTGTTGGAAGAAACAACGGTTCCACCACCACCACAGCGTTGGATGATGACTGCTGCAATTGCGGCAAGTCCACTTGCTGCGCAGTACCCTGCTTCAGCGCATTCCATTGCAGCGACCATTCTTCCTAAAACATAGACAGTTGGGTTGAAGTGGCGACCATACAAATAGCAACCGCCATCATCTGGTCCATGTAGCCCTTCGAAAATTTCTGGCATCATGTCCGGCGTCATGACAGTAAATGTCGTACTCGCTTCAATTGACATGTTGACACCGCCATGTTCGCCAAACTCGTGCCGCGCGTCAGCCATTGCTTGTTGGGGATCAAATGGAGTTGACATTATTTTTTTACCTTTGCAATAAATGTATTGTCTCTTGAAAATTGAAGTTCTTCTTCACCTTGCATAAATGCAGAAAAAGGCTGCATCACCTGTGAACGCCAGCCGGTTGTGAGTGGTGAACTTGGTGGCTGTGTATCTGCGCGAACAGCGAGGCACCAATCAGTAAAGGTTGCTCTACTTGCAACAAGGTTGGAAGAAAGTTCGTTGCCTACACACCAAGCACAAAAGAGCGACCAGAGCCCGTCAAGTTCTTGTCTGGTGTTTGCTTCTTTTTCAATTGGGTTTGGTTTACGTAAAGTTAGAGGTGTAAGATCTTGCGCGTCAACAATGGATTGAAGAATATTTTTACCAAATCGCATTGCAATATTTTTTGGAAAGCCCTTCAGGGAAGCAAGTTGCTCTGGTGTGTCCGATGGTTTTCTTGCAATGGCGATTAAACAGTCATCTGGAATAACAGATCGCGGCGGTTCATTTTCTTGTTGCGCGATGGAATCTCGTAGCGTCACGAGCGATTGAATTCGGAGGAGTTCTTTTTTTCGCGGGGTCTTGTTTTTACAAATGCGTTTGACCGTAGTTTGTAGATCGAATCCAAATTCGCTTGGTGAAGTGAGAGATTGACATTCCTCTTCAACCCACTCAAGCCTTCCAAGTGTATCTAATTTTTTCTGAATAATGTCATGGATGGCAAGCAAGTATCTCACGTCGTCTGCTGCATAAAACTTTTGCCTTTTGGTCAATGGCCTCGCATCCCATTGTGTGAGTGTGAAATGTCCACCAACATCATGCTGCAAAAGTACTTCAATGAGTTTTGTAAGTGCAATGGGCCATGGAAAACCAATTAGACCTGCAGCAAGTTGCGTGTCGAAAACATTGGCAGGGGGTTTCCCAAAGAGTCGCATGACTGGTTCAAAATCTTGCTTTCCAGCGTGTACAACCTTTGTGCACTCAGGATCGCAGAGTAATGTATAGAGAGGCGTAAGATTATCTGCCGCAAACGGATCGATGAGTGCAACCGTTTCTGCAGTACCAACTTGGATGAGGCAGGTTTTTGCAAAATACGAATCTTCTCCGATAAACTCAGTGTCGAATGTAAAAATTTTCGATGCTTTCAGTTCTTCGCAAATAGCAACGACACCATCATTCGTGTCTATCCATTGTGCTTCTTCGGTCGGGACAAGTGGATTCCCTTGAAGAACAGGCGTGATTTCGCCGTTTGCGTGAGATTCTTGGTGACTTTGCTGTCGGTAATTGCGGCGATGTGATCTTTTTTTTGCCATCTTTGGCGCATTGTATCGCAACCGCTTCGTGCAATGTGGCGAATGTCTTTTTGGAAGAGAAGGTGCGTGCCGATGATTGAGGGGATCACCGGTGCAAAATGAAACAGGGGAGCATCTTTCTTCGATGCTCCCCTGTACTCTTTTTAATTACCTATCGGTGAATCAGAAACCCATATCATCCATGCCACCGCCGCCGGCTGCTGGTTTCTTGTCGGCGATGTCAGTAATCGCACAATCTGTCGTCAAGAGTAAGCCGCTGATTGAAGCTGCGTTTTGAAGTGCAACGCGTTCAACTTTTGTTGGCACGATCACTCCAGCTTTTACAAGATCTTCATATTCTCCAGAAAGACCATTGAAACCGAAGGCATCGTCAGTTGCTTCTTCAACTTTTTGAGCAACAATTGAACCGTCTAGTCCGCAATTTACGGCGATTTGCTTGATTGGAGCCATAAGTGCTCGACCAAGAATATCAATGCCAAGTTTTTCATCGCCTTTTGCTTTCTTTCGTGCAGCGATGAGTGCTCGTCTTGCTCGGATGACAGCGACGCCTCCACCAGGCAAGATGCCTTCTTCGACTGCTGCTCGGCACGCATGAAGTGCATCTTCGACACGAGCTTTCTTTTCCTTCATTTCAACTTCGGTTGCAGCGCCAACGTTGATTTGTGCAACGCCGCCAGCAAGCTTTGCAAGTCGTTCTTGCAATTTTTCAGCATCGTAGTCAGATGAAGTATTATCAATTTGGGCGCGAATTTGATCGATGCGACCCTTGATGTCACTAGATTTTCCAGCGCCTTCGATGATGGTAGTCGCATCTTTATCAATCGTAATTTTCTTGGCGCGACCAAGGTTTGAAAGATCGATGTTTTCTATGTTGATACCGAGTTCTTCCATGATTGGATCAGCACCAGTAAGAATCGCGATGTCTTGCAACATTGCTTTTCGACGGTCGCCAAAACCGGGGGCTTTGACTGCTGCAATTTTGAGTACACCTCGAAGTCGGTTTACGACCAAAGTTGCGAGTGCTTCGCCGTCAATGTCTTCCGCAATAAGAAGTAGTGACTTTCCGCTTTCAGCAACTTTGCCAAGAATTGGTAGAAGGTCTTTTGCAGAATTAATTTTCTTCTCGTGGACAAGAACGTAGCAATCTTCAAGAACCGCTTCCATTGTTGTAGTATCTGTTACGAAGTGTGGGCTGAGGTAGCCCTTATCGAATTGCATGCCTTCAACAAGTTCAACGTCTGTTTCAAGGCTTTGGCCTTCTTCGACTGTGATGACGCCATCTTTGCCAACTTTGTCCATAGCTTTTGCAATGATTCGACCAATTTCTTGATCTTGATTTGCAGCGCACATCCCTACCTGTGCAATTTCGTTTGAATCTTTTACGTCATTTGACATTTTATGTAACTCAGCAACGATCGCGCCAACGCCTTGGTCGATTCCGCGGCGAACTTGGTTTGCGTGCGCGCCAGCAGTAATGTTCTTCAACCCTTCGGTAAAGATTGCTTCAGCGTATACAGTTGCAGTGGTCGTGCCGTCGCCTGCATCCTTTGAACACTTAGCAGCGACTTCTTTAACCATCTGAGCGCCCATGTTTTCCCATGCGTCTTCGAGTTCTATTTCTTTCGCAACGGTAACACCGTCTTTGGTAATCGTTGGTGCGCCGAATGATTTTTCAAGAATAACAACGCGGCCCGATGGTCCGAGTGTAGTCTTTACGGCTTTGGCTAGTTTCTGAATTCCATGGAGCATTTGCTCACGGGCTTCAACATCAAAAGCAATTTGTTTTGCAGTCATTTGTAGTATTTTCCTTTGTTTTAGTTGAGATCAGATCGCGCTTGCCATGCCGCAGAGACATGAGAACTGTCGATCCAAAGTGTATTTGCATTTGTCGTAACGCGAATTCCATGCGAACTATTGAGTTCTTCAACTCGTTCAACATTTCGGATTTCTAAAGGGGAATCTTCTCCCCAAAAAATGAGAGAGAGTTCTTTGTCGGTGTTGATCATATCGATCAAACATTCAATAAGTGGTCCTCGTTCCATTGGAAACTCCTTAGTCGACAATTCCGAGGATATCATCCTCAGTCATGATGAGATATTCATTGTCATCGATTTTAATTTCAGTGCCAGCGTATGAAGTAAAGATCACACGATCGCCTTTACTTACTGTAAAGGGAATTCTCTCGCCATTGTCATGGTTGAGTCTTCCATCACCAACTGCGATGACGGTGCCTTCTTTTGGTTTGTCAGTTGCGGATTCTGGTAGATAGATTCCGCTATCAGTTTGTGTTTGAGCTTCTGCTCTTTGGACAATTAACTTGTCTCCGAGTGGTTTTACGTTCATTTTGGGGACTCCTGTTTCTCTCTATGACCGCGAAGGTCGTTCCTGTTTCAAGCCTCGTTTCAGTACGAAGGCCATTCATTTCGATAACAGCGTCGCAACACGCGTCGCAATGCGTCAAGTATGGTTTCTAGCCTCGCAGGGCGATCAACCACCGTAAATGCTCCTTCTTGCATGGACCGTGCCAAACTTCGATCGGCAGCTCTTTGGCTTGCTTGTCGTGGGCGAAGGACGATGGTTGGTGGGGGTGAATCGAGCCTTCTGAGCAATTGGAGGATTCGCTCACCGGCGGGGGTTCCCTTGGTGCAACCAGCACGCAGAGGCAGCGAAAGATCAACGAGGGCAATGTGAATGACGTTATTTTCAATCACATCCGTGGCTTCTTCGCCGCTATTTGCCGTCAAACTGCATATTCCCATAGGTTCAAGCAAACTTGGTAGTTGCACAACTGTTGCATCCTCCCGCCATCCACCGCGTGTGAGCAGTAAATTGAGGCGGTGATTGCCCTTGTTGAAGTCGGATCTTGGATTGGAATTATGCGGTTGCATCACAAGATGATATGGAGCAAAAACTGTGCCGTTTTGATGGGGGTGGTTCGTGTCAAAGATCGCTATTTTTAGCCTTCATCTGCCGTCTTGGCAGGGGGTTGCCTGTTATTATTGCCCGACTTCAACAGGAGACAACACAATGGCTTTTGACCTTGGCACAACAACCCTTAAAGATATCCTTCTTGCCCCCGATCCAGAGCAAGTCATTGGCACCTCAGTTTCAGTGAGTGGCTGGGTTCGATCACGCCGTGATTCAAAGGCTGGGCTCTCTTTTATTCAACTTTCAGACGGCACGTGTTTTGATTTATTACAAATTGTTGCACCGAGCGATTTGGATAATTACGAATCTGAAGTATTGCAACTTACTACGGGCGCTTCAATTGTTGCAACTGGTGAACTCGTTGCCTCGCAAGGCAAAGGACAAGCAGTTGAAATGCAGGCGAAGAACATCGAAGTGGTGGGGCTTGTTGAAGATCCAGATACATATCCTGTTGCAGCGAAGCGCCATACGTTTGAATATTTACGAACGGTTTCACATCTCCGGCAACGAACAAATACATTTGCTGCAATCGCACGTGTTCGAGATTGTTTGTCTCAGGCAGTGCACCGTTATTTTTCAAGCAATCAATTTCTTTGGGTGCACACACCAATTATTACTGCGAGTGATTGTGAAGGCGCGGGTGAAATGTTTCGTGTTTCCACTCTTGATCAATTGAATGTTCCAAAAAGCGAAGAGGGTGGTGTTGATTTCGATCAGGACTTCTTTGGCAAGGAATCGTTTTTAACTGTTTCTGGTCAGATCAATGTTGAAACGTATGCGTGTGCATTGAGCCGAGTGTATACATTTGGGCCGACGTTTCGTGCAGAAAATTCCAATACTTCAAGGCATTTGTCTGAATTCTGGATGATCGAACCTGAAATTGCATTTGCTGATTTGAACGATGACGCAGATCTTGCTGAAGATTTTTTGAAAGCGATTTTTACTGATTTGTTAAACGAGCGCGGAGATGATATGGCGTTCTTTCAGCAACGAATTGATAAAGGGTGTATTGAACGTTTGGAAAACTTTGTATCTGCAAGTTTCGAACGGATGGAGTACACCGACGCTATCACGGCACTGAAAAATGCGCAAGATAGCGGAAAGAAGTTTGATTTTAATGTTGAGTGGGGATGCGATTTGCAATCTGAACATGAGAGGTGGCTCACTGAAGAGCATGTTGGTAGACCAGTTGTGCTGATGAATTATCCAAAAGATATCAAAGCGTTTTACATGCGATTAAACGATGATGAAAAAACTGTTGCAGCAATGGATGTCCTCGCTCCGGGAATTGGTGAGATCATCGGCGGCGCGCAACGTGAAGAGCGCCTTGATGTGCTTGATCGGCGTATTGCTGCCTGCGGACTTGATCCCGAACCATACTGGTGGTATCGGGATTTACGAAAATACGGGACGGTACCACACGCCGGTTTTGGTCTTGGTTTTGAGAGAACTATTCTGTATGCAACAGGCATGACAAATATTCGCGATGTGATTCCATTTCCTCGTGCCCCGAGGTCATGCGATTTCTAAGAAACAGTTCTGATGCTGTGTAAAACACGTCCGATAACAAGCACGTATACGTTCTGTCACTTCATAAATTTTCACTGATATCACTGTTTTAGGAAACTAAACCTCGCTTTTGCCCGAACATGTAGATACAGTTGTTACTACTTACATGAAATTGGAGCAAGATTAGATGATTCGATATATCAGTACCGTATTCGCCGTTGTGTGCATGGTTTTTGTGATGGCTGGATTCGCAGCAAAGCCAGATAAACCGCAGCAATATGATTACACCATTACCCTTGGCGAACAATCGTTTGATCCTCTCACTGAAATGGAGCCAATGTCACTCGGGTGGGGATACTCCTCTCAAACTGGTGATGATCTCCGACTCATCCAATTTGATGGACCCATCCAAGAATCTTGGGTAGAGGCGATGGAAGAGGCTGGTTTGAAACCAGTGCAGTACATCCATCCATTTACTTACATCACGTGGGCTACACCAGAAAGTAGAGACACTGCTTATCAAATCCCGCACACTCGGTGGTCGGGAGATTTTGTGAATGGGTATCGGGTCCTTCCAAAGTGGAGGAATCTCAGTGCTACACCAATCAATGCTCGCATCATGGCATACAAAGGTGTAGACGTTGATGAAGTGATCGGGCAACTACAAAGTGTTGGTGCAACTCGCATCGAACACCGTGCCATAGATTCGCGTTTTGAAATCGTTTCATTTATCACACCAGGAAATGCATTCAACGAAATTTCAAAAATACATGGTGTTTTTACTGTGCAACCAACACCAACCGATGGCGGTTTGCGAAGTGAAATGAGTAACCAAGTAAACGCAGGAAATGTTGATGCAGGAAACAATGCTTTTCCTGGATATCGAGATTGGCTCTTCGGTGTCGGCGTGGATGGCAATGGTGTGACCATCGCTATCGTTGATGGTGGCAGTGACCAAGATCATGCAGATCTAGCCGGACAGTTTGTTTCCTGTGCTGGACAAAGTTGTGGTGGCAGTGCATCAAGTTCACACGGTACGCATACCGGAGGCATTGTCGGTGCAACAGGCGCATCTGGGACTACAGATAGTGATGGCTTTTTACGTGGGCAAGGTGTAGCGCCTGGCGTTTCACTCGTAGAGCAAGTGTACTCACCAACCTATCAACAAGCTGGGGGCATGACACTGCTCATGACAGAATCGTATCGAAATGGCGCAACTGCTTCGAGTAATAGTTGGGGACCTTCTGGATCACCACAGGGGTATGACGTTGACACACTTGAAGTCGATGTTGCAATCCGAGACGCTGAACCAAACGAAGTAGGCAATCAACAATTTTCTTACGTCCTAGCGATTATGAACGGCAATGGGGGCACGAGTACCCAAGGATCGCCTGACGAAGCAAAGAATATTTTTACAATCGGATCAACCAAAATGCGAACATCAAGTGGCTCGCAAGACACACAAATTAACGATATTTCGAGCAACTCAGCACACGGTCCATGCCTAGATGGGCGAACAATCCCACACATGGTTGCACCAGGCTGCAACGTAGACTCTACAGTTCCCGGATCGCACGATTTAATGTGCGGTACATCTATGGCGTGTCCGCAAGTTGCAGGTGGTGTTGCACTTTTTGTTGAGCAATACAGAAACTCTCAAGGTGAAGATCCAACACCTGCAATGATTAAAGCGGCGTTTACCGCTGCCGCTTCTGACCTTGCGGGCAATGACGATGCAGATGGTGGAACACTCGGGCACCCATTTGATTCAAAACAGGGCTGGGGACGAATGGACTTGCCTGCAGTTTTAATCAACAGTGAAGGGTCAGTTCGGTACTACGATGCCCCAGTTGTGCTTGAACAAACTGGCGATCAATGGTCAGCTACTGTTTCACCTGTCGATCCATCCAGGCCGATGCGGATTATGTTGGTTTGGACAGATGCACTTGGTCACGGACTTGGTGGCAGTACACCTGCTTGGAACAACGATTTGGATTTAACAGTTTCAACTGGATTAAGCACATACAAGGGAAACAACATCGGCTCCCAAGGTTGGTCAACAACCGGCGGAAGCGCAGATAATAAAAATAACACAGAAGGTGTTTTTCTAGGGCCAACAGCGCCCGGTCAAGCAACGATCACTGTAACTGCAGCAAACCTTAACTCTGATGGTATTCCAGGTGAAGGTGATGGAATCGATCAGGATTTTTCTGTAGTTTGTTACAACTGCGCTGCTGAACCGGGGTTTTCAATTTCAGTTGATCCAAGCGAACAATCTGTTTGTGCGCCAGCAACAGTTGAATACACAATTCAAGTTGGGCAGCTCATGGGGTACGATCTTCCAATTACGTTGTCCGCTGAAGCGGCTTCTGGAATTTCAGCCACATTTTCTCAAAACCCAGTAACTCCACCTGCGAGTGTAACAATGTCAGTTTCAGTGTCTGGCCTAGTTGGCGATGGAACGCACACGATCGGTGTTGTTGGTTCTTCAACGGATGGGACTGCACACGATGCATCTGCAACTCTTGGTGTATCGAGTGGTTTGCCAGCAGTTGTTGCACTAACCCAACCATCAAATGGTGCAACAGATGAAGCAGTTTCACCCACGTTTTTCTGGCAAGCAGAAGCAGGCGTGAATACATGGCGATTCCAACTTTCAACAAGCGCTTCACCTGGGGGAATTGTGCACGATGCATCCAATATAGACATCTCTTCATATCAAGTACCAGTGATTCTTGAATCGAACACAACATACTACTGGCGCGCTAATGGTTCAAACAATTGCGGAGATGGTGATTGGGCAGCGTGGTGGTCATTTACAACAACTGATGCGATGACTGTTTTACTTGTCGACGATGATGACAACAGCCCAGACGTACGAGCAGACTATATAGATATGATCACTGCAGCGGGCTTGCTGTATGAAGTTCACGATACGCAAAATTCAAACAATGAACCTGATGCTGCAACGTTGCAGGGATATCCACTAGTCATTTGGTTTACTGGTGACGAGTGGGGTGGTTTTGCGGGACCCGGCTCAGCTGGTGAAACTGCACTTGCTTCATATATAGATGCAGGTGGTCATCTGGTACTTTCTAGTCAGGATTACCTGTACGACAATGGCGTAACAGGATTTGGTAGTTCACATCTTGGCATTGAAAGTTTCACGAGTGATGTGGGTCAATCCACAGTGACAGGAGCGGGCGAACTCTTTGGCGACCTTGGTTCTGTTTCGCTCTCTTACCCATTTACGAATTGGAGTGATGTAGTTTCTCCCTCTTCAACAGCAGAACTTGCCTTTAGCGGTAACATGGGTGACGCTGGTGTCCACAAAGATGGCGACCTTGGTGGTGCGATCTTCCTCGGTTTCCCAGTAGAAGCAATGAGTTCATCCGATCAACAGAACCTTGTTACTGCAATACTGAGTTGGCTTGGTGATACAGGCACCACTTGCGCTGCTGATTGCAACGGTGATGGATTTGTGGATGTTGTCGACATTCTAAGCATCATTGACGCATGGGGATCTAACAGTGGATGCGACACAAATGGCGATGGAGTCACCAATGTGATCGACTTACTCGAAGTTGTAGGTTCTTGGGGTGCATGCCCGTAAGTCCGAAAACATCCTCGCTTTAACGCGATAAATACAGATTTTGACGATAAACACCCTCGGAAAGCCGAGGGTGTTGTCGTCCGATATCGCAACTTTTGCATGATCTTTGACATTTGTCGAGCGAAAAGATGGTGATACACGATTATCAAAATGTCGACGGTTAAGTTACCAACGTGGGTAACCCGAAGACGCTGCTATGGCGAACAGTCAACGGCAGTTTGGTACGCCTCGTGGATAAGAGGCATTGATTACGCAAAAGGGGTTTTGCCGTGAAGACTGATACTTTCCTAGAACAAATTTTCCCACTCTTGATTACTGGCGATCGCCCAAAAGCGCGAGCACTCGTTGGTGAAGCAATTACAAGTGGATGGACACCTGAAGAAGTTGCAGAGAATGGTTTTTGGCCAGCACTCGAAACAATTCAATCACTGTATAGAAGCGACCAAATTACAAACCTTGCACATCATTATGCAACACGTTTGCTTCGTACGCTCGTTGACCAAGTACAAGCTGGCTATCACAAACAACAAACGAATGGTAAATCAATTCTCTTGTTCTGCGGACCAAGCGAAGGTGATGACCTTGCAGCACAGATCGTTGCAGATCTCTGCGAAGCTGACGGTTGGCAAGTGAAGTTTGGCGGCGGTGGCGTTGCAGCAGATGAAATTCTCGCTGAAACAAACGAATGCAAACCAGATGCACTGTGCATGTTCTCATCAGCTGCTTGTGATGCACCGCATATTCGTGGCATTATCGATACGATCAAAGAAGTTGGCGCTTGTCCCAATACGCAAATCGTTGTTGGTGGCGGTCTCTTTAATCGTGTCGAGGGTCTTGCTGAAGAAATCGGTGCAGACCTCTGGGCAAGTTCACCATCAGAACTCAAAGAAAAAATCATTACAGAATCTACACGCCGAGCAACGGAAGACCAACGCACTGTTGGACGAAATATTCGACCAAGTAAAGCCGCGTAACGATACATAAACCTCTTTTCCGAGAATCCAACGAGCCTTCAAGGGCTCGTTGGATTTTTTTACGTTATGATTGTTTTATAGAGGAGTTTTATATGCATTACGCACGAACATTGATATTTTTTTTAGGGCTACTTCCAATATTTGTTTCATCAACGGTTTTTGGGCAAGCGATGCCAATGTTCAACGATCCGTTGAAGATTCGAGAAATAGAGCGATATGCTGAACGCCTTGAACTGACATCTCCACAGAAAGATGGGGTACTTCAGGCGTATGATCAATATGTGGTTGCTTACGCAAAAGTCCGGAAGGGTGAAATACAAAAATTTGAAGATTTTGTAACAGCGTTTATTGAAAATTTTGGTTTTATGCAATTTCAAATTCCAGAGCGAGAAGATATTCACGATTTGATTGCAAAAGGAAAGCGGGCAATGAAAAGTATTGATCGTGTTGACAATATTTTTTTTGATTCAATACTTGGAATGTTGACGGAACGACAGCAACGAGTGTTAAAAAGAATTCGCAATGAACGGCAACTCGCAGCGTATCGAATCATTGTCCTAGAGATGCTCTCAGAGTTTAACAAAAGTTCAAGCCCAAACATAACCCAACTCGTTCAACAAGTTGTGAAGGGGGAATCACTAGAAACCGAAGCATCTCTTGAATTGTATGAACAAAAAATGGTGCGGCATGCTGAAGGCTCACTTGAAGCAATGATCAAGGTTATTGACCAAGCGTTAGATATGGTTGATGAAATGGGTTTGCGCGGGATGGAACGCGAAGAGATGTTCATGATTTTTATGGACAAAGAACAGCTGGCTAATCTTGAAGCGAAGGGGAATATTCTCCTTGCGCCGTTGCAAAAGCAAGCAGCTGAGATCAGTGAACTTCATTGGAAAACATGGAAATCAATTGATTCTCAAATTGCAGAAGAGTACAGACGCCCACTTGCGATGAAATATTTTCGCAGAGGTTTTTGGGAGCCGATTCGTGGATATGAGAAAATTGACAACCGTTTTAGAAAAGCGTTGGACATGAAATTGAATGAGGGGCAGAAGCAAGAACTGCTTTCACTTCAAAAAGATTATGAAGACCGTAGTTTGTCTTTGGCTACAAAATATGCGAAACTTTTAGTTCAAGCGTGGGAGAAACGGACGATCGAGCAACAAAGAAAACGCACATCACCATTTGATGATCGAATCGCTCAAGCAGACGATGATCGAAAAAAACTTGTAGACACAACTACCGCGCGTTTCGAAGGCATCCTTGGTTCTCATCTTGTAGCAGAACTTGACGGCAAAAAACGAAATGAAGAAAAAGCAGAAAATGGTATGATTAAGGTGACGAAGGAAGATGGTTCGGTCTATTACGACGACGACCCAGCAGTAGATAAAACTAAAAAAGTTGATGCAGCGTCAAAACCGATTAAAGTAAATCTTGTTGGGGGTGTAAACATTCCAAAACCTATGGGAAGCACATTTGCAAAAGATATTGCGTTGCAACTGGGTCTTGGAACTGAAGGTGAGGATATTGTCAACGCACTCTTTACTGATTATCGTGAAAAATACAATGCATACTACGATACACTCAAAGCTGAATGCGTAACATTTGATCAAAACAAATCGCTTGGTTTAGGTGCACGTTTGAAAAAGAAACAGGATCTAACAAACAAGGCAAAAGAAAAAGTGACCGACTTGGAAGTTGCATTTTTTGATGATTTGGCAGTTGTGACTGGGTTTGAAAGAGACGATCCACTTGTGCAAATGCTAGAGCAGTTTAGGATGAGAAAACGAATCACAAGCACTGGAAGTAGGTACGGTTGGGGTCGATCCACCGACAAGGTTCTAGACCTTGTCGATGTTTTTGTAATTGATGATGAGCCACTGGTTTTGACAGAAAACGGAAAAGCGATCCTAGACAAAATGATGCTCGAATACCAACAACAAGCAGATGTGCAATTTCAAGAAATTGTCCAAGCTGAGTATGACATGAACCATTTTTCAGATGCAATGATGCTTGCTAGTGAGTTCAGCAAAACTCCCATGAACACTACTGACATGCAAAAAAAATGGAGTGACGCATTCACAGCAATACGCGCGGCAAAACAAAATCTTATTCGATCCAACCAAGTACTCGTTGATACGTTACTCAGTGAAATTCCACAGGAAGATTACTGGACAGTCAGGATGCACTATGTAAAAGTTGCGTATCCAAATATTTTTGAAGACAAAGGTGAAGTCACGACTATTCTAGAGGCAGCAAGTGCAATTCAATCTCTTGACGGGGCGCAGCAGGGCGAAATTACAAGAATGCAGGAGCAGTATCGCCAACAATATTGGAATCTTTGCGAGTCAATGATCGTGATGAATGAAGCTGCAGTGTTAGAAGAAAGTAATGGTAGTATGATCTCACAGAGTGCGATGAAAAATAAGATCGATGAAGAGAAACTACGATTTGAGCGTTCTGAATTGAACGATCGAATGCGCATGCGACTTCGCATGGTGCTGAGTGAGGATCAAATCAAGCACGTGCCTGGTCTGCGACCTGCTGTGACTGCGAGTGCTGAAAAATAAACTCACCGGGGGTGAGTTAAAAAATAAACTCACCGGGGGTGAGTTAATCGTGAAAATTATAAAAAGTTGACCCCGGGTGAAATAATCGTTGATTCTGCAACGCGAGGTGATCAAAAGCAAATGGACACGATTAATTCACCCGCGGTCTAGGATATTTCACCGCGGGTTAGTTTATTTCCATTGAATTTACAATTATAATACAATATGTTTACTATGAAACAATCACTTATTACTGCTCTTTTTGTACTTTTGGCGAGTTTGTTTTTTGTAGATAAAGCAAGCGCTCAAGCAATGCCTTTGCTTTCTGATCCAGTGAAAATCAGAGAGTTCGAACGCATGTCAGAGAAACTTGATTTGACATTACTGCAACAGGAAGCAGCGATCGAAGTGTATGACAGATACCTTGATACCTTTTCAAGAGTTCGGAAGGGTGAGATACAAGCGTTCGAAGATAGCATTGCAGATGCGACAGAAACTTTTGGGTTTATGCAATTTTCTATCCCAGAACGTGACTTGATTGAAGATCTAATTCGAAAAGCAAAGCGAGCGATCAAAGCAATACATCGATCAGATTCTTCATTCTTTGAAGAAATTTCCGGAATGTTGACAGAAAAACAACGTGTTATTCTTACGAGAACTCAAATTGCCCGTGAACTTGAAGCGTATGAAGTATTCATTCAATTCATGATCGGGCAGTTGAATGAAGGTGCTGGGGCGCAGATCAGAAAGTATTATGATTCTCTTCAACATGAATCAAACAAAGAACTTGACGAAGTGATGGATCAATACGATCAGCGATATTTGAAAGAAGTCAAACAAGGATTTGATGCCGTTGTTGAAACAATTGGACTTATACTTGACATGATCGATGAATTGGGTATTCGCGATCAGGATCAACAAGCGTTGATGATGAAGTACATGATGGATGAAGGCGCGATTGAAGATTTAAAAAGGCGAGGGGATTTGCTTCTTAAACCGCTTGTCGATCAGGCGTATGCAATCAGCCAATTGAATTGGAAAACATGGAAAAAAATAGACGCTCTACTCGATACTGATGATGCAAAATCACTTCGAGATCGATATTTCAATGCATCTTTTCGTACAGCCATGCGAGGTGGTTCAAAAATTGAGAAATATATTAATCGTGCACTGAAGCACAGCGATTTACTTGAGAGTCAACGAATCGACCTTGAAGAATTACAGAGTTCTTTTGAAACAAAATGGAAAAAGAAAACAAAAAATCACGCTGAACTTCTAGAAAAATCAAGGCAAATTCAATCTGTTGCAACAATGATGGGAGAAAGCACAACACCGTTTGTTGCAAAACTTGCAAAACTTGAAGAAGAACGAGAAGCGTATATTCAAGCAACAGAAGACCGAATTGATTCTATTCTTGGAACTGTTCTTGCAAAAGCATTGCATAAGAGTAATGCTTCTCCAATGAAGTTCTTGTTTGATCAAGCGATGGTTGATGAATCGATGGATTCAACGGAGAGTGTG
Source organism: Planctomycetota bacterium (assembly GCA_014381305.1). Classification (GTDB taxonomy): domain Bacteria; phylum Planctomycetota; class Phycisphaerae; order Phycisphaerales; family SM1A02. The sequence continues at coordinate 18,428 of JACNLW010000066.1, forward strand.
CAGATAATTGTTGGTTCATCAACAACACATGATATTGAAATGACAGATGAGCAAATTGAATCGTTGATTGCTTCTGGTGAGTTTGAATCAGTTGATGGCTCGGGTTCGATGGTTGTTTCTAGTAGCATCAGTTTTGGTGAACCAATCGAAATGGATCAATTAGAAAGTGTGGAAGCTGATCCTTCGGTCCAATTTGCTTCTTCTACAACAACTCAAGGCACGAGTACAATTCCAAAACCAATTGCCCCATCTTTTCCCGCACGCTCGTCTGTAGTTTTGGGTCTTGATGAGAATGGCGAAGTTATTATTGGTGCTGTCTATGACGAATACAGAGAGAAATATACGCTTGCAAGAGAAACTGTTTCAATTGAGTCTAAAAAAATCTCAGACGATGTTTCACTCACACACGCAGAGCGACTACGAAAAAATCGCGAGATAAGCCAAGGGGCTGCTGCATCAGTTGCAGTTCTTGATACAGCATTTTTTGATGATCTTGCAACAATTACAGACTTAGAGCGAGATGACTTGAATCTGAAGATGCTTGAAAACCATAGAGATCGTCAACGCACCTCAGTTCCAGATGATCCGTTTGGCTGGCGAGGCGGGGAGGGGGATACGATTGATTTGGTTGGGTTATACGTCATGTCTGATGTTTCAGATGATTTACACGAAGGTATTTCGACTACTTCTATTCAAGAAATCCGAACTGCAATGCAACAATATCATGATCAAATTACAAGTGTGCATAAGTCATTTGTGGATGCACAATATGAAATGAATCACATGGAAGATGCAATGTATTTGATTAGCGAGTCCCAAACTAGTGGCCGTGTAGCGGAGTCAGTACAGGGAAAATGGATGGATACTTTTACAAATCTTCGAGATGCCAAGAGAGCGTTAATGCTTGCAAATCAAGAAGTCATGGATACGTTACTCAAGGTAGTTCCCGAATCTGACTTTTGGAAAGTTCGAATGGAGTATGTTAAAAAAGCATACCCAGATGTTTTTAAGAAAAGTTTAGATATAACAACGATGTTAAAAGCAGCTGTATCCATTCCAAATTTAGATCCAGCTCTAAAGGGACAACTTGAAACACTTGCCACATCATATCGATCGGACTATTGGAATATTTGCGAAGCCATGATAGACAATCACAAATCTAATGCTTCGGCAGTGAGCGGCAATCAAATGATGAGTAAGGAAGACATGCACAGACAACTTCGTTTGGAAACATTGCGATTTGATCGAAAGGAGTTGAACGATCGAATGCGCATGCGACTTCGCATGGTGCTGAGTGAGGATCAAATCAAGCACGTGCCTGGTCTGCGACCTGCTGTGACTGCGAGTGCTGAAAAATAAACTCACCGGGGGTGAGTTAAAAAATAAACTCACCGGGGGTGAGTTAATCGTGAAAATTATAAAAAGTTGACCCCGGGTGAAATAATCGTTGATTCTGCAACGCGAGGTGATCAAAAGCAAATGGACACGATTAATTCACCCGCGGTCTATGTTATCTCACCGAGGGTGAGTTTATAACTTCAAGCGGGTGGCGAATGGACAGTTGCTCGATTCGTTTTGCTTGGGAGTGGCAAGAATATCCAGTGGTGAGTGAATCGGAAGCGGTCGGTGCATGCCTCCCCCAAGTTTGGTTCCATATTTTGATGGATTGTTTTTTATGTTCTTTTTCGTGCCCAAACATGCCTCCCATTCCACAACATGAAGTGTTGACAATTTCTATATGGGATCCAATTTTTTCAAAAATCTGTTGCCACTGCATCTCACTATTTTTTACAAGTGCTCTCTCGTTGCAGTGGGGGAACAACCGCCAATTCCCTTCTATTTCTAATTTTGAGAGATCTTGTTCAACAAGCCACTCTTGTGGAAGGAGTACGCTGATGGGCTCGGAGCCGAGAATCTGCGGGTATTCGTCTCGCCATAACAATGTTGTTGCTGGGTCAATGGCAACAATCGGAATGTTCGTTCCTTGAAGTTGTTTAAGCCACTGTACATTTGCGTGAGCAACAGCATGAAATGCTCGCAATTTTCCACGAATATGCAGTGCTTTTCCAGAAGGTCTGATTGGTAGTACAGAGACATTCAATCCAAGCGTATGAACAATCTGCAAAAAACTTGTGACAACTTGAGGTCGGAAGTACGTCGTAAATGAATCTTGAAGAAGAACGACATCTGGTTGGTTCTGAATGATCTCACTCACTCTTGAAGTTTTTGTTTTCAATTTGTGTGCAATAGTTGGTGAATCAACAATTCCAAAGAATGGTGCGAGAACGCTTCCTATTTTCAATGGAAAGCAAGAGAGGAATAATTCCATTCTGCTCCAAACTAAATCCCGAAGGGGGCGTGGATATCTGCTGTAGTAATATGACAGAAACTCTGAGCGCATCTGTGGAATATCAATTTCCATAGGGCAATCACTTACGCACGCTTTACAAGCAAGACACCCATGCAGCGATTCGTACACATCATGCGAAAAATCATCTTTTGCGAATCGATTGAATAAACGGTTAATCCAAAAACTTTTTGTTGAAACTTTTCGGCCGCCAATTCTATGTAACCAGTGGCGGAGTAATTCAGCTCGGCCCCTTGGACTGTGGAATGGGTTGCCATTCACTCTATACGTCGGGCACATCGCCTCATCGAATTTGGCACTTTGACACTGGCTGTTTCCATCGCACTGTAGGGAGTTTGCAATGATAGGCAACTGAGGGGTATTGCTATTCGTGTGCCCACGGTTTTGCGAATCAATGGAAACAAGCGGATGGTGTTGCGTTACTCCCGCAACTTTTTCAGGATTGAATTGGTTCGTAGAATCAAATGCTGCTTTGACTCGGCATATTTGTTCCCACAATCCTTCTCCAAAAACCCGCGGACCGTATTCACTTCGAAAACCCTTCCCATGTTCACCCCAGAGGATCCCGCCATAAGAATGCACAAGATTCGCAACTCCATCTGTCACAGTACGAATCAACGATTGATCATGCGTATCACAAAGATCAAGTGCGGGGCGAACGTGTATCACCCCAGCGTCAACATGCCCAAACATACCCGATCGGATACTGTGTGTATCTAGCAAGGAACGAAAATCACAAATGAAATCAGCAAGTTTTTCAGGAGGTACTGCGCAATCTTCTACAAAAGGAACTGGGCGTTTGTGAGTCCCTGAAGATGAAAGTAAACCAACACTTTGGTTTCTGAACTGCCAAACTTTTTGTATTTCTTCGTCGGTTTCTAGTAAGGTTGCAGAAAGAACGCCTTCATTGAGCAACACTGCTTCTTTTAATTTTGTACCTTCCTTGCATTCAATGCACAACATTGCAGCAGCGCTTTTCTCAATAAAGGTAGCCGTATTTTTTCTCGCAGCATGTAGCACTAACTCATCAACCACTTCGACAGCGGATGGTTTTAGTGTTGCTATTGCTGCACCGCAGCGGAGTGCTGCATCGAAAGTAGAAAATCCAACAACAACAAGTTGTTGATCTGTTGGAATTTCAACGCACTGTAGTGTTGCCTCTGTGACAACACCTAGGGTTCCTTCGCTACCACAAATAATTCGGTTGAGATCGAATGTTTCACCATCCCACGCCATTGGGAGGTTGTAACCAGAAACGAAGCGGGGGAGGTTTGGCCAATACTCTTCGAAAAATTGCTTTGCCGAATCACAAGCGCGGGCGACTTCACGATGTATATCGCCAACAACACCCGGAATGGTTTCAAGGTTCTCGAGTTCCTTTGTTGCTTGTGAATCCCACACAACACCGCCACGAAGAACAGTTCGCAGCGAAACAACGCAGTCGCTCATTTTTCCATACACAAGTGAGCCTTTGCCGGCAGAGTCATTCCCAATCAATCCACCAATCGTTGCACGATCTGCAGTTGCGACTGTTGGGCCAATCATTAATCCATATTGTTCTAATTCCTTATTGAGTGCAGAAAGTATGACGCCACATTCGACTGTGATTTGTTTTTTGTCTGCATCAAAGTTTTTGATTTGATTCAAAAATCGTTTGCAATCAAGAGACACGCTTTCCGTCAGTGATTGCCCTGCGGTACTTGTTCCACCACCACGGGGAGTGATCTTGATACTTTGAAATGTTGGTGTTGCGAGAAGAGATAACAAAATGGCAACATCGTCGGTGGAACGAGGTGCAATGATAGCACTTGGCATTTGTTCCCAAATAGAGTTATCATTTGACGCAAGAACTCTTGACGATTCATTTGTCGAAAGTTCACCTCTGAAACCATTCCCTAGGAGCATGCTGAAAAGTTTCGCAAGAAGAGAAGAACAAGTTTGATCTCTTGGAAGTTGCGGGATCATTTTGTTGGTTCTTTGATGACTATTTTGCCTTGTTGAATGGAGGGAATTGTCGTGGTTTTCCCAGAAGCCCAGTTGACAGTGATATCTGTGATATTTTTATAATCCCCTAATCCAACATGGATGATGGGCGACATTGCAGAGAGATAACTTCTCGAAGAACGGACGCGATGCCGATGTTGCTGATCTCCAAGGTGAAATGTAACAATTGTTCCAATTGCTGGCGAACCGTGTGTGTTTCGAAGATCAAGTTCAACGGCATTTTTCTTTTCTGTAATGTTGTGCAATACGTACGCAGGCGCATCTCTATTGACAACGACAATGTCGAGCCGTCCGTCACCGTCGAAATCACCAGTTGCAGCGCCGCGGCTTGTGTGAAGTGGTGTAATCTGTGTGCCTCCTTGGTGGGAAGTTCGTGACATGATCCCGTTGCTGTCACCTGAAAACAACAAATTCTGCTCAGCGTAGACATCTTTGACAACTGGCTCAAACAGACGGGAAATTCTTCCGTTTGCAACATATAAATCGCTGTTTCCATCGTTATCAAAATCTTCTCGAAGTACACCGAATCTCGTGTGTAATCTCGATAAACCCACCAGCCCTGTTGCGCCTGTTGCATCAACAAAATATCCATCACCATCGTTGAGGAAAAGTGAGTCAGATTGGTTTTCCATGTTTACTACAAGAATATCTGGATCACCATCTTGGTCTGCATCAAAAATTTCAGTCCCCATGCCTGCTTTTTTGTTTCCCGATCCGTCAATTGCGCATCCACGAACCTCCGCTTCATTTTTAAATGTGCCATCCCCTTGGTTGATCCAAAGGTGGTGTTCACTCATATCATTGGCAACGAAAACATCTTCTAATCCATCTCCATTGAAATCATCAACGCCGATTCCTAAGCCGTATCCAACTGCAGTTGCAATTCCTGATTTCTTTGATACGTCTGTAAACGTGCCATCTCCGTTGTTGTTGTACAAGATGTCTGGCAGTGGTGAGTTGTACACAACTGGCGAACAATAATCGTGTTTACCAAAAAATAATACGCCGCAATCTGATTCTTTATTTTGATCCCAATGTAAATATCTCATGACAAAAAGATCAAGATCTCCATCGTTGTCATAATCAAAAAAAACTGACCCAGTAGTCCATGCGTCAATTGAAAAACCAGCAGCAGTTGTGGCGTCTGTAAAAGTTCCGTTTCCATTGTTCTGTAACAAAGTGTCTGGTCCAAAATTTGTCACATATAGATCAGGATCGCCGTCGTTGTCATAATCACCAACTGAAACACCCATGCCATACCCGGTATCACCTGCACCAGCGAATTCAGTCGTGTTTGAAAAATATCCATTCTTGTTGATAAAGAGTTGATTTGCATTTATATCTTCAGTGACTGCGAACATCGAACCGCCTTGCACGAAGTACAAATCTAAATCATCGTCACCGTCAATGTCAATCATTGCTACGCCCCCGCCAATGATCTCAGGCATGTGGTGTTTTCCTTTTGCACCACTCTTCCACGAAAATTCAACTCCACGTTCCTTTGCTTCATCCACGAACCAAGGGTCCGATGCAATAACATCAGGAATTGCAATTGGTGGGGGAGGTGGGGGTTCTGCGCAATGGCAGAGGAAACATGCCAGACTTAAAGAGATTGTTCTGATAGAAAGGATCTGCATTTGGTGCAGGATACTCGGTTCTTAGCAAGGACCCCACGCACCAATGAGAATGAGGAGGTCATCAACATCCACGATGCCATTTCCATTTAGATCAAGTGTTGGATTAGCAGAGCCAAATCCAGCAATGAGCGATAGCAGGTCATCAACATCAACGATTCCACTTCCGTCAAAGTCCGCAGGACATGCGAGCGCAGTTTCGTTCAGATACACACTTATTGCTGGAGAGTTTGCCCGCATGGCTGGTGCTAAGTCGATGACAGAAACAATATCAGTTAAGCCATCTGCATCAAAGTCGCCTGTTGCAATAAGCGTAGGTTCGCTTCCAGAAGCAACTGGTGCTCCAATATCTGAAAGAACAGTTGTCGTTGATACAGTCGTGTCGTTGCGAATAACTGTTAACTCTCGAGTAAGTGATGTGCTGCCGATAGCGGAGAGAACAAAATCATCATCCCCGTCATTATCAAAGTCGGCTACTGCAATGCTTTGCGGTTGAGTTCCAACGGGAATGGTTGAAGGGATATTTAGTGACGAGCCATTTCCATGAAGTAGACTAATCGTATTGCCTGCACTGTTGATCGTAATATAATCTTCATAGGTATCTCCGTTTAATGCAGCGAACGAAGCTGCCACGGGAGTGCTACCAGTTGGAAGTCCAATTGGCATAGAAAGCGGATCGAGTGTCCCCCCAGTTCCATCGCCACGTTTTACCGTAACCGAATTGCCAGAGTTACTGAGAATGATAAGGTCACGATCAAGATCTTTCGTATCGTTGATATCAGTTGGGTCGATTGAAGTAGGGATTGGAGTTGACCAAGTTGAGTTGTAGTTAAATGTTGCAACTCTTGGACCTCTTGCTGCCATGACCGTTGCGTTTGTATACATCTCCACACCAACAGGAGTACTACTGTCACATCCGACTGCAATGTCAGCAAGGCCGAGCAGATCACTTGTGTCGAAATCACCTATAGCCAATGAGATTGGACCGTTTCCAGTTGCGAGTGTAGTAGTTGTAAAACTAGCACTGCCATCATTCAGTAAAATAGTAACTGTATTATCGTTGTAATTTGCTACAACGAGATCAAGAGTGTTGTCATTATCAAGATCACCAACTTCAATATCTTCAGCTGTTGACCCTGTTGCAATGATAATCGGAGCAGCAAAACCTTGCCAAACACCTGCGGTCATTCCGTTGTTAAGCAAAACATAAACACTGCCTGTACCAGCAGTTGTTGTCGCCGAGTACGCAATATCTACACCGTTGATGCCATCAAAATCTGCAACAAGGAAATCAGAAGGTGTTTCTGTGATAGAAACTGCATTTGCAATTCCAAAAAGAATTGGTCCAGTTGTTGTGACGTTCGTTTCTCCTCCGCCACGCAAACTAGCAGTTCCAATCCACTGCGTTGTGAGTTCATTTGGCAAACCGGTACTCATCAAGACGCGAGGAAGGTTTGTGAGGCCTCCAGCAGCAGAAATGAGATCAAAAGAAGTGCTCTCAAGAGGTGTCCAACTTGGTGAATATCGAAGAACGACACTGAGATCGATTAAATCCGCATACCCATCGATAGAAACGTAATCATGATCGATGCCTTGCAATGTTCCGTCGATATCGAAAGTCATCACACCGGCGTATAGTTTGTTTTCAATCAGAGGACCATCGTAGTTTCCTGTGATTCTAGCAGTCGCTATATCTAATCCTGCAGGGCTGAGGTCACCACCACTGTTAACAAGATTGCCAGCATGCGTTCCACTTAGTATGAGCGTTGCACCGTCACTAATATCAAGTGAGGTTGTTTGGAGCAGCGCAGAACTGTTGATTTGAATTGTGCTATGTGATCCACAAATTTCAAAACTACTATCTAAAATCAAACTCCCATTTTCAATTGAGAGCTTTGCATCATCGTGAAACGCTCCAATTGACATCGCTTCATTTGTGTCTTTCACTTCAATTGTTGTGCCACTTAAGTTCATACTAAACACACCGCTTGCAACTGTAAGTGAATTGAGAGTCACATTAGTTCCGGGAGTGAATGCAATATCAGTGACGCTAGTGATATCAAAAAGAGCTTCATCATCAAGACCAGGTACCTCAAGTGGAAGCCAATTGAACGAATCATCGAATTGATTGGAGTTCGATCCAGACCAAATCCGAGTACCAGCAAAGCCTGCATCTGATGAGATGTATTCATACGGTCCCATGTCGCTCACGGGGTCGCCCGGTGGATTATCACCCGAGTTATCTGTAAAGGGATCATCGATAAACCGAAGGTGACCATCAAGATCAGGAGAGACGGTGACATCTGCGTTATGCGCGGCATCTATACAAGGAGATGTCGCTTTGAGGCGAAAGTTTTCATCTCCAGAGCCTTCGTTATCTATGAATCGTGGGTTGTTATCTATGTTGCCATAGAGCATGAAGCTAACAGAAAGATTATCAACGCAACTGTAGGTGATTGTCAGCGTGCCGTTTGGAACTTGGACTTGATCTTCATTTCCATCCTCGGTATCGTTATCCCAGAGGATCGAGTTCACAATTGTAGCAGTTGCACCTTCAACTGCGATGCCTCCAATAAGTTGCGCTTCATTTTGTACTACAGTTGTACTTCTCATTTCTAAATCACCAAGCAGCAACATCGCTCCACCTTTTTCTTCATGTGCTCTGTTTGCTGCAATCAAACATGTATTGATTACTGCTGAACCCGCTGAGAAAATTCCTCCTCCTTTGAGTGTTGCCATATTATGTTGGATATTAGTGCTTGTGATGTTGAGTGTGACTATCGCAGAATTGCATGCAATACCACCACCAATTCTTGCGGTGTTTCTGTGGATGTTACATCGATTGATGTAGATAGGTTTTGTTGTTGTATCGTCAATAAAAATACCGCCTCCTGTTGAGTCGATTGCCGAAAGCGCATTCCCCGCGGAAATTTGAATACTGTCAAAAGTAAGAGCGTTTGTTGTTACACCTGTAACTGTGAAAACGTGGTATGCATTTTCTCCGTTTGATCCACCGGTATTGTCATCACCAAACAAGTCACCACTTATGATTGTTGGGTTTGCAAAAAGAATGCGCTCAGAAAGTGTACTCTCTGTTCCAGCAAACCCTCCATAGAGACCAATTCCATAACTTAATTCAAAAGTTGCAGTGCGGTCGTCTACACCATCTGTGCGTGTTGGGATGTACGTTCCTGTGGCGATCCAAATATCATCATTTGTTAGTGCTGCATCAATCGCGTTATCTAGTGACTGGAATGCATTGGTCCAAGATGTGCCATCTCCGCCAAGAGGGGAGGATTGATCAACGAACCAAATGGTTCCACTTTGCCCGCTTGCGATTGTGGTAATGCATACGCTCCAAAGGAGGAACATGGAAATAGTTGTGGTTATCTTTCTCTTTTGCATCATCTTGTTATTCGCACTAGGAACTGTAAGTATGCAGTAGAGAACAAGATTATCCAGTTAAATACAGTTGATTCAGCAATGAAACTGTTACAGCGAGTCCGATAACAATATTATTCTTGTGTTCCTCGTTAGCAAGGACCCCACGCACCAATGAGAATGAGGAGGTCGTCAACATCAACAGTGCCTGATCCATCAATATCTAAGGCTGGATCTGCACTACCCCAGCCAGCAATGAGTGCAAGGAGATCATCCACATCTACACTCCCAGAGCCATCTACATCAGCTGCACATGTTACTGCGGTGATATTTAAGTACAAACTTAAGGCAGGGGAGTTTGCTCTGAAATCAGGTGCTAAATCAATGACTGAAACGATGTCTGTTAACCCGTCTTCATCAAAGTCTCCAGTAGCAACAAAGGTAGGATCGCTTCCATTTCCAACAGGATCTCCAATACCTAAGATGAGCGTCGATCCTGAAGAGTCATTTCTAATAATTGCAAGTTGTCGTTCGCCCAAAGCATCAAGTTCAGAAACAACCAAATCTTCGTCTCCGTCATTATCAAAATCAGTTGTTGCAATACTTAAAGGTTCATCGCCAATGGAAATGGTGGATGGGTTGTTTAAAGTTGAGCCCGTGCCAGTTAAAATACTCAAAGAATCTCCACCGTTGTTTACGGTGATGTAATCTTCGTATGCATCTTCATTCAACGTGCCAATACTTGCACTAACTGGGCTACTACCACTTGGAAGTCCAAAGGGGAATGCCATGAAATCAATTGTGTTTCCCGCGCCATCTCCACGTTTTACTGTGACAGAGTTCCCTCCATTGCTGAGAATAATAAGATCCAGATCCTTAGTGTCATTTACATCAGTTGGATCAATCGATGTAGGCACAGGAGAAGCCCACGTTGAAGTCAGGCTAAACACTACAGCCCTCGATGCCAGTGTTGTTGAGTTTGTATATACTTGCACGCCAACTGGGCTACTGCTTTCACAACCAACAGCAAGGTCTGGGAGATTTAATCCATCACTTGTATCAAGATCTGCAATCGCGAGACATATTGGACCAGTTCCAGTCGCAAGCGTTGTTGTAGTAAAGTTCCCAGTACCATCATTGAGCAGAATAGTCACTGTGTCATCGTCGTAATTAGTCACAGCGATATCGATTGATCCATCACTATCGAGATCACCTATTTCAAGATCTTCTGCACTTGAACCCGCCGAGACACTGATCGGAGCTGCAAATCCCTGCCAAACGCCACCGGACATTCCCATGTTTAGTAGGATCTCAACTGATGCAGGGCCACCAATAAGTGAAGGTATCGACATAGCAATGTCTGATCCATTTACTCCATCAAAATCTGCAACAATGATATCGTTTGGTGTTCCACTAATTGCAGTTGTTGTACCACCATCAAAAAGAATTGGCCCTGTTGTGACAACTGTTGCATCGCCTCCGCCAAGGAGGCTTCCGTCTGTAGACCATTCACACCCAAGATTGCTTGGTAACCCACTGTACGTCATCACGCTTGGTGTTCCGGTGATAGTGGGTGTAGCACTGATGAAATCAAACGTTTGATTGATTGATGGAGTCCAATCATATCGCAACTGAATCGCGACATTTGTTAGATCAGCAAATCCATTGATATTAAGATAATCATAACTGATGCCCTGTGTTGAACCCTGAATATCAAAAACGATTTTACTTGGGAGGTAAGGATCTCGCGCGGGATCGGTCTCATTTAAACTACCAATGATAGTTGCGCTAGCAATGTTCGTTCCACCAAGGTCAATTACACCACCAGATACAAAAATATCAGAGGTGATCTCATTGCCTATGTTGAGCGTAGCGCCATTTTCTACATACAGATTGGTACTATAAAGAAACGAAGTACTATCAATCTCTAATTCATTCCACTCGCCAGAAATTCTCATGTCACCTTGTGCGTATACGCTTCCATTCTTAATACCCAGAAAGGAACGGGTCCCAGTTTGTCCAATTTGAATTGGATTCACAATGTTTCGGAATTGAAGAAAATACCCGTTCAGATCAAATTTTATCCTTCCTTGAGTAACATTAATGTTGTCTATAAGAATAGCTTCAGCAGCAACAACATCATGTATTCCTGATACATCAAACAATGCAGTGTCAAATTCGCCCGGAACACTGTTTGGCAACCAATTTCCTTCATCTTGAAACACTGTTGAGATTAATTCAGACCAAATGCGAACGCCATCTTGTCCAATAACCGCAGGTATCAATTCGTAAGGTCCCATGTCAGCGATTGGGCTGCCTGTAGGATTATTGCCAGTATCTACAGTGTAGGGGTCATCAATAAAACGGAAGTTACCAGCAAGATCTAACACAGTAGTAACTAACGTGTTGTCACCTGCGTCGATGCAAGGGGAGCCTTGGAATAAATGAAAATTTTCATCTCCAGTTCTGACCACACCATCATCTCCGAGTGGATTTGCAAAATGAGGGTTTGCAGCAATATTACCATTACCATTAAGATCATTTGGTAATTCTTCAATACAACTGTACCTCGCAGTCGCTGATGCACCATTTCTATTAATCTGAGCAGTTGAACCATACGTGCTCTCGTTTCCCCAAAGAATCGAGTTATACACATCAACAGAAGAACCATGTGCAGAAACACCACCAGTAAATATCGCAGCATTTTGAGAAATTGTTGTATTGGTGATAGAGATGTTTCCAGTGGCAATGATTCCGCCACCGATTGTAGATTCGTTTCCGGTAATCTCACTTGTGTTGATAGAGAGATCACCATTGACATATACACCACCACCATACGACCCTGCGATGTTCAATTTAACCTTCACTTTGAGAAGCGATACACTTGAGCCAGAATCAACGCCGATCGCACCACCATCGATGGCATTGTTTCCTTGAATGCGACATAAATTCACTTCGAGTGGAACAGTTGTGGAATTGTGGATGTGAATACCACCACCAAGTTTTTCTATTGCATCATTGGCATTACCACCATAGATCCAAAATCCGTCAATCGTAATAGAGCCTGTGGTTACATTAGATGATGTGATTACGTGATATGCGTTTTCACTATTATTTCCACCGGCGTTATCATCACCATTGAGATCACCAGTAAGTATTGTGTGATGTAATGATACATCTCGATCCTCGACCGATAGTTCTGTTCCATCAAATCCGCCGTACATACTAACTGGTTCGCGGATAGTGAATGAAACGCTTCGAGGGTCGCCGATGTCTGTTTCTATAGTAGGGGTATAAGTTCCTTCAGCGATCCATATTTGATCTGTACTAACAGCAATTGCAAGTGCCTCTTCAATTGTACGGAACGCGTCACTCCAAGAAGTTCCTCCGCCAGTTGCAGGCGTATCTCGGTCAACATACCAGATGTTTCCAGTTCCGCCTCCGCTCGCAGCAGCGACCGTTAATTCTCCAAAACCGACTGCGCCATTGTAACCACCGATTCGAACAAAGTATTCTGTTCCGGCAAACAGACTCATTTCAATTTCTGAATAATAAGATTGACAATTATTGTTTGTATTGGCACTATCACCATTACATGCAATTTGGACAAGGCTTCCGCACGATCCACTATATAAAACCATAGAAGTGTCATAACTATCAACATTACAAGTAGAAAAGTTGTACGTGTCGTTCACAGTTGGAGTAAATACAAACCAAACGTCAGGGCTGCTATTCCAACCTAGATATGTTCCTGAACACATCGCTTCATCGGGATCAGGTTCATTGCTTGGAGTTGCACTCGATGTGTCAAAATAGTTTGGACCAGCGATAGATGCAGTCATTGCATCCCAACATTCATCACCACTTGTTTGGGCTTTTACTTGCGTGGCACAACAGAGTATCACAACAGATAGGATTGTAATTGTCTTAACCATTTTCTCACCTTTTAGTACTCTTTTAACCAGAGATTCACTTCTGAATCACGTACTACTATGACACAACAAAACCAGCAAGTCTAGAAAATACTTGGTTATTTCATCTATATATTGAAACACACGCTTTTATACGTCCGAAAACTTCAATTTCACGCATCCACCCCGAAATAAACTCACCCCCGGTGAGTTTATTGTTTTTTACTCAAAATATGCAAAAACTCACCGGGGGTGAGTTTTGACCCAATTCACTCCAAATCTGAATAAACTCACCGGGGGTGAGTTTGCTTAAAAGGAATGACACACTTGCATTGATATTGCAGGTGCAGGATTTGACGCCGCGGG
>JACNLW010000026.1 GCA_014381305.1 Planctomycetota bacterium
TGCGACCTCTTGTTCCCAAAACAAGCGCTCTGCCAAGCTGAGCTACACCCCGCATTGAGATGCGGACGAGGCATTCTACCTCAATCAAGCCGGGTTGGTGCGGGGGTTTAATCCCAGCGAAAAACACCTTTTTTCCATGCGTAGATATACGCGAAAATGCTCGTGCCAAGGAAGAATAAAATCCGTCCGAAAAAGAGCGTTGCTTCTTGACTTCCTTGAGCCAACTGTGTGAAATCAACTGCCCATGGGTAGAGAAAGATAATCTCAATATCAAAAACTAAAAACGTCATCGCAAGAATAAAAAAGCGGACGTTAAATCGCTTTCTAGCTGTGCCAATTGGGTTCATCCCAGATTCGTACACTGAATCTTTGACATCACCAGAACGCTTGGGTCCGAGCAATCCAGAAGCGACGATATTGACAACACCAAACCCTACAGCCATGACGATGATGAGTAAAACTGGGATGTAGTTGGTGAAGTCCATTGGTTGGGGAATTGTAACAAAACTCACCCCCGGTGAGTTTTTTCACGTGGGTAAAAAAACCCCCCGAGCCGATGGTGGGTCCGTCTCGGGGGGGAGGGAAGAGATGAAGTCGATGCCTGCGTGATGACTAGAGAATGTCATCCAAAGTGCAGGGACTTCGCACGGGGTGCCTTAGTTCATCCTTGATCCGTAGGCAAGTACATAATGATTGACATCAGGTGTATCAGGGTTGCTTGCTCAAGTGAGCGTGTTGCGAGTGACACTCCATCTTCATTCGCAGCGGTGCGGTAGATCCTTCCACCATCACCAAGAGCAACGCCTGTCATCCGTGTCCTGTTATCAATCATTCCCAACCAGGTGTTCCTTTTTTTAGCTGCAACCTAGTGAAGCGCCGCAGTTCATACACTTATAACAAGTGCCATTTCGTACAGTAATTTGTCCACATTCAGGACACGGTGGTGCATCGCCTTGTAACGCTGCGGTTGACTGGCTCAATGCCGAAGCTTTGACTGCAACACTCTCGGTGACGATGCCGCTTGAAGCAAATTGAGTCGCTTCGACTGATAGTGTTTCTTGCACAATTGTGCGAGAAACATTCTCGCTCTTCTCCGTGGAAATACGGCCGGTAGGTGGTGTGATCGTTGAAGAAGTTTTCGGTGCCATATCTGGTATGTCTGACCATCGGTTGTCCTCCTTGACAGTGGTCGTTCGTTCGGGGGTCGTTCGTTCGGGGGTCGTTCGTTCTGCTGCAGGTTTTTTCGCTGCAGGGGTCGCGGATCGCTGCGGAATATTTTCTTCGCGATATCCATGAATGAACTGCATTCCCATCCAACGGAAAATATAATCGACAAGACTTTTAGCAAATGGAATGTCACGGTTTGCGGTTACACCTTGTGGCTCAAATCGTTGGTGTGCAAATTTTGTCACGAGACTTTCAATCGGAACACCATATTGCAACGCAACGCTAATGGCGGTTCCAAGGCTGTCCATTAAGCCGCCAATTGTTGAGCCTTCTTTGGACATCGTAATGAAGAGTTCACCTGGGCCGCCTGCATCGTACATTCCAACTGTGAGGTAGCCTTCATGTCCTGCCACATTGAAGTGGTGGGTGATACTTTTACGCGTATCGGGAAGTCGTTTTCGCATCGGTTTTTCGATAATTTTTTCTACGATTTTTTCTATGACGCGCGGTTGTTGTTCTTCAACCATGCCAGCAGCAATCACAACTTCATCGGCAACTTCATCGCGAGCTGCTGCTACGTCAAGTTCGTCTTCATCATCATCTAATGAGGCATCACTCTTTGTATTGAGTGGTTGACTGAGTTTGCATCCATCACGATAGAGCGCATTTGACTTTAAACCCAATTCCCAACTGAGCCAGTAGGACTGTGCGATATCTTCTGTTGTCGCTTCATTTGGCAAGTTGATTGTTTTTGAAATTGCACCAGTGATAAATGGTTGGCACGCAGCCATCATGCGAATGTGACCTTCGGGTGAGATGAATCGCGTACCAGTTTCTCCACATCTGCTTGCACAATCAAAGACTGCGAGATGATCTTCTTCAAGACCGGGAGCACCTTCGATAGTGCCGCTGCCACAAACGTGCCGGTTCAGGTCGCGAATCTCATCACCAGTTAAACCAAGAAGGCGGAGACCATTAAAGGAGGTGTCGTTCGTTATCTGCTCTCTTGTAAGTTCATACTTTTCAAGAATGTGCTCTGGGATTGACCACGACGAGAACGCAAAGGAAAGGTCAAACACAGTTGGGAGTGTGCCTTCAATTGTGACAAGATCTTCGTTTGTGAATCCTCGTTCCATAAGGAATTCACGGAACGAAACTTGTTTGTCGTCATCCATCCAACTTTCTGGCATGGATGTGTCAAGCGTGAGCGTACCCATGACATATGTAAGAATTCGGTCTGTTTCATCCTCTGTATATCCGAGTGCGATGAGTGCTGGTCGAATAGATTGGTTCGCTATTTTGAAATATCCGCCACCAGCAAGTTTCTTGAACTTTGTCAGCGCAAAATCCGGTTCAACACCCGTTGTGTCGCAGTCCATCAACAAACCAATAGTTCCAGTTGGA
This sequence comes from Planctomycetota bacterium, assembly GCA_014381305.1. Classification (GTDB taxonomy): domain Bacteria; phylum Planctomycetota; class Phycisphaerae; order Phycisphaerales; family SM1A02. The sequence goes on from JACNLW010000026.1 coordinate 2,572, forward strand.
GCGATGACAGTTGTTTGCGCGTTGCGGTACCCATGGCGTTCACCAAGATCCACAGCTTCGTTCCACGCTTGAACTGCGCGACCAAGAATATCGCCGGCATTATCGATGTTGATTGAACTTTCAAGGAAGAGGTCGTGTTTAATTGGTACAGGAGCAACGCGAAGTTTTTCGTATTCGCCGCTGTCTCGTGTGACACCTTGTGCTGCTCGTTGGTGATTTCGAATCACGCGAAGCATTTCCTTGGAGTTATCAGCAAAACCATCGAATGGTCCGTGTTCCGCTGCCATTTCAGCACTCACTGCATACGATCGACCAGTTAAGATTGATGAAATCGCTGCACCGACTGCTCGACCTTCTTCGCTGTCGTAGGGAATCCCAGCTTGCATGAGCATCGCACCGAGATTTGCAAAGCCAAGTCCAAGTGTGCGGTATCGCCAACTTTTGTGGGCGATTTCTTCCGAGGGGAACGCGGCCATGAGCACAGAAATTTCTAGAACAACAGTCCAGAGCGAGATTGCATGCTCGAATGAATCAATGTCAAAGGTTCGAGTGTTTCTGTCATAGAATCGAATCAAGTTGAGTGAAGCGAGGTTGCACGCAGTGTCGTCAAGGAACATGTATTCGCTGCAAGGGTTCGACGCGTTAATGCGACCACTTGCGGGGCACGTGTGCCAATCATTAATAGTTGAATCGAATTGCACACCCGGATCAGCACAGTGCCATGCAGCATTGCAGATTTGATCCCAGAGTCCGTTTGCAGGAATGGTCTTTGATACTTCACCATCTGTACGTTGAATCAATTTCCAATCTTCATCTCGGTCGACTGCTTCGAAGAAATCGTGGGAGATTCGAACAGAGTTGTTCGAATTTTGACCAGCAACAGTTTGGTACGCTTCGCCGTTGAAGTCGTAATCCAATTGAAGATCTAAATCCTTGGCTTGTTTCTTTTGTTCTTCGGAAAGATGTTTCATGCCTTCAACAAGCGCCGCAACTTTGAGCTCTTCACGAACTTTCCAGTTGACGAATTCTTCGATGTCTGGATGATCGACATCGAGTGAAACCATTTTTGCAGCGCGGCGTGTTGTTCCACCAGATTTGATTGCGCCCGCAGCACGATCGCCGATTTTCAAGAAACTCATCAAGCCACTCGATTTGCCGCCACCAGAAAGTGGCTCATCACTTCCACGAAGAGCAGAGAAGTTTGATCCAGTTCCAGAACCATATTTGAAAAGACGCGCTTCGCGAAGCCAGAGATTCATGATGCCATCATCACCAACAAGATCGTCTGCAACAGATTGAATAAAACATGCGTGTGGTTGTGGGTGCGAGTATGCATCGGGAGCAGGGTGCACCTTTCCACTTTCTGGTTCGGCAACAACGTGACCTTGCGCAGGACCTGTAATGCCGTACGCCCAGTTCAAACCTGTGTTAAACCACTGCGGGCTATTTGGTGCACTCATTTGATGCAACATCATCCAAACAAGTTCATCATAAAATGCTTCACCATCTTCTGGTGTATCAAAGTACCCATGTGACTCACCCCAACTGCGCCAACAACCGACGAGCCTATGAATCACTTGCTTTGCTGAACGTTCGGGACCAGTGACTGCTTTGCCTTTTGAATCAACTTCTGGAGTGCCATCTTCATTCATGACAGGTACACCAGACTTGCGGAAATATTTACTCACCATAATGTCGGAAGCAAGCTGGCTCCACTGCGCGGGCATTTCTGCATCGTTCATTTCAAAAACGATTGATCCATCGGCGTTCGTAATTTTTGTTGACCGTGTTGCCCACTCAACAGAGTCCCACACATCAGTTTCAGCAGTCGTAAATCTTCTTGTAATATTCATTGTTCTTTTGTTGCTTCCTTGCAAGTATCAAAATAAATCGTTGTATTGTTTTCCATTGCCGTCAATTGCTACTTTCTATGTCCCATAACATTGCTGTTGTTGGAAACTCCCATTTCACTCTCACTATCTCTTAATAACACTGCTTTTTTCTGTATTCTTTGCTGTAACCTTCGTTTTTAGGCTGTTTTTTACGCTTTTTCTTAGCCTGTCTCAATCTCTGGGGCTTCTGAAAATCCAAAAGCCATATATGACTATCGTACTACCACATGTTGCGTCTGTAACTATCCAAACCGCAAAATCTTGTGGATCTTTGATTTTATTTCTAATTGCCTCAAAATCAAGGAGTTATGGGCAGAATAATGGCGTGAATCCCTTTTTATGGATGTGGATAGGGTGTCGTTGGCGTTGATCTGCGTAGAAATAGCATTTTCAGACCCCATTTTGGCGTGTCTCAGAGGGGGGACCATAATGAAGAGTACAATGGGTACATGAGAAGCACGGAAGCAATCGTAGAGGGACTCACAGACGCACAAATAGAGTCAGTGACACATGTCGATGGACCACTATTGGTTCTTGCGGGTCCCGGATCTGGAAAAACTACTGTTGTTACGAAACGAATCGCGAACCTTGTTGCCAACGGCGTTGCACCGTGGAATATTTTAGCGTTGACGTTTACAAACAAAGCCGCAACTGAAATGCGGGAACGTGTGTTTGCACAAATTGATCCAGAAACATACGGAATAAAAGGATTGACTGTTTCAACGTTCCATTCGTTTTGTGCACGCACACTTCGTTCGTGGGGTGACAAAATAATCGGTACTCGTTCATTTACAATTTATGATACTTCGGATCAGAAATCTGCTGTAAAAACGGCAATTCGAGCATGCGAATTGAACGAGACTAATTGGAAGCCTGCATCGGTGTTGTCGATTATCAGCGGTGCAAAAAATCAATTGCTCGATGCCGAATCGTTTGCAGCCGAAGCCAATGATTTTCATTCAAAAACAATTGCAAAAATTTACAGATCATACGAATCAATTCTCCGCTCAAATGATGCCGTAGATTTTGACGATTTGTTGTTGTGCACCGCACAACTTCTCAGTCGTGATGCTGAAGTACGAAACGAACTACAACAACGGTACCAATACTTACTGATCGATGAATATCAGGACACAAACCGAACACAGTTTGTGATTGCAGATCATATCGCTTCAAAACACAGGAATATATGCGTTGTTGGCGATCCTGATCAATCCATTTATGCGTGGCGGGGCGCAGATATATCGAATATTCTTGATTTTGAAACGCAATATGAGAACGCAACTGTTGTGCCCCTTGGGCGCAACTTCCGCAGTACTGGGCACATTGTTGAAACGGCTGCAAAATTAATTGCATACAACAAACTTCGTAAAGAGAAACGGCTCTATACCGAACTTGAAAAAGGTAACAAGCCAATTATGGTGACATTGCCAAATGAACATGAAGAAGCGGATGCGATTCTTCGTGAGGTCAAACGATTGCACAAGGATGGCACACCCTATAAGGAAATGGCTGTCTTGTATCGAGTGAATGCGTTGAGCCGCGTACTTGAAGATGCGTTTCGAAATGAAGGTGTGCCATATATAGTTGCGCGTGGCACAGCATTTTATGATCGTAGAGAAGTGAAAGATGCTGTTTCATATTTACGACTTCTTGTAAATCCAAAAGATGATGTTGCGTTTCGTAGAATCATCAACGCGCCTGCGCGTGGCATCGGAAAAACTTCTCTCGTTCGACTTGAGCAACTTGCTTCATCTCGTGGCTTGAACATGCTCGCTGCAACAGAATTTGCAACGAAAGACCTTGGCTTTACCGCTCGTTCGGCAAAAGGTTTGCACGCATTTCATGAGATGCTGACGAGATGGCGAATAGATGCGGATTCGACGCAGAGTTTGACTGCCGCAGCATCACTTGCCGATCTCGTCGAACGTATGGTTAGGGAATCAGGTCTTGAAGCTTCGTTCAAACGAATAGGTACCGAAGAAGATCATGAACGCCTTGAGAACCTCGAAGAACTTGTTTCAGCTGCCTCAGATTTTGAAGAAAAATCTGAGGATGAAGGCGCCTCACCTTTGCAGTTACTCTTTGCATTTTTAGAACACGTGGCACTTGTGAGCGACTCCGATGCAATCGATCCCCGAATCGGTGCGGTGACGCTTATGACATTACACGCAGCAAAAGGCTTGGAATACGACTTCATTGCTCTTGCTGGACTCGAAGATGGATTGCTTCCGCACATCCGTGCATTGTTTGACGATACACAAATGGAAGAAGAAAGACGGTTGTGTTTTGTAGGTATCACACGAGCGAGAAAGCATTTGCACATCAGTTCAACATTAAAACGGACGCAGCGGGGTATGACAGAAAGAGCAATGCCCAGCAGATTTTTGCGTGAAATGAGCGGATCACACACGCATCAAGAAACAGTTGTAGATACATGGAATACACAAATTGCACCGGAGTTTACGCCTTCTAAAAATGGAAACGAAATCACACTCGGTACGGTTGTTCGGCACAAACGATTTGGAGTTGGCAAGGTGCAAAGAGTCTTGCGGCGAGAACGTGGTTCAACGGTTACAGTTGATTTTCCAAGTGGTACCAAGCATCTTGTCCTTGAATATGCAAATTTAGAAATAGTTCCTACCTCATGTTGATCCATGATTGATACACAACAAGTAGTTTTACTTTGCAAAGAGCATGGCTTTGCACTTGTTGGTGTTACAGATGCCCGCAAATCCAAGTGGTCTTCAGAGTTTCAACAGTGGCTTGAAGCAGAAAAACACGGGGAAATGCAGTGGCTAGCAAACAACGTTGACCTCCGCATCGACCCAACTGCGTTTGTTCCAGAAGCAACTTCGGTAATTTGTGTTGCAGATCGCTATGCCGCTGATGATGATCCCCCATTGCCAGCACGACATGGCAAAATTGCAAGGTATGCTCGCGGTGGTGATTACCACAAAGTGATGAAAAAACGATTGCACAAAGTATGCAATGCACTTCGTGATCTTGACGGAAATAGTTTATACCGAGGGTGTGTAGATACAGCGCCTTTGTTTGAACGAGAGTTTGCTGCGGCTGCTGGGCTTGGTGCAATTGGCAAGAATACGTTGCTTATTGACCAAAGTGTTGGGAGTTGGTTGATGCTTGGGGCGATTGTTACTACCGCTTCGTTAGAGTCTACTAGCCATAATGTTGCAGTTGATCCATGCGGAACTTGTACGCGGTGTATAGATGCGTGTCCAACCGATGCGATCACGCCTTGGTCAGTTGATGCGAGTGCGTGTATTAGTTATTTGACAATTGAACATCGCAGCGAGATTGATCCAAAATATCACAAAGCAATGGGGCAGTGGATATTTGGTTGCGACATCTGTCAAGAGGTATGCCCACATAATCAGTTGACCGAAAAAACAATTTCCGCAGAAGTACATAGTGACTACGAAAGTAAAGGGTCTTCACTCGATCTTCTAGAAGTCTTACATTGGACTGAAGAAGATCGGCGAAAAGCATTTCAGGGATCTGCAATGAAGCGCGCAAAACTCGACATGATGCAACGAAACGCTGCGATTGCAGCGAGTAATTACCTATCTCATAATGATGATGAAGCGTTGCGACAAAAAATCACATCATGGAAGTCATGATCGCAAATTCAATTTGACCCTTGTCGGCAATTTCGCCGTTAATAATTTGAGTTTGCACCTTCTTGAATGCACTGATTAGTTTTTCCATTTGCGCAAATTTTTGTGCGTCCAAACCTTCTGCATCTGCCTGGGATTTGAAGTCTATGAGCCAACCGCGATCAGTTTTTAGAAGCGACACCGAAATAGCATCCATCGGTAAGGTTGCTTTGATATCACTTTCCATGACAATCGAGCTGGGATCAATTGATTCTGGCAGTATCGACTGTGAAAGTAACGTAATTTTTGAACTTGTACCTTCTCCAAAAGTTGAATCGATGGTATTTTTCAGCCCGATCATATTATCAGAGAGCGCCTGAAGCTTTCCAAGCATATTCTTTTGCTCGTTTGTTTTTGTTTCATATATTCTTGAAAGTTCGATAGATGATTGTGATTGGATTGAATCATTCATAAACGCAACGAGATCTTGGGGTGTACTAAAACCTGTGTTTGATCCTGTTGGTTTTGAAGGTGTAGAGTTTTCCATTGGATTCGATGGTTTTGAAACTTGCGGGTTTACAGGTGCTTCTGTACCGCTCAATTTCGCAATGCGAACGTCGAGTTGAAAGGATGATCCTTCCCCGTCACGACCAAGTTCTTGTGCTGCGTTTTTGGCGTTTTCATAAGATGAAATTGCAGCAGCAGTAAGTGCGTCAAGTTGAGATGAACAACTTGAGTACAGCGCTTCCCATTTGCTCGTTCCATTCACGATACCCGTTTGGATAATTTCAGACAAGGCACGGCATTCTGCTGAAAGAAATGCAACTTGTGATTCTTGCATTTGCCCAAGGCTCCAAGATGTTTGCAATTTCCATGAAGTTAAAGCAGCCTTGCTTTGTTTGGAACCAGTAGATCGGCCCCCACGAGAACTTAATGATTTTGTGAGTAAATCGGTAGCGGATGTCCAACGGGCGATGATGTCACTAGCCTTTGAGGACGCATCCGTAAGAATAGAAGCACATTCATGATCTCGGCTGTCAGCGAGTGATCGAAGTTGCCCTGCACCTTCTCTAGAAGCCTGCCTATACGTTCCAAGCAATTCCATGGAATGACGAATCGCGTTGAGTTGGGATGCAATGGCTTCGAGTTGCACTGATGCATCATCAACTTCTGGAGTTGCGATGATGTCAGATTCAACTTCGCTTGAAACTGCCGCAAGATGTGACAGATTTGATTTTCTCATTACGCGCATGCCTTGCTTCAATGATTTCAAGCCTTCAACATCATCAAGATTGTCTGCTTCGATAAGAAGTTCATTTGCTTCATTAAACAGGGTGTCAGCCATTGCAGCAGCTTCGTCACTTTCGAGTGTGAGTCGTGCAATCTCGTTCCGTGCGTGGTCAAGTTGAACATTGAGCGACTTCTTTACTAAGCTCCTGCTTGATTGAAATGCCGCAACCGCATCGTCTGAACTTTGTTCTGCAGCGCTCGACATTGCGTTTGCTGCGCTGCGTAACAACGAAGCTTGGTTTGCAATTCGCACAGCATGTTGAAAATCACTGATTACTTGAGATGTTTCAGTGGAGATTTTTTGGTACTGTATTTTCCCTAATTTTGCTCTCGCAGTAGAGAGAATGAGTTTTTTTGCTTTCGCTACGCTGTCGGTTTGGGGGAGTCTATTCGCTTTGGTAATGATCCCTTGAAGCGAGTCTTCATTCTCGCTTAGGACAGCGGCGTTCAAATCTGACATCAACTGTGAAATTTCATTTGGGTTTGCCGAAGATGCATCTTCAAGGCAACCAAGCAGCGCAATTGTGCAAACAGCAACAAGGCCAAATTGCGAACTCTTTCGAGCGAATTTTATAATCGACGTGATTGATTTCGAACAGGTGGAAATGGGGGTACGAAACATTGAAATGGCTCCTCAAACCAATAGGAAAAAGTCCTTTTACTTGGAACGAGGCATTGTAGCACTCTCAGAGGCATTGGTGGATTGACAGGGATCTCGAAAGTGAGCCAGTTTACTCAGGTAAGGGGGTCATTTTCACATCTTTTCCTCGACCGATGTCAACTTGCCAAGTGAGCGTGTAACTCGCATCCCCAGTACTGTTGGCAGGCACAGTGAGATCCCAGCGGAGGAGGCCTCGAGGAAAGTCTGCTGACAGGTACGTGGCATCAGTTGAGAGGGGAGTCGATTCATTTTTGAAATCAACTGCAATGTCCTCGTTTTGTGAAACGGGGATGCGATCCCAAAGATGAATTTCGAGAGACGCATCGTGCCCATTGGAAATAGTCACGCGATAATCGTAGAGTGTTTCTTTGGAACTTCCAAAGAGGCCAGTTGATGAAGTTTTCTTTTCAAGGAGTGTGCGAGTTGCAGTAACATTTGGATCGATACCAAGGTCAAGCGCGAACGTTTCACGCGGAGCAACAGTTGTGAGCACTGTTCGCCCAACGAAATCACTACCGTGAAATATTGATGCTTCGCCGGGAAGTAAAATGAATGGTGATTCATTTGTCACTTCGCTTCGAATGAAAACAGAATCTGTGATCATCGGTACTGCCACTCGAAAGAGACTTGCTGTGGTATCTATTGAAGCAATGGCGGTTTTTTGCATGTCATTTTTATCTGACGGGACAGAGACTGTTCTTGGAAGTGCAAAACTCACTGCTGGTCCGTTGCCAACAACTGAAGCAGCAGAGGCTGCCTTCCCAAGTTCTACTCCAAGTGATTCGTTTTCGACAGTGGCATAATCCGCAGAAACGTATGAAGCGGCCCCTCTGGTTCTTCTCATTGCACTTGTTGGTGGGGGGGGAGATGGTTGTTGGATGTCAACAAACAATGGTGATGGTTTTGGTGGGCTTGCAGACCGTTGTGGTTGTGCGGTGGAAAGTGTTAAGTTTACATCTTTCCAATCTTCTCCAGAGTATTGTGCAACGTTTGCGTCGTAGTCAATGGTGATTGATTCTCCACCTTCTGATGCGCGGATGGAATAGGAAGGTTCCCATGAAGCGTTGCTCACGAGATATGTCATCTCAATTGAGACCGTGCCTTGAGAAAAAACAACGATGTCAATAACTGCATCTCGTTGCACATGGCTTTCGTTGGAAATACTATTTCTTCTTTTCACGAGCGTAGTGCGTTTGTTCGTAAGCGCTTCGCGGAGTTTTTTGTTTGCAAGTTTACGATTTTCAATGGTTCCCATTTGCTTGCCAATGTAATCGAGTTGCTCTTGGAATGCAGCAAGGTCAACCGCCTGTTCTTTCTCAGAAGATGATCGGAGTACTAGCGTTTCAAGAAAAGTCGCTTGCATCTTGATGGATTGTTCATCGGCCTGTGCGAGTGCGATTTTTTCTTCTACTTTTTCAATCTCTTTTTTGATTTCGGTAAGAAGTTCGTTGGTATCTTTTTCAATCGGGAAAGCAGTTGTGTCAACTGCGATGAGTTTTGCATTTCCATGCACGCTTGCTTGCACTGAGTCAAGCGTTGCGGAACTTGGAAGGTCTCTGAAGAAAATAGACCAGCCGCCTGCTTCAAGGTCAAGTTCCGTTGTTCGAGTGATTGCAGCACGACCTCTGTACAACGTGACATCAGTGATGGCACCATTTGCATTGATTGGTTCCATTTCAACAGTTACTGGTTGCAGCGCCAGCGCAGTTACTGTGAGGGATGAGACGAGAACGAAAGTTGCTAAAAATTTCATGAGCGGATCTCCTAAGGTGGAGGTAGACGACACTCAGATTTCTGTATTGCGTCTACCCATGGTTGAGAATATACCTGCATCTTGAAGGAGCGATGCGATTCTGTGTTTATCCTGTAAATTAGAGTCTAAAACAGCATCCACAAGGGTTGTTCGTTCTTGTTCTAGGTCAAGGTATCGAAGGGCTAAGCCTGCAAGATCGTCATTTTCCATCGTTTCGAGATATTCAAAACCTTCGCGGTAGACCATTCTTGCAGCGAGAGATTTCACCATCATCCAACGAATGTACGCAGTTGGCATTTCTGTCCAAAGTTTGTCGCCAGCAGTTTCAAGAAGAATCTTTGGGAGATGTTCAGTAACAAGTCGTTGTAGTTCGATTTGTTGTCGCTCAGTCATTGAATCCCAATGTTCGTTGATTGAATCTGCAGTCCTTGACATCATCTTGCTAACACGGATACTCATTTCTGGCAATGGTAAATGCGGATGGTGTTGGTGGAGGCGAGCAAGCAACTCTGCTTCTGCTCTTGCAAGGTCGCGAAGTCGAACCAAAACTTGGCTGACAAACTCCTCCTTGATTTCCATAAACTGCTCGGTATTGAGCAACATGCAAGCACCAATTTCAAAACTTGAACAAATTACGCCGCATTTGTTCGCAGAGGAATCTTTAAGAATGAGGGTGCCGGCGTTCGAAAGTTCCCTGCGTGCATCTGGCGTGAGAAAAAGGTTTGCACCTTCTACAATCACTTTACTACTTGGCGTGCCATCTTCTTTGAGAAAATTTTTCCAATTTCCACCATGGATTGTGGCAGGCCTTCCACCGCAAGGAAGGAACGCATCGCAATGTATTCGGTCGTGTAATGTATTTCGCAGGTGCACACCTTCTGGATCGTCGACGGAAGCGATCCATCCGTTTGGTCCAAGTTTTTCCTTGTTGAAGTCAGCAATTGGCAGTTCTTCTTCGAAGAGTCTAAGCAACTCGATATGATCGAGACCGTCTGGGTCTTCGCCGCAGCCAGAACCATCTGCGATACCAAGAATTTTTGCTTTCTCTCCATAATCGCGGTGGAGAATTCGTATGCCATTGCCACCTACATCACCATCGGGTCCACCAGTCATCTTGATGGTAAATGAATCGGTGTCGGGATTGATGCCCACTGCGCGAAGTGCGCTATCAAGGAACACAATAACACCTTCACTTGTGACGCCATATTCTTTGTGGTTAATGCCAGCGCCGGGTTTGGAACTCATCAACGCCGATGGCATTGGATATCCTCTGCGTTGCCCGCGATCAACAACCCATTCGATAAGTTCAGGCGTGATGTTTTCGTCTGGCCCTAGATAAATAAGTTCATCGTGATGAAGACGATCAACAACTCTTGCAGTAGTTTCTTTTTCAGGTGTGATGAGGTCGAGAAGTGAATCTACAAATGCTTTCACACTTCGACTGATTCTGCCACGAGGGTGCACGAGCAATGCTGCTTTGGAGCCGCCTTCTGGAATGTCCTTGTTTTTCAATTGCTGCGCAGATGCAAGGTTGTATGCTTCGTCGTATAGGCGTTCTTGTTCACGAGCGAATTGTTCGACGCCCCGTGGGAAGATCGCGCGGACACCACCCCGTGCAATGTCTCGGAAACGGACATGAAATCCGTTGAAATCACGTCCATGAATAAAGAAGGCACCAAATGGGCAATCTGGGCGACCATCGGTTGTAAGAATAGATGCATCGATTCTCATTGAAAGTGCATATCGATCTTCAAGGAAGAGGTTTGTACGTTTGACAGCATCAACTGCAAGTAACATTGTTTCAAAGAGCGTACGTGCATCTTCGAGGTCAACTGTGTTTTCAACTTGTTCGTTGAGCGCTGTTCGCGCTGTGTCGTACGCTTCGTCAGACATTAGATGATCTGGATCGAAGCGTTGGTGGAACAAGTCGGCAATCGATGCAGCAACTTCTAGGTTGCCGGTCATCAGTGCGTGCAAACGTGTCGGGTTGAAAGCGTATGGATTTTTCTTTACAAGGATTTGATATGAAAGATCGAGAAGGGCTGTGATGATTTCTGCTTTTCGCAATCCGATTTCTGGATATTCGTATCCAAGTTCTAGCGTGCGATGGTCGTACCATTTGAGCCTGAGAAGATCTTGGCGAATTTCTTGCCAGAGCGAACTCGTCTCGTCTAATGGCCCTCCTTCGGGTCCTTGTACAACACAACCAATGAGTGTGATCCAACCATTTTGTCCATCGTCAATACTATCTAAGTATGCTCGATGAATATTAACGCGGGATTTACTGAGTCTCGTCGCAATTCTCTGTAACATTGATCTCCGAGTCGAATTGCTTACAGCCACGACGATACGACTCAGCGTAGGATCAGTTTCTCGTTCAAGTTCAACGGTAGTTCCATCAGTTCCTGAAAGAAGTTCAACAAGTTGCCAATGCTTTGCCATTCTCAGAGGTGTGACTGTCATGATGTACTCTTCACTACTTCGCGTGAAGAATGTTCGTACTTGCTCCGCTGTTACATTTTGCATATGTTCTTTTGCATACGCGATCATTTCGTCTAATCGGTCGGAGTGATCGACGTCATCAATGCAGAATGGTGTGGGGTCACCGAATTCAAACGTGTCAATCACTAATTCGCCATCTGTTGCAGTGTGAATTTTTGCAGTTCGCAGTGTGTGATCCCATGGGAGTTCTTCCATAATTTCTGCGAGAACTCCAGGATAATCGCGTGGTCGCATCATTGTCCACTGCAAGGCATCTTCAGAACGCAAGGTAAGTTCGATTGGTTTACCCGAAGCTTTCGCAGCGATCATTGCTCTTAAGTGGGCAAGTTGGTCTTCTTCACTGGTGTCTTGAAAGTACATCAATGGCATCTGGTTGAGGAACCACGGAACGACTTCTTCAGCGGTTGCTCGAAGGGAATTCGTTACCTGATCGATTACTGTGGCAGAGTTTTCAGGTTTGCTTCCAATTGGTTGTTGTGGTTTGATTGCCATATTCGCGTATTAGAACCGCAACAGACCCTATATTCAACCCAAAAGACCGCGGTCAATTTCATGAAAATCTCACCCCCAAATAAACTCACCCCCGGTGAGTTTAAGGGAAATGAACGCTGAATATCAAGAAACTCACCGAGGGTGAGTTTCTTAGACCGCGGGTGTATTAATCGTGTTCACTTGCTTGGATCACCACATTTAGCGATATCAACGATTATCCCACCGGGGGTTAGTTCAGGAAATAAACTCACCCCCGGTGAGTTTAGGGGAAATGTACGCTGAATATTAAGAAACTCACCGGGGGTGAGTTTTTCGGGAGTGAGTTTGTTAGACCGCGGGTCAGTCGCAAGCAATCGTGATAAATATTCAACATGGAGTCAGAACGCATTGTTTGCCAAAAAAGCGTACTTGATACCCTTGTTGAGCCTGTTTGGTAAGATGGCTTGTTGTGAAAATTGCTCTTTCAATTGGGAATTTTGATGCCGTACACCAAGGCCATGTTGCGATCGTCCAAGCAGCTAAAACAGCAGTTGGTACAGGGCAAGTTGTCATTTGGAGTTTTAATCCAAGTCCAACGGCATTTTTACATCCCGATCTGGAAGTTGAACGAGTAACCGAATTCTCTCATCGAAGTGAATTATTGATTCAAGCTGGCGCGGATGAGGTTGTTGAACTCGTACCAACACCAGAGTTGATGCATCAATCCCCTGAAGTTTTTGTTTCATCTTTTGCAGAAGCACTTTCTCCACAATTTGTCGTAGAGGGCGAGGGTTTCCGGTTTGGGAAAAACCGCGAAGGCACGCTTGATGAACTTGTACGATTAGGGTCAAATTATGAATTCTCGACCATCAAAGTTCCGCCAGTAGAGGTCACGCTTCAAGATCAATCAGTTCATCGAGCGAGCAGTTCACTCGTTCGTACGTTGATAAAAAGTGGTCGGGTTGAAGATGCCCGTATTGTTTTAGGAAGACCCGTCTCGGTTTCAGGAACAGTTGCGCAAGGTGATCAGCGTGGTCGATTGATGCATTTTCCAACTGCGAATATCGAACAAATCGAGACGGTACTGCCCGCCGATGGTATTTATGCTGGGCGAGGCACACTCCCAGATGGAACTTCCTTGTCAGCAGCAATTAGCATTGGAACCAAGCCAACCTTTGGTGAAAACGAACGCACATGTGAAGCGCACCTCATTGGATTTGAAGGTGAGCAGGGAATATATGGTTGGAAATTAGATCTCTCATTCGACTATTGGCTTCGAGATCAGATAAGATTTGATTCAGTTGAAGAATTAAAGACCGCAATTCAAGATGATGTTGAGAAAACAACTCAACTTCTTGAAAGGAACACATGACAACACAGTCCATCTCTTATGTAACAACTACAACATTCGAATCGATTGCCGAGAGAATTCACGAAGCAAAACGAATTGTTGTCACAACACACCGTAAACCAGATGGTGATGCAATCGGTTCAGTAGTTGGCATGTATAGGGCGCTTCTAACAATCAACAAGGAAGTCGAAGTATTGATTGCGGGACCACTTGAACATGGGCTTGCAATAATTGCTGGTGACACACCTATTCGTTTCATTGAGGATGATGGATTCCCAGAAGATGTTCCTGATCTCATCATTGTTGTTGATACAGGGGCATGGTCTCAACTTGAAGCTGCAGAGCCATGGCTTCGTGAACACGCAGATCTTGTCATTGGACTTGACCACCATGCAAATGGCGATGACGTTGCAGAAGATCGAATCGTCGATGTTACTGCCGCAGCTGCTACGCAAGTTGTGATGCAATTGCTTGAAACGATGCACATTGATTTAGGATCAGGTAAAGGCTGCATCGCAGAAGCATTGTTCGTTGGTCTTGCAACAGACACTGGTTGGTTCCGATTTTCAAATGCAGATGCACGTTGTTTCGCAGATGCGTCTACATTGTTACAACACAATTTGAATCGCTACGATATTTACCGCTCACTCGAAGAGACAGCTCGACCATCGCGAATGGCATTGTTACAACGGATGCTTGCAAGTTTAGAAATAATTGACAACGTGGCAATCATGTGTTTGCGGAGTAATGATTTTGGAGAAACGGGCGGTGACAGCACCGACCTTGTTGGACTTGTCAATACACCGATGGTGATCGAGGGTGTGCAAGCATCTATATTGTTGACCGATTCAAATCCCGGCATCACAAAAATGAGTTTTCGATCCAAACCCGCAATGCCAAACGAACCATCAACCCTAATCGATGTAAACAAACTCGCTGGTATTTTTGGTGGTGGGGGGCATGTACACGCCGCGGGAGCGAGGGTAAAAGAGCCGTTAGAAGCGGTTAAAGCGAGATTACTCGAAGAATTACTGTAATTGTTCGCTTCTTTGGTATACACTAACAGTGGGTAAGGCGCACCATGAATCGAATCATCAAAATTGCAAATACCGCTGCTCGCAGGATGCAACTGCAGGAGACACTCACCTCCGCAATTACTATCTTGTTTTGGATTGTGTGCACGCTCGCAGTCTTTGCCATCATTGATCGAATTGTGAGTGCTGCGTTTATCCCATGGGAGTTTCTCGGGTACGTGGTCGCACTCGGTTGGGTGATCAGTATCGTTTTAGTTTGGAGGCGATCTCGCCACGATCGATTTCAATCTGCTGCTGAAGTTGATCAACGAATGAACTTGCATGATCGCATTGGGTCCGCAATTACTTGTCATTTACGGGAAGATCCATTTGCAACAGTTGTGCTCGATGATGCAATTTCAGTCGTTGAAGAAAAAGAAGTAGAGAAAAAACTTCGCAATTTTTTCCCAATTACATTTTCATCCCAGTGGGTTTGGATTGCACTCCTTGGGCTTATCTTTGCAACAGTTTTTATGACGCCACAATGGAATTTGTTTCCAGATGGTAAAGATGATTTTGTTCCTGTTGTAGTTGCAGACCGTGTTGATATCGAAGCTTCGGTTGATGCACTCGTTGAAGATCTGCAAGAAGATGAAACATTACGCGACGCACTTTCCCAAGAGCTTTCCGCACTAGATCAGGCAGCGCAGTTGGATGTGAGTCCTACAGATTTGCGGCGCGAAGCACTTCGAAAAATGACAGATTTGCAGAAAAAACTTGATAATTTACTAAATGATGAAAATGCCCTTGCGTACAAAGAAACTGTTCGCCGCTTGCAAGCGCTCGAGTTGCCTCGCAATGAGCAGACTACAAAATTGGCTACTGCCCTGAAGAGTGGAAACTTTGCTAAGGCGCAACAAGAGGCAGAAAATCTGCAAAAGATGCTTGAGTCAAATCAACTTTCTGAAGAAGAACGCAAACAGTTAGCAGAAAGTTTGAAGAAACTTGGTGAACAACTCACTGCACTTGAAAACGCTAACGATGCACTTTCTGACGCGCTTGGAGCAGCGGGCATGGATCCAAATCTTTCAAGCGATGCTCTTGCTGCTGAAAACGCAATAAAATCAAACGCCAAATTATCAGAAGCACAAAAGAAAAAGTTGCTCGAGATGCTTGAAGCACAAAAACAAGCTGCGAACGCGTGTAAAAAATTAGGCAAAGCATGTAAAAAATGCGCGAGTGGAAACCCGAGCGAATTTGCTTCAATGACAAAACAACTCGAAGCGACGAAGATGTTCATGTCAAAAGCAGAAGCTGCAAAATCCCAGTGCCAAAAAGCGGGTATGGGGATGTGTGATAAACCGGGGAATGGTAATGGCGCAGGAACCGGCGGAAATGGTAAAGGCAATGGCGGTAAAAATAACATAAATGAAACGGAAACAACTACGGTGGCAAACCGCTCGCCTGTGAATACAATCGAGGGATCAATCATTGCCCGCCAATTGTTTGAGGGCGGGTTAGTGACCGCCGGCGAAACAAACGCAACCGTACGGGAAACAGTGCTTTCAGGACAGCGAAGTGCACAAGAAGCGATCGCCCAAGAAGAAGTCCCTCGCCAATATCACGATCTTCTTCGGCACTATTTCGGTAAGCTAGAAAAAATTGCAGAATCATCGGACGAAAACGATGCAGTTTCTCAGGATTAACAACCATTTGATTGCAATTCGTGCGTTGTTAAAACGCAAACCAATAAGTTTGCGCAGTGGTACCGCTCTGAAACAACCTGCATTTTTATTATGCCACTGAGACACAGAGAAGAAAAGAATGAATACAGAAAAATTTTGTGTCTACGTGCTTCGGTGGCGATTCTCCGTAGTGTGTCTTTCTCTAGCCATCACACTTCTTTGCGGATGTGGAAAACAAGAAACAAATACGATCACAGTCTATGTTTCGGCAGATGAACAGATTGCCAGAATTGTTATCGATGACTTTACTTCGCAAACAGGAATTGAAGTTGCATGGGTTGGTGACACCGAAGCATCAAAAACAACAGGCTTGGTGACAAGACTTCGTCGCGAAGCATCGAGACCCGTTGCAGATGTCTTTTGGTCTTCTGAAAATATTGGAACAATTCAACTTGCACAAGAAGGTGTTTTTGATTCTTGCTCTACGACTGTAACAGCTGCATGGCCTGCAGAATATCGTGACCCTTCTGCATATTGGTTTGCTTTTTCACCACGCGCTCGCGTCATAGCGTATGACCCTACAGTAACAAATGTAAAGGAAATGCCTGCATATTGGTGGGAATATACAGATGCAGCGATGGCGGATCCAAGGTTTGGGACAACAGGAACACATCTCGCTGTGATGGCAGAGGATGCCAACCGCTTTAATTCTTTTGCACAAGAGTTGGGCAACACTCCGTTACTTGGTGGTAATGCTGCGACCGTACAAGCGGTGATTGATGGGAGTGCGAGGTATGCGATGACTGATTCTGATGATGTGCACGCGGCAATTGCTCGCGGCGCATCGATTGCAATGTTGATGCCTAGGCATCATGCGGGCGTAGGTGGTGGTACGCTTTTGATTCCAAATACAGTTGCCATGATTGCAGATTGCCAACATCCCGAGCAAGCAAAATTGTTTATAGACTTCATGTTGAGTGACCATGTTGCAACGCTCCTAGCAGAATCTAGCTCAAAAAATATTCCACTCCAAAAAACAGTTGCAGAGCAATTTCCTGATCTAGTTGTGCAAGATCCACTGCAAGTTGATTTTATTGCTGCT
The DNA here is from genome assembly GCA_014381305.1 of Planctomycetota bacterium. Classification (GTDB taxonomy): domain Bacteria; phylum Planctomycetota; class Phycisphaerae; order Phycisphaerales; family SM1A02. The sequence goes on from JACNLW010000026.1 coordinate 19,909, forward strand.
GCAAAACGAAGAAATAAAACGATTGATCTGGTGATGCAATCTCTGAAAGAAGCACGTGCAAAATAGTCGTTTGGTACTTTTTCTTGCACTTGTCGTTGCAACGGTAATTTTAGGATTTCCCGCGATTGCTCTTCTTTTGAATTTTACTGCTCCATCAAATATTACTGTTGATGTTGATTCGCTTGCAGTTGTCCTGAGAACTTTTTGTTGGGCGTGTTCTGTCGGAGTTATGGCAACTGCGATTGGTTGGCCTCTTGGTCTGCGAATTTCAACCTTTTCACCAAAAATGCGCCGGTTTGTACAAACAGTTTTGTTCATGACACTTGCAATTCCTTCTTATGCTATTTTTTATGCTTGGTGGCAAGTGTGGCCCGCGGGTTCATCAATACATGAATTTTTGGTCAAACATGATCAATTGGCTCTTGCAACAAATACAACGCTCGCTCTTTCACTTATTGGATGGAGTTGGCCAATTGCAGCGCTTATGTCGGTGCTGTGTAGTTCAAAGGGTGACACCTTACTTCTACTTCACCAAATCGACGGTGTTTCCTTGTACAGGAGAATAGTACACCAACTGCATACGCATTTTTCACTACTGATTGCGAGTTTTCTTTTGATTGCAGCAATTACTGCTGCAAACACAACGAGTTTTGATCTTGCTCAAATTAAAACAATCGGAAATGAACTCAGAGCAGTGATGGCATCAGGTGGCTCTGTGCACGATGTGCCCATCCTTGGTTGGTCTAGTTTGTTGTTTGCATCTTTTGCTGCAATTGTTCTGTTTAAAATGAGAATTCAAGTGAATCGCGCATCGATTTCCCAGTCAAAAAAAACAGCAGTTCCAATTATCCTCCTTTGGGTAATTCTTAGTGGTGGACCAATTATTTTCGGCGCATTGCACGCAACAACCGTGGATAGTTTTCTTTTGTTTTCACAGTACGGTGGTGATGTCGTGCGAAGTTTGACTACCGCGCTGATCACAGCGACTGGTTGCTTCATCGTCCTTGTTTTATCTGCTTCCTTGCATGCTTCCATTTCGTCTCGGGTGCGAGTGCTCGCTTCGTTTTTAGATTTGGTTTGGGTTTGTGCTGCGCTTGTGCCAGCAACAATGATCGTTGATGGCGAAATGCTTGCTTGGAATCGACCATTCTTCGACATGTTGTACCGCTCTCCTCTTCTTCTCGTATTCGCACAAATTGCACATTTTGGGTTCATCGGATCGCTTGCAGGTCGATGGGTTTCTTCAAACAGTCGCGTTCAAACGTTGTTTGCATCAGATGCATCGAACTCTTTTATCGTTTTTATCTCTGCCATTGCAAAGCGAATCATCGTTGCCACCCTCGTTGTGTATGCAATTGTGATCGCGATGTCAATGAGTGAAGTTGCAATGACGACGCAACTTTCGTCGCCTGCATCTGACCAACCAATTGCAATAGCGTTGCTCAACGCAATGCATTATCAGCGTCCTCAAATTGTTACTTCTGTAATGTTGCTCTTTGTAGTGATTGCGATTATTGCTGGGTGTATCGTTGCCATTGGATCTCGAAAGGCATCGTTCCTGCTTGTATTTGCATTGATGTTGAGTTGCAATCAAGATTCGTTACACCAAAGTTCAGAAATACAGGTACCAATCTCAATCATTGGCGGAACAGGAAAAGCAGATGGCCGCTTTGTTACACCAAGAGCAGTTGATTACAACAATGGTGTGATCGTTGTGATTGATAAGACTGGTCGCTTGCAACGATTTAATCAAGATGGCACATTTCTTTCAAGTATACCGTTGCCCCCAACGGGAAATGGTTTTCCAACAGGTGTCACGATCGATACCGATGATGCAGTTTGGATTGCAGACACACACGGACACCGCGTACGTGTGCTTGATAAAATGGGAAACGAAATTTTGATCTTTGGAGAATACGGTACGGGTGATGGGCAATTTTTATATCCAACTGATATCGCATTTAGTGATGATGGATTGGTATTCGTTTCTGAATATGGCGGGAACGATCGGATTAGTGTGTTTGATCATGGAGGAAATTTTCTCTACGCATTTGGTACACATGGGAAAGGGTTGAGAGAATTTCGGCGTCCCCAATCAATCGTGATACATCCTGAAACAAAATTGTTGTACATCACAGATTCAGCGAACCATCGCGTTGCTGCGTATGATTTCAGTGGGGAGTTGGTGCATACGTTTGGAAGTGTTGGCAATGCGAAAGGGCAGTTGCTCTATCCCTATTCAGTCATCGTTTTAGAAGACTCCACGCTTCTCGTGACAGAGTTTGGAAACAACCGCTTGCAACAATTTAGCAAAGAGGGAGAATCGCTCGGCATCTGGGGAATGGCAGGTGATTCTGATGGCACATTTAAAACCCCATGGGGTGCAGTGCAAGTGGAAGGCGGAGTTCTTGTAATTGACACGGGAAATAATCGTCTTCAATTGCTCAACGGGTTTATGATGTGACAAGAATGCTTTCACTCATGCAGTTTGATCGCCCTAGTTGGCTCCTTTTGTTGGTGCTGCTCGTTCCAATTGTCATGATGTCATGGCGTGGGTTGCAAAAACGAGGCTCGCGTGGTCGTGCCATCGCTGCAACGATCACAAGATGTCTGGTCATATTACTTCTTGCAGTTGCGATTGCTCGCCCAGTCTGGAATCGAATTGGCAAGGGGTTGACGCTTGTTGTGTTGCTTGATCGAAGCCAATCTATTCCACGCGACTTACAAGATCAATCGGTGGAGAAGTTAGCAGAATGGACGAATCAAAAGCATCGCGAGAAAGGTGATCGCTTATCCGTCATCAGCGTTGGCGAGAATGCAATCATTGGTTCGATGCCAAGTGAACTCACAGTTTTTGAACCTGCTTCGAGCGAACCAAAAGGAAGCGCGACGAATTTAGCAAGTGGCGTGCAACTTGCATTAGCAATTTTGCCCAAAGACACCGCGTCGAGATTGTTGATTGTTTCTGATGGCAACGAAACCGATGGGCAAGTATTGGCGGCAGCAAATCTCGCTACTACTGCTGGTGTTCCTATCGATGTGTTGCCTGTGCAGTACGAACATAAAAAAGAAGTGATTGTTGAACAAGTACTTGTTTCTGCGCAATCACGCATTGGACAAACTATTCCTGTCCGTGTCGTGATTCGAAGTATAGGTGAATCGAGTGGGGTTCTGCATTTGCTTAGGAACAACACGCCAATAGATATTTCTCCTGATGAGGAAGGTACAGGCGCTCCGATGGCGCTGCGAAATGGAGTCAATGCAGTGGTCCTTGATATTCCTGTCCAGCATGGAGGACCACAGCGTTTTACTGCCTCGTGGCAGCCCGACGCAAGCACTGACACGATTGCAGCAAATAACACTGGTGTTGGCGTAACGTTCGTCGCACGAGGCGGCACGGTATTGCTTGTCACGCAAAACGAGTTAGCAACATCGCACTTGCAGGACGTGTTAACTGAGTCTGGTATTTCGGTTGTTGTCTCGTCACCCGAAGGCATTCCTCGAGACAGCATCGGATTTACTGCTTACGACGCGGTGATCCTTGCAGACATACCTCGGTGGGCAATTGATGAGTTGCAAGAACAGCATTTACTTTCTTTTGTGCATGACATTGGCGGTGGTCTGATTATGACAGGGGGTTCCACATCCTTCGGTGCAGGTGGTTGGATTGGTTCACAACTTGAACAAGCGATGCCAATTCGCTGCGAACCACCACAAACGCGAAATCTACCACGCGGCGCACTTGCACTCATCATGCACTCGTGCGAAATGCCTGAAGGAAATTATTGGAGTCAAGAAGTTGCGGGCGCTGCAGTCGAAGCACTCAGTGAACAGGACTTCATTGGGATTGTCGAGTACACTTGGAATAGTGGGTCGAACGCAAATTGTGATTGGACATTGCCGATGCAACTTGCGGGTGACAAAGTTGCTGCGATGGACGCGGTGCATAGTCTAACGTTGGGGGACATGCAAGATTTTGATTCAGCTCTCGAACTGTCGCTTGAAGGGTTGAACGGAGTTGATGCAGCGCAACGACATGTCATTATTATTTCTGATGGCGATCCGCAACCACCAACACAAGAGTTGGTTCAGTCATATCGAGATGCAAGTGTGACCATATCAACTGTGATGGTTGGCGGGCACGGTTCACCAATGGATCAACAGATGATGAAGGGAATAGCAACTGCAACAGGTGGACGGTTTTACATGGTGAACGATCCAACACAACTCCCTCAAATTTTTATTAAAGAAGCCCAACTCAATTCTCGTTCACTTATTCAAGAAGGTGGCCCGTGGGATCCATCGCACATACCAAGTGGTACAGGTCCCTTGCAAGGAGTTAGCGCTGTTCCACCAATTACAGGTTTGGTCGTTACAGCGAGTCGTGGTGGTTTCGCACAAACACCTTGGGTGATTACAACTTTTGAAGGCAACGACCCACTTTATGCGTGGTGGCACCACGGCATCGGCAAATCGATTGCGTTTACAAGTGATCTCGGATCGCAATGGACCACACAGTGGCCAGCATGGGCATCATTTGCACCGTTTTGGCAACGAAGCGTTCGTTGGGCGATGCGAGGATCGATGCCTCCGAATGTGATGGTGCGTTCTCGTGTTGAAGGTGGTCGTGGGATCATTGATATAGAAGCAGTGGACGCACATGCTTCCTTTTTGAACTTAATGCAATCGCACGCAGTTGCAATTGATCCAAACGGTCAATCTCATGTGATAGCAGTGCGTCAAACTGGACCCGGTCAATACCACACGGAGTTCGACATGGATCAGACTGGGGCGTGGCTTGTCAATGTAGCGTTGAAATCTGCTGATGGTGAGTCAACGGGTGCAATTCCAGCAGCAGTTTCAATTCCATATCCGGAAGAGTACAGAACAACAATTGATAACGCTCCTCTTTTGCATGAACTCGCGCAACGTACAGGTGGTCGCATATTATCATTCGATGAAGTTGAATCTACAAATCTTTTTGATCGTGAAGGCCTTGAACTTCCAGTAAGTCCAAAACCGGTTTGGGATCTTCTTGCAATTCTTGCTGCATCTTTGCTCATTCTCGATATTGCAATTCGCCGTCTATGGATTGATCGTAAAAGTATGAAAACAATGCTCGAACCTGTTTCTCAAGCAACGACGAGTTCGGTTGAAGCGCTTCGACGTGTCCACGCACATCAAGAGCACATGCAATCAAGAAAACAGGAACAAAATGAGGAAATCTCAGGCGACAATCCAAGTGTTTCATCTTCTCCACCAAAAAAAGAACAACCAATTGCGCGCGATGACAATCTCGGTCAGTTGCTCAAGCGGAAACGTGAGCGTGGCGAGCAGGAGAGAGACAGATGATCCTCACTGCTAAGGATTTGCCTACACAAATCACAACACCAGAAGAAGTCCGCATGGCGCTTGGAACAATCCGAACATCGTTCGTACGAATGCGACAACAAATAAGCGAAGTCATCGTCGGACAACAACGCGTGATTGATCTTGTGCTTGTTGCCATCCTTGCTGATGGGCACGTTCTCCTTGAGGGACCGCCCGGTCTTGGAAAAACTTTACTTGTTCGAACTTTGGGTGATGTGCTTGCACTTTCCAATTCTCGTATTCAGTGCACAGCAGATTTGATGCCAGCTGACATCGTTGGAACAACAATTGTGGATGAAGAACTCGGTAGCGCGAAGCGGCGATTTCGTTTTCGTGAAGGGCCCGTCTTTCATCAATTATTATTGGTAGACGAAATTAATCGTGCAACCCCAAAAACACAATCGGCGATGCTCGAAGCAATGCAGGAACGATCGGTCTCTGTTGATGGTAAAACTCATCTGTTACCAGATCCGTTTTTTGTGCTTGCAACGCAAAATCCAATTGAACAGGAAGGGACATACCCACTTCCAGAAGCGCAACTTGACCGTTTTGTATTCAAAATTGATGTGCAGCTCTCTAATCGCAAAGAGATGAATGAAATTTTAGAACGAACAACTGCAACATTGGAAACAGATACAAGTACAACAACAGATGCGTCCTTTCTTCTTGCTGCGCAACATGTTTTGAAACAAGTTGTAATTGCACCGCACATACAAGATTTTGTCACTAGATTGATTCTCGCAACCCACCCTGATTCTGAGCATGCGCCGAGTTGGATTGCAAGAGATGTGATTGTTGGTGCTAGCCCAAGGGGCGCACAAGCAATCATTCGTGCAGCAAAAGTTGCAGCAGTTATTGACAGACGTTTTGCTGTCTCTCTGCGAGATGTTAAAGCTGTTGCTGTTCCTGCCTTACAACATCGCATTGTTCGTTCGTTTGAAGCCCAAACTGCAAATCGACATTCGATGAATGTGATTGAGGAACTTGTAGGCGAAGTACCAGTTCTTGATGAAGGGGTGTTTCATGGCTAATTTTGGTCAAACAACGCACGAACGCCCAACCAAAGTAGATGAACTTTTGGGTTCATCCTTAATGTCGTCGCTAGATCGACTTGACATCGTTGCAAGAAAAATATTTTCTGGCAAAATTCAAGGTGAGCGAAGAAGCAAACGGCGGGGTGTGAGCGTGGAGTTTGCAGATTACAGGCAATACGCAGCGGGTGATGATCTACGATTTATAGATTGGAACGTGTACGCAAGACTTGATCGTTTGTTCATGAAAATATTTCTTGAAGAAGAAGAGTTGACAGTTGGGATTGCGATTGATGCAAGCGCTTCGATGGAATATGGAAATCCAAACAAGTTTGACTTCGCAAGAAGGCTTGCGATGTCACTGGGATACATTGCGCTTAGTAGCCACAACCGTGCATCTCTTTTTTCTTTTTCAGATCGAGGTGTCGAAAGATTAACCGCGCTTCGTGGAAGACGTCGAACTCGTGACATGGGGCAGTGGCTCCTTGATTTAAGCGTAGATGGTAAAACTGATTTTGTTGAAGCATGCAAAACACTTTCTACTGCGCGGCAAGGTCGCGGCGTTCTCATTGTCATTAGTGATTGTCTGTTAGAGGATGGATTGAGCCAAGGTTTGAAGTATCTTGCAGGTGGTGGATGGGATGTGTTTCTCATGCAAACTCTTGCGCCTGAAGAGATAGATCCAGAACAAGCAGGAATGGAAGGTGACATTCGCCTTGAAGATGCGGAAACAGGAAACACGTGTGAAATTACAGTCACGTCGCCTTTGATAGAAAAGTATAAAGACAGGTTGCAGGTTTACTGTGAAGAACTCCGCACGCAGTGCGCGCGGCTTGGCGTGGGTTCTGCACGCGTCTCGACTGATATCGACATGGAAACATTGCTCGTTGAATATCTTCGAAGTAGGGGGTTGTTGCGATGACGTTTGTGACTCTTTCAACGGGATTGATTCTTGGTGCAATGGTCCTTCCCATTTTGCTTCTTTTATATTTTTTACGACTCCGCCGTCAACCGTTACAAATTTCATCAACATTATTGTGGACAAGCGCAGTTGAAGATTTACACGCCAACTCACCATTCCAGCGATTGCGTCCAAGTACACTTTTTCTCTTACAACTCCTTGCGTTGCTTCTTGTTATTTTGGCATTGATGCAACCTCAGATTGAGGGAGAGCAACAACGGGAAGGCAGGCATATAGTTCTGATTGATCGCTCAGCATCAATGAATGCAGAAGAAATAGCGGATGTGACTCGTTTCGAAGAAGCGAAGGAGCAAGCGAAAGCTTTGGTCGAGCAGTTGCATGGTGGTGGAATATTTTCAAGTGGTGGAAGTGAAACGATGATCATTTCGTTTGCTGACACTGCAGAGATTGTTTCACCATTTACTGATTCAGAGCAACAACTTGAAAATGCACTTGCGTCGATTCAACCAACTCATGGACGATCAAGTATCAGTGACGCTTTAAAATTAGCACGTGCGTATATGACGAATGTTGATCCGGAAAAACAAGGGATTTCAAGCAGTGAATCATCACAACTCGAACTTTTTTCTGATGGCAACATTGCGGATTTGCATGAGCAGGCATTGAAACAAGGGGAAACTTTGATTTATCACCAAGTTGGTGAGGCAATCACTGGAAATGTCAGCATTGAAACAATTGCAGTCGATCGGAACCCAGAGTCAAGAAATGAAGTGCAAGTTTTTTTAAGTGTCGCGAATCATGGCAGCGAACCAGTGACAACGGATATTGAACTTTCAATCGACGGTATTCCAATAGGGATTGAAAAAATAACAATCCCCGCGATGGACACAAGTGAAACAGGAAATGCAATTGCATCCATTCGGAACTTGGTGTTTGTTCCATTTGAACTTACTACGCAAGGTGTTGTACAAGCGCATGTTTTGCATACTGATGTGCTAGATTTGGACAACATTGCATCACTCGTAGTCCCACCTCCGAGAGAGTTGCGAGTGTTGCTAGCTGAAGAGGGCGCGCCGCTGTTACAAACTGCACTTGAGGGATTGGAACTTGCAGAACTCAAAGTTGTGACACCGCAAGGAATACAAGAAATGATTGCAGGTGGTACCGCATCTTCCTTTGATGTTGTAGTCACCCGCGATGTTTCCTTAGAAACTATGCCCCGTGGAAGGTACTTGGCTTTTGGTGGTGAAATGCCAGTTCCTGCACTTCGTCGGTACGCAGAAGGCGAGGGGCAAGTGATGCTTGTTGGCAAGGAAGATCATCCTGTGATGCGCTTTGTTCGATTTGAAGAAATTGTTGCAACCAAAGGCAATGCAATTGTTCCAACGAGCGGTGCGCAAGTCTTGCTTGAAGGAAGTTCTTGGCCAGCAATTCTCCACTATCGCGGCGAAGGGCGGTCGATCGTGTATGTGGCTTTCGATCCAATTGAAAGCAACTGGCCGTACCTTCGTAGTTTTCCTTTCTTTATTTACAACGCAGTGGATTTCCTCGGAAGAAGCGGAGATGTATTAGCCACTACACCACTTCAAGTTGGAGATGCAATTGTTGGTGGTGTTCCTGTTGGTGTGTCGTCGATTCAAATTGTTGAACCAGATGGTGCGGCGCACGCTGTTCCAATCGATCGTGATGGGAGATTTACATGGGGACCTATCAGACTTTCAGGCGTGCACCGTGTTGAAAGAACCGAAGGGGTTTCTAAAATTGTTGCTGTCAACTCGCCACCCGAAGAATCACTTCTTGCATCTCGCGTTGAAGTACAAATTGGAGCTGCGAAAGTAGATGCTTCAGCAACTCGGACAAGTTCGTTTATCCAACTTTGGCCGTGGGCGATTGGGTGCGTTCTCCTTGTTCTTATTATTGAGTGGCGTATGTATCAACGAAAAGTATCGGGTTCAAAGCAACACCCAACAGATGCGTTTGGAATAGGGAAATGAATGTTTCTGGAATGCATGTATTGGTGATGGGTCTTGGTCGCTTTGGTGGTGGCCTTGGCGTGACTCAGTGGTTGCTAGATCAAGGTGCGAATGTGTTGTTGACAGATGTTTTGACTGAAGAGGAGTTATGCTCGCAAGTAGAACAACTTGGAACACATGAAAGGTTACGCTGTGTTTTTGGCGAGCATCGAATATCAGATTTTGAACAATCAGATATGGTCATTGCAAATCCAGCGGTGCCCATGCCTTGGAAGAATCAATTTTTATGTGCCGCTTGGGATGCGAATGTGAAAGTCACAACAGAAATACAACTTGTTGTTGAACAATTGCATCGCAAAAATGTGATTGGTGTGACAGGCTCTGCAGGAAAATCAACAACCGCTTCGATGATTCATGCTGCGCTGCATGCGAGCGAAATGCCAGCGGTCTTTGGTGGGAATATTGGTGGGAGCATGCTACAGATACTTGACTCCATTTCTGATGACACAGTCGTTGTTCTTGAGTTGAGCAGTGCGATGCTTTGGTGGCTTGGTGATACGATAGGAAAAGGGTGGTCGCCACATGTTGGAGTGCTCACAAATGTTTCTCCGAATCATCTCGATTGGCATGGAACGATGGAATCGTACGAATCGTGCAAAGAAAACATTTTTTCGTTTCAAGAAGACGGAGATGTTGTAATACGAGGTGTTGAAGTTGATCCAGTTGACGATGAACTTTTTATTCTTGGTGAGCATAACAAACAAAATGCTGCAGTTGCACACAAGGCGGCTATTGCAATTGGCGGAAATGTGCAAAAGGCGATGCAGGGGATAGTCGAGTTTCGTGGACTTCCGCATCGTTTGGAACGTGTTGGTGAAAATGTGTATAACGATTCTAAATCCACAACTCCAGAAGCATGCGCGCTAGCCGTTGATTCGTTTGATGATCCATCAAAAATACACATAATTGTTGGTGGGTATGACAAAAAAATTGATCTCTCTTTGATTGCCCAACAAGCTGGTCGGGTTTCGGGTTTGTATGCGATTGGGCAAACTGCTGAGGTCATTACGCAACTTGCAAAGTATGGATTCGCAGAAAATTACGGAACGCTTGCTGCTGCGGTTTGCGCAGCAAAAGAGCGAATGGGTGATGGAGATGTTTTATTATTGAGCCCCGGATGTGCAAGTCTTGATCAGTTTGAAAACTATGAGAAGCGAGGAGAAGCGTTTTGTTCGCTCGCCCTTGGTTAATGCACTTGCCCGACAAGTTCGGTGATTGAACTGCAGCCTTGCCGCTTGACCCAAGCTGAAAGTTTTTTTGCAACTTTGATTGAAATTGTAGGATTGATAAATGATGCAGTGCCAATTCCAACCGCTGTTGCGCCTGCAAGAATAAACTCAGCTGCATCTTCCCAGTGAAGGATGCCGCCTGTTCCAATGATGGGAATCTTAGCATTTTTTGCAACATCACGGTAGACTTCGTGCACAACTCTGACAGCAATTGGATGAATTGCAGGACCGCTGAGTCCACCAATTCCTCGAGTAATTAGAGGTGTTTTAGTTTTCACATCAATTCCCATTGCAGGAATTGTGTTGATGAGTGTGAGCGCATCTGCGCCTGACTCAATCGCCACGTTTGCGTGTGGTCGAATGTCGCCGCAAGCTGCAGAGAGTTTCACAATCATTGGAGTTGATTGCAAAGCTGGTTTAATTTCCCGTAGTAGTTCAGCAAGTTTTACAGGGCAACTTCCAAATTCAAGACCATCTGATGTATTGGGACAAGATACATTTACTTCAATAAGATCAATTCCTTTGATGTCGTGCATCGCTGTTGCGACTTGCACATACGATTCGATTGAATCACCCGCGATGGATCCGATGAGAGTTGTCTTTATGTTTTTGCATTTCTGTGCGTAGTTTGTTGCGAAATCGTCAATGCCACCATTGGCGAGCCCAATTGCGTTGATCATGCCTTTTGGGAGGTCAGCCATTCGAAGTGGCTGATTTCCCATTCTTGGCTCAACTGTGATTGACTTGGTTGTGATTGCCCCGAGTTTTCTAAGATCAATGGCATCACCAATTTCACCCACGACGCCGGAAGTTCCAGCTGCAAGTACGACTGGATTTCTAAGGGTGATCCCACCTAATGTGACCTCCATTGATTTCATCAGTGTTTATTATACTAAGACCGCGGTCTATTAAACTCACCGGGGGTGAGTTTAAGGGAAATGAACACTGAATATCAATAAACTCACCGGGGGTGAATTTATTCAAAAAGAACTGACCCCGGGTGAAATAATCGCAAACAGTGCTCCCAGAAAAATAACGCAGATAATGCGATTAATTCACCCGCGGTCTAATAAACTCACCGGGGGTGAATTAAAGGGAAATGAACACTGAATATCAATAAA
>JACNLW010000021.1 GCA_014381305.1 Planctomycetota bacterium
ACAGCACGCGCCAGTTAGATCTGGAATAGCACATGGATCACCATCGCACGTTGTGTCATCGCCTTGATATGTGCCACCCGCATCTTCACACAAAATCAATGTTTCGATTGAACATACTTCGGCAACGCAGCATGCACCTAGTGGTGAGCATGGGTCATCTGCGCACAAAGTTCCAACGCCAATAAAGACGCCATTAAAATCTATGCATTTTTGTTCGGGAACTTCTACGCACACTTCAGTGATACAACAAGAACCTACATCGCAAGGTGATGCTAAACAATCAATTCCTATTCCAAGAAATGTTCCACCAGTTGTATTGCAATCTTCTTCAATCACAAACGTGCAGGTTTCACCATTACAACAAGCGCCAGATGTACTTGCACATGGATCTCCGTCACATGTTGTTGCATTGCCTTGATACGTTCCACCACCTGAAACACAGTCTGCTTCATTTACAATTGAACAAACTTCTCCGATACAACATCCCCCTGTAGGTGCTGAGTCACAAGTCCCCTCAGAACAACCTACGCCATCTCCATAGAATGTCCCACTAAAAGCTTCGCATTGAGAAACAGTAGAATCTTCTACACAAAATGTGCCCACACAGCACGCCCCAACTGGTGCTGGGCACGCAATGTCGCCACACACTGATCCATCGCCATAATAATCACCGAGAACTTCGCAAGCCTCTTGTTGCGCTTGGAAACAATAATTTGTATCAACAATAAAGGCACAACACGCACCTGAGAGTTGCGTGGTGAATGAAAGAACAGGTCCCGTTGTATCTGGCCCATCTGCATTGAATGTGACAACTTGCCAGTAATAGGTTGTAGAAATTTCTAACTCTGCCGGCGGGGTCCATGGACTCGTCTGCTCACCTTGGTACTCTGAAAGTCCGGGTGTTGGCGATGTACCAAAGTAGAGTTGACTTGATGTTGTGCATGCACCAGTTGTCCAAGACAAACTTGTGGAAATCAGTGGTGTAGCGCCATCTGCCGGAGATAAGTTTGTTGCAATATCTGCGGGTATATCAACACAACCACCGCGGTCATCTTGTGCGAGTGTTACTCCACTCAAAAAAATAACCGCAATGCTCATCGCAATTGCTATTTTCCGTTGAGAGAGATTGAAAATTGAGCGGACGTTGTTCTGCATGCACTTCCTTGGTAAGCCAGTCTACCTTCTATATCTAACATCCCTTTTAAAGTCTACGCTTGATCATAGACCTGGGTTTGGGTTGCGAATCAATACACCTTATCAAGATGGTATATATCCTGTGTTATCGGACGCAATAAATGATCTCTAACACTATTTATATCGGATTGGTAAACGCTCGCATTGAGTCAAGGTTGCACTAGACTGCAATTTTTTACCTGTATTTGTAGCTTGTTCTAGGCTTCTACACATAGCAACCATGGACAGGGATTAACTACTCCCTCCGCATAGCGTCTACAGGATCTAGATTTGCAGCGCTTTTTGCTGGATACCACCCTGCCAAAAGCCCCACAATCCCAGCAGTACCAAATGCCAACAAGATCGACCAAATCGAAATTGACACCGACCATCCGCCGAAGCGGGCGATCCCATGAGAAGCAATCGCACCAAGAATTAAACCTCCAACGCCGCCAAAGAGTGTCAGCAAAATCGATTCAATAAGAAACAACATTGCGATTTGTTTCTTTGTCGCACCGATGGCTCGCCTAATACCAATTTCTTTACACCGCTCTGCAACATTAGCAAGCATGATGTTCATCACACCAATGCCTCCAACAAGAACTCCAATAAATGCGACGCACCCGACCACCGCTGCAAAAACTCTTTGAGCGTGTTGCTCTTCGCGAAGCAATTGCCTCGGAACAATAATTTCTACAGAAGGTTTAGACAACTGCCCTTGACGTAACGCTCGTTCTACGACTTCACTCGTAGCAACCAGATCTTTTGCGTTTGGAGTACGGATTGTGATTTCTGTAAGTAAAATTGCATCGTCTACAACATTACTGGTCTTTGGCAACGTTGTCATTGGGATGAGTATAGCGTTGTTGTGATTTCGCAACAAAGACCCGAGCGACCTATCCTTACTAGATTTTTCGGATGCAATAATTCCTACAACTTGGTACATCTCGCTATCAACCTGCACGACGTCGCCTAGGCCAACTGTGCTTCCATTAGACCCAACTATTTCTCGACCAACAACACAAACACGCGCGCGATTTTTAAGGTCTACGTCCGTCAGCGCTCGACCCGATTGGAGAAAAAGTTGACGCACCGACATATAGGAAGGTGTTACTCCAATAACTGATTCATGTTTTCGAAGATCAACAACGACTGCCGGCGCAACCGTGTCTATCAATGAAGAAATGTGTGCAAGACGGTGCGCATCGCCATACTGCAAACTTCTTTCCACCCCAGATTTTTCTGCTTTGGAATGAACAAACAATACATTAGTCCCTAGTCGCGAAAGCCGTTCAAGCACATCGTTTCTTGCACCCTCAACAACTGCGAGCATCGCAACAACTGCTGCAACCCCAAACACAATTCCAAGAACGCTCAAACCGCTTCGAACGCGGTTCGCGCACACGCTTTGAACTCCTTCGCTGATTACCCTTTTGTAACTCATGCATTCACCTCAGAACGCACGATGTTTCCGTCACTTATTGTAATCACACGATCTGCACGTTTCGCTACATTTTCATCATGCGTCACGACAACTATTGTGTGGCCATCACGATGTAGAGTTTCAAAGAGTTCAAGAATGGTACACCCAGTTTGAGAATCCAAGTTTCCAGTTGGTTCATCTGCAAGTACTAAAGATGGCTCAATCACCAACGCTCTGGCAATTGCAACTCGCTGCTTCTCCCCACCTGAAAGTTGCGAAGGCAAATGGGTTGCTCTATGTGAGAGCCCAACACACGCAAGTGATTCCAGCGCTCGACCCTCTGCGTCACAATCTTTGATGCCAGCATATCGCAACGGAAGAGAAACATTATCCAACACAGTAAGTTGCCCAATCAAGTTAAACACTTGAAACACAAATCCTATATCAGTTCTCCGCACAACAGATAATTCATCGTCGTTCATCGTTGCGACATTTTTACCATTCAGTTCATACACGCCAGATGTGGGAGTATCGAGTGCGCCTAGAAGGTGTAACAGTGTTGATTTTCCAGAACCTGAAGCACCCACAATCGCTACAAACTCTCCGCTGTGTACCGTTAGGGAAACGCTATCTAAAGCAACAACATGGGTTTCTGTTTCACTGTAAACCTTACGAAGACCGCGAACATCTACTATATTCGTGTTGCTTTCCATCAGGGCGCAACAAGTGCAACTCGCTCGCCTTCAGAGAGGCCATCACGTATTTCAATCACGACTTCGTTTTGTGACCCAAGAACAACCGGCACACGAACAAATCCACCACTTCGCTCGACAAAACAATACGCTTCATTATCTTCAATGAAAACTGCAGTAACTGGGATACACAATGCGTCATCAATTGTTCCAGCAAGAATTGTAGACCTTGCCGTCATACCCGGTCGAAGGTTGTCTGAGCCCTTTTCCAATGCAATCGTGAGTTGAAAAACTTTTGATCCACTACTTCGAGATGTTCCACTCTCTGCAAGAACACCTATTGCAGCAACAGTCCCCTTCAATGCGATGTCAGGGAACGCATCAACCCGCGTAGTCGTTTTCGTGCCAACTTGCACTTTGTGAACATCAACTTCACGGATAAATGTGTTCACAACCATCGATGAAATATCTGGCAAATACAGAAGTGGTTGATTTTGCCACACTGAGTCGCCAACACGAGGCTTCCTTCGTTCTCCGCTTCTGAACTCTTCTGTGTATACAACCATTCCGGGAATAGGTGCAACAATGGTCGTAGAGTGAAGTTCTTTTGTTGCTCGCCCAAGTGTTGCTCTAGCGTCTTTCACAAGTTGAAACGATTGATCCATGGATGCTTGTGCTTTTCCCACTTGAAAACCGCTGCTTTTTCGTGTTTGTTCCAATTCAAGTTTTGCTCTTGAAACTCTTCCTTTCGCTTTTTCAAGTGATGAGGGAAACACGTAATCTCTATATATTTCAAATTGTTGTTCAGCCATCAAGAGGCTTTTTGCTGCTTCCTCAGCCTTTCTTTGACCTTGCACAATCTCGTTTTCAGAAATAATCCCTTCGTTCATAAGTTCTTGTAGATCGTGCAAATATCCATCAAACTGCGCGTTGTTTTGCCTCGCCACTTGTACTGCTGCTTCTAGTCGTGATAATTCGAGGGGACCATCGCCCTTTTCAAACTTCAACAAATCCAACTCTGCAACACGCAAATCAAATTCTGCAGAGGCCACTTGCCGCTGCGTTTGTATCTTTTCCCACCCGAATGCTTGCTCAAAAGACGAGGCAACTGCTTCTGCTTCAGCAAGACCTGACGTTGCTCGCGTTACTTTTTCCTCAAACGGAGTAGGGTCTAATCGCACAAGCGAGTCGCCAGCATTCACGCGACTTCCTTCGTCAATTAGCCAAATAATCGTACCTTTGTCACCACCGATTGAAGAGGAAACAACGGTGGCTCGTGCAGCATCAAGCGAACCAATTGTTTCTACAACGACATTAAAATTTTCTCTCTCTGCTTGAGCCGTTGGCACATCCCTTTGCGAAGAAGACCCACAGCTTGTGGCGAAGAGCAGAAGTAACACAAAGTATTTCATTGCATAACCTCTGGTTCTTGCAAAAGTGTTCCGAGTGATTGGCGGATTTGATACGTTCCAACTATATAGTTTACGACAGAGGAGACAAGTTTTGTTTCTGCTTGTCTCAAATCAGCCTCAGCTTCTACGAGATCGAAGTTGTTGGCAAGACCGTTGTCAAATTTAATTTTTGCGAGTCGCATTTGTTTTTCACTATTGACAATTTGTTCTTCTTGAATTGTAATTTGCTTTTGAGCACGCCGTAAGTTTCTCAAGTCTCGCTTCACTTGCCTTGCAATATCGTCTTGTTGCAATTCGAGAGAACGCTTGGCGGATCGTATCCCAAGCAAACTCTGCTCATACGCAGCTTTCTCAGCCGTTCTTGCAAAATCAGTGCTTGTCACTAGGTTCACATTCCATACGTGGTCATCCAAACCAAAATCATTAAGCAAGTTTTCATTTACACCAACTTGTGAATATCCAAAAACCAAATCCAATGAAGGCAGCGTTCGATGTTTTGCGATTCGTGAAAAACGCTGGCTTTCTTCAAAATTATCCTGAGCTTGTTCAAGTTCCACTCTATTTGTCATTGCGATTTGCACTGCCGTGTTTTCGTCAACTTCAACTAAGGTATATACAAGAGGAGCATCAACCTCAATCAATTGATCCATAGGAAGAGAAAGTTGCACCCTCAAATCGTCGAGCGCATCTCCATACGATTCCTTTGCGTTCACGAGTGTGTCCTGCGCATGGCGAAGTTGAAGTTCTCCTCTCAACGTATCTATTGAAGTTGCAAGCCCAATCTTTTCTTTTGCACGCGTGCCAATGACAAGATGTTCAAGCCGATCCGTTGATTCAATACTCAACGCAACGACTTCTCTCTGTTGCACTACTCGGTACATAAGCATTACTGTTGATACTACTGTGTTCACTCTAGTCAAGAACAACGATCGTTTTGCAGCACGTCCAGAAAACTCCGCCGAGTCAACTGCAGCCATGTTGTATTCTTGGTCTGTTCCAAGCAGGAGTGGTTGAGACAAAGTCACGTCAACGCCGCTTTGGTATCCGCCAGAAACTTTATCGACCCTTGGTGTCACTGCAACAGAAGTGCCTGTTTCAAACCTTTTATCTATTGTTAATCCAGCACCATACTCTTCGTTTGTTCCATTGGTACTGTGTTTCCCAAAACCAACGCTTGCTCTTGGCCTGAATTTAAGTTCAAACTGACTTTCAGCAGCAACAAGGGATAGCCGTGATGAATCTACTTGATCTCCAGCTGCAATCAATCCCCGATTTGCAACAAGCGCTCGATCGATTGCTCTATCAAGTGTTAAGATTAAAACCTCGTCTCGCTCAACAATGAAATCTTCTGTCGTTGATTGCGATCGTTCTATTGTTGATCCAAGGAGTGATGTGGTGTCCCCCTGCATATCAACAGTCTGAGTCTGCTTACAACTTGCAAGAACCAACAATAAAAGAATACATACTGTGCGTACCATCAATTGGCAATGGTATTCGCCATGCTGCTCACGTGCTACTACCTTGCCCAAGTCATTTGCAAGTCGGAAACATACGCAGCAACCGAACCACAAT
>JACNLW010000030.1 GCA_014381305.1 Planctomycetota bacterium
ACCAGTTGATCGTGCGTGAATATTGTCGCCAATCAAGTGATGTAATTTCCACATGTACACCCCGCCTACGGACGTTGGTTGCTTGAATGCATCTCAAGTGCGACCGTCGTGCAACTGCACTTTGCCGCCGAATGGAATTCTCGCCATGATGTCTCTTGGACCGCCTGGGTTTTTACCAGTCGCTTCAAACGAATCACAGCAACCCTGTACATATTCGTTGGCTTCTTCGATCGCGCCGAGAACCTCTGCTTCAGTTGCACCATCAAATACTGGTGTGACTGCTTGGAATCCAAGGACTTTTGCTGCCCAACCAAGGTGCAATTCCAAAAGTTGACCGACGTTCATCCGAGAGGGTACGCCAAGTGGATTGAGTAAGATGTCAACTGGAGTGCCATCTTCCATAAAGGGCATATCTTCTTCAGCAACGATGCGGGCAATCACACCTTTGTTGCCGTGTCGACCAGCCATTTTGTCACCAACGGAAATAGCTCGCTTGTTCGCAAGGTAGACCACTGTCTTTTCGAGAACTCCAGAATTGAGTTCGTCGCCACGTTTCATGTGATCGATTTTACGATCTTTTTCTGTTGCTATAGCTTCGATTCGTGGCCAGTAGCGACTGTACACTTCAAGTGCATTTTCTTTTGAATCTTTCGAACCCTTGATCCATTTCTCAGAGAAGTTTTCAATTTGTTCAAGAATAACTTCTGGGATGTCAGACATGCCAACTTTTTGGCGTGTTGCAGAGTCAACCATTTCAGTGCCGATGATTTCGTTCATTTGACGAACCATTTCTCGGAACAGTGAAATTGCTTCCTCGTTCATTCGTTCTTCGTACTCTTCCATCTTGTGCTTGAGATCAATTTTTTGTTCATCATCAAGATGCATCCTGCGGCTAAAATGGTTTGAGCCAATGACAACGCCACTGCTACCTGCAGGGACTGTAAGTGATTCGTTTTTCACGTCTTCACCAGCACGTCCAAAGATTGCATGGAGAAGTTTTTCTTCAGGTGTGAGTTCGTTTTTACTTTTTGGAACAACTTTGCCGACAAGAATATCGCCAGGTCCGACTCTTGCTCCGTTTCGGATCACACCTTCCTCGTTGAGGCTCATCAATTGTTTTTCGGAAACGTTTGGAATGTCCCGAGTAAACTCTTCCTTGCCGAGTTTCGTGTCGCGAACTTCAACGCTGAAGTTGTCAATGTGGATTGAAGTAAACGTATCGTCTTTTACGAGCCGTTCTGAGATTACAATCGCATCTTCAAAGTTGTATCCATCAAAAGTGTTAAAAGCAACGAGCACGTTCTTGCCAATTGCGAGTTCACCATTTACGGTTGAGGCACCATCGGCGATGATTTGTCCTTCTTTGACTTTATCACCGAGTTTTACGATCGGTTTTTGGGATTGACATGTACGCTCATTTAAACGTTGGAACGTTTTCAGTGTGTATTCATCAGCGTCATCGATGAGAATCTTTTGTCCATCAACATATGTGACGGTTCCGCTGCGCCTTGCCTTTACAAGTAGACCAGAGTCTTTGCCAACAAACTGTTCCATGCCTGTTGCAACAGAAGGGGCTTGTGGAATAATCAAAGGCACAGCCTGACGTTGCATGTTCGAACCCATCAATGCACGGTTTGCATCGTCGTGTTCAAGGAACGGAATAAGGGAAGCAGAGATGCCAACGAGTTGTTTAGGAGAAATATCGATGTACTCAACGTCACTTGGGTTAACTTGTGTAACATCACCGCTGCGGCGTGCGATCACGTGGTCGGCAGTAATTTTAGACTTTTCATCGAGTACTTCTGTTGGGGCGAGAACGGTGTTGATCTCTTCATCTGCACGAAGCAATTTAACTTCATCAGTTGCTTTGAGATTTTTAACAGTTCGGTATGGAGTTTGAATAAAGCCGTATTCATCAATACTTGCATAAATGCCAAGGGAAGCGATCAAACCAATGTTTGTGCCTTCAGGCGTTTCGATTGGGCAAATTCGTCCATAATGAGAAACGTGGACGTCTCGAACATCAAAGCCCGCACGTTTTCGATTGAGACCGCCGGGCCCAAGTGCTGAGAGTCTACGTTCGTGGACAATCATTGAAAGTGGGTTTGTTTGGTCGACTACTTGTGAAAGTTCACTGCGCCCAAAGAAGAAATCGATCGCTGAACTGACTGCTTTAGAGTTGACTAGGTCAGCAACTTTTGCAAGTTCTTCAGGATCTTTAACGCTCATTCGTTCTTGTACTGTGCGACGAAGTTTTAAGAAACCTTTTCGCATTTCTTCAACCGCTAGTTCGTCAAGCGTTCGTAAGCGGCGGTTGCCAAGGTGATCAATGTCATCAACACGTGCACCTTCTTTTCGACTTCGAAGATCATGAATGTATCCGACTGCTGCAAGGAAATCTTCAGCGCGAAGATGCATTACATCTTCTGGTACATCCATATCAAATTTACGGTTGATACGGAACCGACCAACTTTACCAAGACGGTACCGATTGTCGTCGAAGAATTTTTCAGCGAACAGTTGTCGCGCTTTTTCAACTTGCGGCGGGTTTCCTGGACGAAGTCTTCCGTAGATTTTAAGAAGGGCGGCTTCGTGCTCAGTCGCATCTGCAAGAAAGTCAAGTTTTTCAATTGCAAGTGTGTTAAGAATGAGTGGATCTGCAGGATCAGCAATCACGGAAATCTTTTTAATAGGTGAGGCAAGAATTGCTTCAAGTGCGTCACCAATTGGTGAGCCTACTTTACAGAGTTCTTCACCAGTTTCAGAATCAAGGATGTGCTCTGCTGAGTAGTATTCTGGCTTCAGTTTGTTCACTGAAATTTCTTTGACATCATAAAAATAATCAAGGATTTTCTCAGTAGAACTAAATTGTTCATCAAGAGCACGAAGGAAAGTTGTCGCTGCGATTTTTGCAGACTGATCAATCTTCATCGCCAGAACATCTTTTTTGGTTACTTCAATTTCAATCCATGACCCTCGTTCAGGAATGATGCGAGCCTTGTGTAATTGGCGGTCGCCAATGTCTTCAAGAAGGTGGAAGTCAATGCCAGGTGATCTGTGAAGTTGGTTGACGATGACTCGTTCGGAACCATTCACAATAAACTCGCCGCCACCAATCATGTAAGGGATTTCACCGAGGTAAATTTCTTCCTTAATGACTTCTGCAACACCATCGCGAACAAATTGAACACCGATACGAAACGGCAATCCGTACGTCCTTCGAAGTTCTTTGCATTCCGCTGTGGTGTAGCGGGGCTTTTCTAATTTGTAGTAAAGGTATTCAACACGCATTGAACCGTCGTAAGATTCAATTGGGAACACCTCTCTTAAAAGTCCTTCAAGTCCGATTGGTTCTCTTTCGAGGGGATCACAATCTTCTTGGATGAGCTTGTTATATGCTCGTCCTTGGACTTGTGTTAGATTTGGTACCGGTATTGCATCTCCGCGTTTCGCGAAATTGCGTATCGTATTCGTCGCCATAAAGTAACCTCACAACTGAGCCCACATCGTGCTTAACTTGCACTTGATGTCTCGTTAAAGTGTGCTTTTGCTTATTTATTCGTTCATGTAGAGCCGCGACCGCCGCTGCCGAGCCTCGTAGGGTATCCCGCCAAGAGCATTTTTACAACTCGATTGGGTCAAAAACTTTAAATTTTTTGCAAAAAAAGAGGATTGATTGAATGTACGCCCCTGCAAACCCTTGAATGTCAAGAATCTTTGCTCTTTGACTGGAGGAGCAACAAAAAAACGACCTGCAAATCGTATTGCAGGCCGTTTTTGTGTGTTTGATCAGAAGATCGCTCTTACTTGATGCTGACGGTTGCTCCAGCTTCTTCAAGTTTGGTCTTGATGTCGTTGGCTTCGTCTTCCGAGCACTTCTCTTTGAGTGCTTTTGGTGCTTCGTCAACGAGACCTTTGGCTTCCTTGAGGCCAAGACCGGTGATTTCACGAACAACCTTGATGACTGCGATTTTCTTTTCACCAGCAGCTTCAAGGACGACGTCGAACTCTGTTTGTTCGTCACCGCCACCGCCACCACCATCAGCAGGACCAGCCATCATGACTGCGCCGCCAGCGGCAGGTTCAATACCGTAGGTATCCTTCATGTAATCAGCTAAATCAACTGCTTCAGTAAGGGTAAGACCAGCGATTTCATCGCCAATTTTGCTTACTTTTGCATCAAATTCTTTTGTTGCTGTTGCTTCTTCGCTCATAATATTCGTACTCCAATAAAAATTTCATGCGTGGGAGAGGAGCCGCCCTGTGCGACTTTTAACCCCAAGGGGCCAGTCCCTAACGCGATGTCATATAGTGACTTATAGAATCATGCAATCTTCTCGATTGCTTTTCCATCTTCGAGCATGGACGTCATTTCCTTCACGATGCCAACGACATTGCCTCCGGGACTGGTTGCTGCTTTGACAACGTTGCCAGCGGGGGAGAGTAGAAGTTGGATGACCGTGCCTTGTGCTTCTTCCTTGGTTGGGAAATCGCTGAGTCGCTTGACGCCGTCGGCACCCTCAAAAAATTGCCCATCTAGCACTGCGGCTTTGAGTTCTAATTTTTTGATTTTCTTTGCCCAATCGACAAGATTTCTCGCTACATCGACGACAGAATTTCCACCAAATGCAAGCGCTGTAGGACCGTCGATAAAATCTGTAAGTCCTTCAAGTTCAGTGTCTTGGAACGCAGTTTTTGCAAGTGAGTTTTTCAAGACGGTGATGTGAATATCTTTGTTCAGGAGATCCACACGTAATTCGTTATTTTTGTTTGCTTCAATACCGCGGATATCGATCAGCAGTCCACTTGAAACGCCGTCGAATCGTCGCTTGTATTCGGCAATAATCATCTCTTTGACTGGTTTACTCATTGGTCATTCATCCTCTCTTGGGTTAGACATCGATGCGCACGCTGGGTGTCATCGTTCCGCTAATCACGCATTTTTTAACATAATCACCCTTGACGGCTGCAGGGCGTGCCTTGGTGATCATATTGATAAAGAAGTTAAGGTTCTCGATGAGATCTTCTTCTGAAAAACTCATTTTTCCAACAACACAGTGAATATTACCGCTGTCGTCGTTTCGATATTCGACTTTGCCAGCAGCAAACTCTGAAACGGCAGTTTCAAAATCAGCAGCTACGGTGCCTGCTTTTGGCGATGGCATCAAGCCTTTTGGTCCAAGTGCCCGTCCAAGTTTGCCGACAAATCGCATCATATCTGGGGTTGAAATGGCGACATCAAAATCGAGCCAACCACCTTCAACCTTTTTGACGAGGTCTTCGCCACCTGCTTCAACTGCACCAGCAGCCTTGGCTGCATCAGCTTTGTCAGAAGGGCAGAAGCAGACCACCCGTGCTGAACGGCCAACGCCCTTTGGCATTGACACAGCGCCGCGGAGTTGTTGGTCCGCTTGGCGAGGATCGATTGAGAGATGCATTGCGATTTCGACAGTTTGATCGAACTTCGTAGCAGGAAAGGACTTAAGGAGTTTTATCGCATCTGATACTTGATGCTTTTCTTTGCCTTTTTTAGCGATTTGCTCAGCTGCTTTACGTCTTTTTGATAGTTTTGGCATTGTTACGCGCCCTCCACAGTGATGCCCATGGACCTTGCGGAACCAGCAATAATTTTCATGGCCGACTCAATACACGCAGCATTGAGATCTTCCATTTTTTCTTCAGCAATCGCTTTCAGTTGATCTTGCGTGACCGATCCAACTTTATCGGTGTGGGGGACACCCGATCCTTTTGGAACGCCCGCTGCGATTTTGAGAAGTTCAGCAGCAGGTGAAGATTTTATTTCAATATCAAACGATCGATCAGCGTAGAGGGTGACGATACATCCTACGACTTTACCATTGAGCTCTTTCGTTCGATCATTAAATAACTGTATAAATTGACCTGGATTGACGCCATTGGCGCCAAGAACCGGTCCGAGGGGCGGAGCTGGGGTTGCTTTTCCACCAGGTGCGAGCACCTTAAATACTTTTTCTACACGTTTGGCCATGTGTGTTTTCTCCTGCCTGCCACCAATGCCAGATTGTCTACGAGACGGTCTTTGAAGCGAACTCGGCCTGAGTCGCGGCACAGTGGTCATAACGGTTTTGTTTCGAGCCGCACATAGTAGCAAGAACAGCAACTTTCAACAACTCGATGGTTCTCATCCATTCGATCAATCTCATTTAATTGACTCCGAGTCAATTATTTTTCTCTGGATTTAATTGACTCCGAGTCAATTAAATCCGGAGGAGGTATGGTCATAAAACGCTCTGAGAGCAAATGAATGGGCTTTTAATTAACTCCGAGTCAATTAAATACTATTAATTGACTCGGAGTTAATTAAAAATCGGTTGTTAAAATTCACTCGGAGTCAATTAAATGTTAAAAATTGGGAGTTCTGATACATTGTCGCCAATGAGTGATGCCGCAGATCTCCAGTTAAAGACGATTCATGGGCCTGAAAACCTCGAGGCGACGCTTTGTGGCGAAAAACCAATCACCATTGGCAGGCGACCGGAGCACGATTTGGTATTGGCTTCAGGCGCGACGGTCTCAAGAGATCATGCTGTATTAACATCGCATCTCTTTGGAAAAGTAAGAAAATGGAACCTTATAGACAACGGTTCTCGGCACGGCACTTTCCTTAATGGTGTGCGATTAGAGGCAAATCGAGGGGTTCCGATTCAGGCAGGTGATCTCATTGTGATAGAACCCTTCACCTTTCAAGTTGTCGATCCAAATCAAAAGCGAAATCTCACGCAAACGATCGATGACTCGCTCAAAGCCTCGGGTACTTCCATCCGTAAGATTGAAAAAACACAGGGCGGTGGACTAGCGCACGAGAAATTGAAAGCACTTCTGGCCTGTAGCAGAGCAATCCACGAAGCTGGTTCAGAGATTGCGATGGCTGCAGCAGTTGCAGAAGCCGCAGTGGCTGCGACAGCATTTGGAAATGTCGCAATCGTGAAACCGACAGGTTCAGAGAGTATGGTTGAAGTGCTCGCAACGAAGGGTCGTATTGTGAACGATGGCGTTCCAAACATCAGTCGTTCGCTTCTCGATGCAGCACTTGAAGGCGAACCTGTTCGATTTCAACGAACTGAAGTTGTTGATGATCAAGCGCAATCCATCATGCAGTACTCAATTGAAGAAGCGCTCTGTGTACCGATTTTGCTTGGACATGCAGTAGCCGGGTGCATCTACTTAGATAACCGTGATGGACAACTGCAAGGTCAACATGTGATGGATGATGTTGAATTTTGTACAGGGCTTGCGGAAATAACAGCACTTGCAATGTCAAATTTGATGCGAGTTGATATTGAAAGACGCCACGCTGAAGAAAGGCAAGGATTGTTGCTTGGGACTGTTGGTGCGCTTGTCGCTGCAATTGACGCGAAGGACACGTACACACGAGGTCATTCAGTACGAGTCGCTTGGCTAGCCAAAACCCTTGCAATTGCGTTGGGACTCGACGAGACAGCACTTGAAGAAATTCATATTTGCGGATTGGTGCACGACATCGGCAAAATTGGTATTCCTGAAGCAATCCTTCGCAAGGCAGGGAAGTTGACTGATGACGAATACGACAGGATCAAGGAACATCCTGCTATTGGTGAAAAAATTCTTTCTGGGGTACCTCAACTTTGCGAAGTGCTGCCCGGTGTACGTTCACATCATGAGCGGTGGGATGGCAGGGGATACCCAGATCGCACCAAAGAAAAAGATACACCTTTCTTTGGTCGTTTGCTTGGTATCGCAGATGCGTTTGATGCGATGTGTTCCTCGAGAGCGTACAGAGATGGACTTGATCGAAAAGAGGTCTTAGAGGAAGTCAAAAATTGTTCGGGGTCACAGTTTGATCCCGAACTTGTTGCTGTTTTTTTAACTCTTGATTTTTCTGAATACGATCAAATGATTATTGAACACACATCTCAAGATCCAGTGTAACGCAACGCAAGTTCGCAAAACATTTTTACACACGTAGAAATCACGTCATCGTTAAAGTCAAAGTCGGGTTGATGTAGCGATGGCATGCTTTCTTTGCCTTCGGGTAACAAACCGACCATAAAAAAGCACGACGGAACTTCTTGGCAGTAGTAAGAAAAATCTTCACCACCCATGACTGGTGCAGGAAATTCACCAACATGTTCTTTGGGTAATACGGTATTCGCAGTTTCGAAAAAGTGAGCAACCGCGCCCTCGTCATTTCGCGTGACTGGGTAGCCATCTATGAGCGTGACATCCGCAGTGCAGTTGTGTGTTGCTGCTATAGATTCAGCAATTTCTGTGACACGTCGTTTCGCCATTTTACCAGTAGAATCTTGCAAAAAACGAATTGTACCGGTGAGCTCCACGCTGCTTGGAATAATATTGTGCGTCGTGCCTCCGTGAATTTGGGTCAACGACACAACCAGCGAATCAAGCGGGTCAGTGTTCCTTGAAACAATGTGTTGTATCGAAGTGATTACGTTTGCTGCACACAAAATTGGATCATGGCCTAGGTGAGGAAACGCTGCGTGCCCGCCAGTTCCAGTAATTGTAATTTTCACGCCAACGTCAGATGCAAGGACCGGTCCAACGCGAGTTTGGACATGTTTCGCAGTGTGTTGTGGCCAACCATGCAAACCATACATGACTACAACGTTGGGTCCAATGCGAGAACCGTCAAGGCAACCATCTTCGACCATTCGTTTTCCACCACCTCCACCTTCTTCGGCAGGTTGAAAAACCAACGTCACTGGATTTGGCAATGGCGATTCTTTTGCAAGTTCAGCGAGAACTTTTGCAACTCCAATTAAAATTGTAGTGTGCCCGTCATGGCCACACGCGTGCATGCATCCTTCGTGCAAGGATTTCCAATCAAATGTATTAATTTCCGTAATGGGTAGCGCGTCTATATCTGCTCGTAGACCAACCGCTTCGCTTCCTTCGCCGTCGATATGACCGAGTACACCAGTGCCGCCTGCAAGATTATCAACAAATGAAACACCTGCATTCGTGAGTTCTTTTTTGATGATTTCACTTGTGCGATGTTCTTTGTAACCAAGTTCAGGATGTGCGTGTAGATCGTGGCGGATTTCGATAAGTTCTGGCAAAATTGTTTCGATGCACTTGTCGATTTTCTCTGAAAAATTCATGATTTGATCGCAGACAAACCGCGTTCCTCTCGTTGTTCATTCACCCAAGCCAATGCTTGCTTGTCGTGCGCGATTAACTTTACGATTTGTGATGATGAAAGCGAAGCACACGCAGCTGTTGCAGAAAGATCAAAGTCAAAAGCAAACAACAAGTCAAGAGCTTCTGCAAGAAGGTGTGGGTAATCCCTGTGTTTTGGGTTGATTGGAAGTTGTTCGCCTTGTTGTCTTCCTCCCCACAGTTCACTGCAAGTCCAACTGTTTGTGTCTATTTTTCGTCTAAGAATAATTGCGAGTGTTCTACGCAAACGTGAAACAGAAAGTGATCTGTTCTCACTTTGTCTCCTTCTTTCAGTTGCAGTGCCGGTAATATCTGTTGGAATATGCGTCGCCGTGCATGCCGTTGCTTTTCTGTTTCGATGTTGACCGCCGGGACCTCCAGTTCGTCCAAATGAGAGTGAAACTTCTTTTAGGAGATCTTCGTTACGCAACATAGCAGGGTGGTCGCCTTCAATCATTCGGTGGCCTTTAGGTATAAAGTCTTCGATTGGAGGTAACTCTGTTTGATGCCGACGCGCGGTTTTATTTGTGTTTGTACTTCTCATGATGCGATCCCCCTTGGACTTGCAGTCAATTCTAAGTTTGCAAATTGTGTGTTTGAAAAAAGGTGCCATCCTAAGCCCGCGATCATCGCGGCGTTATCGACACAATACGAAAGTTCCGGAACATGTAATTGAACGTGAAACTCTTCTGCAACTGATAGAAGGTGTTCGCGAAGACGAGAGTTCGCTAAAACTCCACCACCAGCAACAATGCATTTGACGCTGTGGTTTTTGAGAGCTTCTTTGACACCACGAATAATCGTGTCTACAACTGCTTCTTGAAACGAAGCAGACCAATCGTTCTTTTCTTCTGTGCTTAGTGAAGAAGCAATTCTTGGAAATACTGTTTCACCATCGATTCTCTTTGGGTTCCCTCGGACACCATAAAGTAGTGCGGTTTTGAGACCACTGAAGGAAAAATCAGCGGCATTGTTTTTTAATCGCGGTCGTGGAAGTCGATGCGTTGCAGTTCCTTTTTGGGCTGCTTTGTCAATCAGCCGCCCGCCAGGCCAACCCATTTCTAGAATCGATGCTGCCTTGTCAAACGCTTCGCCAGCTGCATCATCAATTGTTTTTCCGATGCACCGAGCAGTAGATGGATCTTCGAGAAGGAGCAGGGATGTATGACCTCCCGAGACGACGATGCCTAGAGCAGGGAATTGCGCTTTTGCACCACTTAGCATTGGTGCCCAAAGATGCGCAAGGACATGATCGACTGCAACAAGTGGTTTGTCTAGTGACCAAGCGAGCGCTTTTGCTGCCGCAACACCGACAAGAAGTGATCCAATCAAACCGGGTCGATTGCCAACTGCAATGCAATCAATATCCTGCATGTTGACACCTGCTTGTGCCACAGCCTTTTGTATGACAGGGAGAATTCGTTCGAGATGTGCTCTGCTTGCAATTTCTGGAACGACTCCACCGTATTCTTGATGAAGTTCATCTTGGGATGCAACAATGTTAGAAAGGACATTTGTACCATCACGAACAACTGCTGCAGCAGTTTCATCACAACTTGATTCAATTCCTAAAATGAGCGTCATGTCACACTATTCTTCTATTACTTCTACTTCTTCTTGTTGCGGATCTGTTCCTTCACCTTGAAGAGCGGCAACACGAAGTTCGATTTTTTCAATTGCTTTCAAGTGAAGTTCCATAGTCTTGGAGAGTTTTTCAAGTTCATCATCAATGCTCGAGGCAACTGGGTCGTCATTGCTCAATGTTGGCCATTCGCCATCATTGAGTTTTACTGTGAATGCTCGCAGCGCTTGAGCAAGTTGGAAATCACCTAACTCATTTTCGATCCAATCTGCATCACCACATCTCGCATCCTCAGGTTCGTTGTCGGTGATGACTCTATAGGGCTCAGTCGTTTTAATTCGGTCTACATGGTCTTCGACCGATTCAATAACTACAAGACCTTCAGTTGGGTCAACGCCCCAAAGCGATTTGTCTTCAGTGAGTTTTTTATCAATCGTTCTGCCGGTGGGGAGGTCGTATCGTGCAACAGTGAGTTTAAGCATACCCCCAGCAATTTCCTGTACTTCTTGTACAGAGCCTTTGCCGAAACTTCGACTGCCAAGTACGACTGCGCGATGATTGCCTTGCAAAGCGCCTGCAACAATTTCAGATGCTGATGCTGAGTTTCCATTTATAAGAACAAGAACTGGTACATCAGTAAGAAGTGTTGGCGTTGCGCTCGCTCCACTCTTTGGTTTGCTTCTGCCAGTGACTGAAACAATTTGTCCTTCTTCAAGAAACATATCAACGACAGCGATCGCTGCATCGAGTGCGCCGCCCGGGTTATCGCGAAGATCTAACACAAGACCGCGATCGAGCCCATTCTCTTTGAGTAGAGAAAGTGCGCGTTGTAACTCACCAACGGTGGAGCTAGTAAATTGTCGTATTTTTATGTAAGCAATTCCTAGCGCATCATCTAAGCACCAACTCCATTGTTGATTACGACGAATAAATCCGGAAATAGTTCGAGAAATAATATGCCCACGAGTGACAGTGATTGTTTCTTTCTCACCGTCTGGATGTCGGACCATAAGCACAACATCTGTGCCAACAGGGCCAGTGAGTCGCCCGACTAGTTTTGTGAGAGATGCATCAGTCGCCTTTTCTCCATCGATCGATTCAACGATGTCTCCCGCAAGGATGCCGGCTTTTAAGGCAGGTGATTGTTCCATTGGACTCACGATCATGAGTTCCATTTGGTCATCGTTATTGACCATTCTCACTTCTGCACCTATTCCTGCGTAATCTCCTTCGAGATCTTTCGTGAACGTGTCAACTTCTCTTGAAGGAATGAACACTGAATAGGGATCGTCGAGTGACTCAAGCATCGCATTAATCGCGGCTTCTTGCATTGCTTCTTCATCTGGTTCTATTACATGGCGGTCAACGACAAGTCTATGGACGTCGATGAGTGGGTCATAAAAATCATAACTCGGCGTCGCAGAAGTCAGCGCGAGGGAGAGTTGCACTGCGGCAAGCGTGGTGAGTATTACTAGCATGATTGGCATAAAGCGTGAGCGGCGTGTCATCGTCGTATTCCTTTCCCCGAATTCCCCTGTAAGAATAATGATTTGTGAATGTGATGTTCTATTGAATAGAATACCATACACAACAAGGAGATCAAAGACAGAACCGTATGGGTTATCAAAAACGAGAAGATTTAAATGTTGTTTCGGAGCGAGCAATTCTCGTTGCGCTCACCCTGCGGGGTGAACGAATCCCCTTAGACGAACGATTTGCCGAGCTCTCAGCACTCACTGAATCGGCTGGAGGGCAAGTTGTGGGTCATTTGACACAAAAAAGACGGTTGCCTAGGGGGCGTACATTTGTTGGAAAGGGCAAATTGGATGAACTTCGCGATTTGGCTGAATCCACAGATGCGTCTGTAATTATTTTTGATCATGATTTGACTCCTGCCCAAATTCAGAATGTTGAAGAGGCAACTGAGCGGAAAATCATTGATCGAAGTGAACTTATTCTTGATATTTTTTCAAGTCGTGCTTCTACAGTTGAAGCAAGGTTGCAAGTTGAAATTGCGCAACTTGAATATACATACCCAAGGCTTCGTGCAATGTGGGATCACTTAGGTCAGGTGACAGGTGGCGCGCCAGTTGGGATTGGTACACGTGGTCCGGGTGAACAACAATTAGAAATAGACCGTCGCCTCGTGCAGAGGCGTTTGAAACAATTGCGACGTGATCTTGAGGGAATGCAACAACGATCTGTTCGTGAAGTTGCAAAACGCAATATAGATCACGTCACTGTTGGATTGGTTGGCTATACAAACGCTGGTAAATCCACAATATTTAACACGCTTACTTCCGGAGGTGCTTGGGCACACGATCAATTATTTGCGACCTTATCAACGAGAATTGAACGGTGGGAATTGGGTGGTGGCGTTGGAGCAATGCTGTCAGACACAGTTGGGTTTGTTAGAAAATTGCCCCATCATCTTGTCGCAAGTTTTCGGTCAACACTTGAAGAAACAGTGAATTGCCAGTTGTTATTGATTGTCGTGGACGCAGCGGATCTTTCTGCAGCGCATCAACTACAAACAGTCGAAAAGACACTTGACGATATTGGTGCCTCCGAGCAGCCACGCATTTTGGTTCTCAATAAAATTGACAAAGTAAAAGCGCTCAGCGACAGATTGGTTCTTACATCCCTGTACCCCGAAGCAATTCAATTAAGCGCAACGACAGGTGAAGGAGTCGAGGCGCTTGAAAGTGAAGTGAGGGCGTTTGTAGTTGGTCCAGTTCGTGAAATTGCGTTAAGTATTGATACGTCAGCTGGCAAGGCTGTTGACTTCATTGAAAAACGGACAGAAGTGCTCGATCGAGATTGGGACAGAACGCGTTCTTTATATCGTGTGAAAATTGGTGCAAGACAACTACACCAATTGATGTCGCATGGTGGTGGGTTGTTAATTAATGATAGAAAACCTGCTGATGCGATGGAAGAACTTTGGCCTTCTCTGCAGGAACAAGGCGAGAGTTGTCTCGTTCCACCGCACCGTCTTCATATTCCTTCAGATGAGAGGGATGAAACAACTTGACTCCTCAGAACAAAGGACTTGATGCTTTTGCAAACGATTTGAACCCAGCAATTGTTGGGATGATACGATCTTGGCAAGGCGATCCTGAGTTAGATGTTTTGTATAGAAGAATACAAGCGAGTAAAACCAGAAGAGGATTTCTTGACTGTTTTGCAGAAACGCTTGTTGCCGGTCATGCGCGGCAAGCGGGATGTAAAGTTGCTGTTGAAATACCAACACCAACTGGAAAAACTGTCGACATGCATATTCAAAAGGATGGTCGTTCTTTATTCGTGCATGTAAAAAGACTAGGCGGAACGCGAACCACTTCTCGTCGATTGACAATTTCTTCAAGATTGCGAATTCTCGAAAAAATAAACAGATCATTTGTAGTAAAAATTCGTTGGCATGAGAACTTAGACGACGAATCCATGCAAACGTTCGTGATGGAAGCGGGAAAGTTTATCGAACGAGCAAGTTTAGGGGATGAGCATGTTGTACACGATAAAGATGGGGGTGAACTAGGTGGGGTGAAAATTGTCGCACCAAATGATGAAAAACGAGTTTCCTTGGTCATCGGTTTTCCTGATGGTTTTGTAGATCACACCGAGAGAGTAATTCGATTGATCAAACGCGCTCAAAAACAATTCATGCCAAAAGAAGCAAATGTTGTTCTTGTATGTACGCCGAACGTAACAGGTGTTGAATATGTAAAATCAGCTTTCTACGGGTCACATGAGGAGCGGTGGGATGCACATCCTCCACGCGGTTCTCGTGTTGCAGTTGGGAGAAGCGATGATGGACTGTGGAATGGAAATCAAGTTCCGGAATCACAATTGGGCGGTTGGTTTTGGCTCGCACCGATGCATCATGCATATCAGGGAAAACTTTGGATACGTGAAGGATGTACGTTGCGACCGGAAGTATCTGACTTAGCATGCGATTTGTTTGACGTGTAATCGTGTAAGATATGCCGCTCAAAAGGAGAAAACAATGAACGATCCACGGTACACAAAACTCGCTGAGTTACTTATTCATCATTCAACAAACTTACAAGCAGGGGAGCATATTCTGATTGAAGCATTTGATATGCCTCGTGAAATGATTGTTGAATTGATCAAAGTGGTGCACGCAGTTGGAGGTCATGCGCACGTTGCAATTCGTGACGCGCAAATTATGCGAGCACTTCATGCTGGAGGTTCTGATCAAGCATTTGAAGCGTGGTCTGACTACGATCTTGAACGCATGAAGAGAATGGATGCGTACCTTGGACTTCGTGGATCACATAACGTCAGTGAAGCAAGTGGAATTGATGCGGAAAGACAACAAGCACTCAGTCGAATATACGGTATTCCAGTACACATGAAGCAGCGGCTTAATCACACCAAGTGGTGTGTTCTTCGTTGGCCAACCCCAGCAATGGCGCAACTTGCAGGAATGAATACTGAAGCGTTTGAAGATTTTTACTTTGATGTTTGTACGCTCGATTACAGCAGGATGGCTGATGCAGCTGAGAAACTTGTTGCAGTGATGAACGAAACGGATCAAGTACACATACAAGGACCGGGTGATACTGACCTTCGTTTTTCCATCAAAAATATTCCAGCACGACCATGTGCGGGCAACATGAATATTCCAGATGGTGAAGTATTTACAGCACCTGTAAAAGATTCGGTCAATGGTGTCATCCATTACAACACACCATCTATCTATAGAGGGCATTCATTTGAAAATATTCGCCTCGAGTTTAAAGATGGGAAAATTGTTGGGGCGACGGCAGATCAAGGCGAAGAACATCTTGAAGATATTTTCAATTCGGATGATGGCGCAAGGTTCGTCGGCGAATTCGCAATCGGCTTTAACCCATTCATCAAGGAAGCGATGAAAGATATCTTGTTTGACGAAAAAATCGCAGGTTCTATGCATTTCACTCCCGGAAATGCTTACGACGATGCGTGTAATGGAAACAAGTCAGAAGTGCATTGGGATCTCGTATTGATTCAACGACCTGAATATGGTGGGGGAACAATCAGTTTCGATGGAAATGTGATCCGTAAAGATGGGATGTTTGTAGATGATCGTTTGCTCGATCTCAACCCAGAAAATCTCATTGGTGAGTCTGCCTGCTGCTCATTGTAGCCCTATAACAAAGAAAAACCCGCACAAACGGCATGAACTGCCGTTTTGTGGCTTATATTCAGTTGCACTTGTTCAGAGATGAGCGTGCCGTGCCGATGGTTCGTGCATGTCAAATAATAAATCATGGAAGATGAAGAAACCACTACTCCTAGGAGAAGTACTTGTTGAGCAAGGGATGCTCACTGAATCACAAGTCGAGGCAATACTCACTGAGCAGCGCGAAACAAGGCGGCCCTTTGGCGTGATTGCGGAGTCGATGTGTTGTATTTCAATGGAAGCCATTGAAGACGCATGGGCATGTCAATATGCACTGAACACCAGAACGGTCGATCCATTTGTTGAAATTCCTCGAACAGAAGCAAAGGAAATGATTACAACTCGCCAAGCATGGCAGTTTCGATGCCTACCGATGTCGCTTGAAGGGGAGACACTTGTGATTGCAACAACTGTAAAGCACCTACGACGTGCATTAAAATTTGCAACAAGTGTGCTTGGTCGCCCAGCGTATTTTGTGATGACCACTGACAACCGGCTTGCTGCTGCACTTTCGGAACATTATCCGATTGGTGGTTTGGGGACTTCAAGCGTGACCGGCGATTCAATCAACCGTCTTGTAACTAAAATGCGGTTAGATCGTTTGCGAGAATCTGCTTAAGAAAAGACAATTGCACGATTGTTGTGCACAATAATTCGATTTTCGAGGTGCCAACGAACTGCTCTTGCAAGAACAGTTCGTTCTATATCTCGACCCTTGCGAATCATTTCTTTCACAGAATCTTTGTGTGAAACACGAATGACGCCTTGTTCAATAATTGGTCCTTCGTCAAGTTCAGCAGTGGCATAATGTGCTGTTGCACCGATGAGTTTCACGCCTTTTTCAAATGCTTGGTGATAGGGTTTTCCACCAGCAAATGCCGGTAAAAATGAATGGTGAATGTTGATCATTTTCCCGTTGTATTTTTGTGTGAACGTGTCACTAAAAATACGCATGTACCGTGCAAGAACGAGAAGGTCGATATTGTTGTCTTCTATCAACGCAGTTTGTTGTTGTTCTGCATCGGGATCACCAGAATTTGAAATTGGGATATAGTGAAACGGAACGCCAAACCGCTGTGCAACATCAGCGAGATCTTCGTGATTTGAAATAACCATATCTATTGAGCAGTGCAAATCTCCATCTCGGTGAAGAAGTAGAAGTTCGTGTAAACAATGATCTTCTTTAGAGACAAAAATAGCAACGCGTTTTGTCTCGTCCATCCACCGAATGTTGATCTTCATTTGAAACTCGTCGGCAAGTGGTGTGAGTTTTTCTTGGAGCGATTTTGGATCATCGGAATGCCCGCACGAAATATGAATACGTTGAATAAAAACCTTTGTGAGGGTGTCTGTGTACTGCGCGGCATCAAGAATATTGCAACCAGCTTCGTGTAGTGCTGCGGTGAGATGGGCGACAAGTCCGAGTTGATCTGGGCAGGAGACGAGAATCACCGCTTCATGTTGTGTACTCATCGTAAACTCCTGTAGGCATGATCACTGTGTGACCAAAATGGCGAAACCCGGACTTGAACCGGGGACACCTGCATTTTCAGTGCAGTGCTCTACCAACTGAGCTATTTCGCCGAAGGGTGCAAAGCGTACCCGACTTGGTCATCGACATCAAGCCTTGATCTTCGTCACTTTGCAGGAACCAATCAATTCTTTTCTCATGTCTTTGAGGACTTTGAACTCGTTTTGCCATTGATGTGCGAACTTGGCGTCAATATTTGCTGATATGGTTTGAGTATCTTTCTCAGATCCTTGGCGAATCACTTCTCCCATGTGCGAAATAATCATCGAACTTCCCCCCCAAAGTGAGATTGCATCTTTTCCCACTCGGTTTGATGCAACAACAAATGCTTGGTTTTCAACGGCTCGTGCCCGAAGGAGTAATTCCCAGTGCGCAATTCTTCGTTGCGGCCAACTTGAAGAAACAGTAAATACATCAACGCCAGCAAGTGCTGCAATTCGATACATTTCTGGAAAACGAATATCGTAACAAATGGTTGGGCAGATTGAGAGTTCGCCCAGATCGACAATGAGTAGTTCATTCCCTGATCCAAAATATTCGTTTTCACGCATTGGACTGCATGTAAAAAGTTTGGTGTAAGTTCCAACAGGTTCTCCAGTTGGTCCACAAATTGTGACACAATTTTTCCCAAGATCACCTTGGCGATCTGCCCAACCGACCTGCAGCCAACACTTGTATTTTTTCGAAAGGGAACAAGCCCAATCAACTGTTCCGATTCCGGTGATCCGGTCGAGTTTCATTGACCAACCTGTGTCGGTCATTTCTTGCAGCACAATGAAATCTCCTTCGATGGCTTTGATTTCTGAAATAAGCCTTTCAACTTCACAGCGATTTGCCTTCGAGTCGTGCAAGATGGCGTTGAATTGAATGGCGTGGAAGTTCATCTGTTGCATATCTTTCGTGTGGTGTAAAATTGACCCGCAGTAAAGTTGACCGAAGGGTCAATTTGACCGCGGGTAAATTTTAAAAGGGCGATCGACGGGACTCGAACCCGCGACATCCAGGATCACAACCCGGTGCTCTACCAACTGAGCTACGATCGCCGTAGGGAGGGGCAGAATAGCCGCATTAGGGGCTGAGGTCAAACAATTGTCTTTGCTGATTTTGCCTCATATTTACCCTAGAAGATTGACGACAATTGCGGTAGAATCTCCTGATTATCCTAACTTCTTCAATCAGTCTTTTTGCAAAGGACATGCGATGACTACAGCAACTGAAACACTGTCTTTCCCTGGTATTACCATCCACTCAAATCTATCTACTGCGGAGTTAGTCGAGCGATCACTTCGTCGCGGAGAAGGATGTCTTGCTTCCAATGGAGCACTCTGCTGCGATACTGGAGATCGCACTGGTCGGAGCCCAAACGATAAGTTTGTTGAGGACACACCGGGCATTCATGCTGCAATTGCTTGGGGAAAGACAAATCGCCCGATTACACCAGAAAATTTTGCAAAAGTCGAAGCGATGGCGATGGAACATTTGAATAAACGAGATGAACTCTTTCGCTTCGATGGGTTTGCTGGCGCTGATGAACGATACAGATTAAAAGTTTCTGTGGTCACGGAAGAGGCGTGGCAGTGCTTGTTTGCTTCGACAATGTTTATCCGTGGTGCTGAACCTGAAGGGTTCGACCCAGACTGGACTATT
Source organism: Planctomycetota bacterium (assembly GCA_014381305.1). GTDB lineage: Bacteria > Planctomycetota > Phycisphaerae > Phycisphaerales > SM1A02. The sequence goes on from JACNLW010000030.1 coordinate 19,144, forward strand.
ATCAATGCGTGTAATTTACAAATTGACGATTTTGAATCTTGTGGTTTGAATAGCCCAGTTGCAGTGATCCAATCAATGGAACAAAAGAAAGTTGTCATTGTTGGGACGCGATATGCAGGTGAAATTAAGAAATCAATTTTCTATGCAATGAACTTTGACATGACCGAAGCAGATGTATTTCCGATGCACTGTTCTGCAAACATAGACAAAGATGATGCTGCAAATGTGGCACTTTTCTTCGGTTTGAGTGGCACTGGAAAAACAACGCTTTCTGCTGATCCAAACCGTCCGCTTATTGGCGACGATGAACATGGTTGGAGTGACGACGGTATTTTTAACTTTGAAGGTGGTTGCTATGCAAAGTGCATCAAACTTTCAAAAGAAGGCGAGCCGCAAATTTGGGACGCAATCAAATTTGGTGCAGTCCTCGAAAATATCGTTCTTGATGAAAACACACGTATTCCTGATTATGATGATGGTTCAAAAACTGAAAATACACGTGTTGCATACCCTGTTGATTACATTCCAGATGCAATTATTCCAAGTGTGTGTGGTCATCCAAAGAACGTCATCTTTCTGACCGCTGATGCTTTTGGCGTGCTTCCTCCAGTAAGCAAATTGACTTCTGAGCAAGCGATGTATTACTTTATCAATGGCTACACTTCGAAACTTGCAGGTACCGAAGCAGGAATCACCGAACCACAACCAAACTTTAGCCCTTGTTTTGGTGGACCATTCCTCCCACGAAGACCAATGGAATATGCACAGTGGTTAGCAAAGCGAGTGGAAGAACAAGATTCACACGTGTGGCTATTGAACACCGGTTGGACGGGGGGAGCGTATGGCACAGGTGAGCGTTTTAGTTTGAAATATACGCGTGCATTTGTGACAGCAATTCTCGACGGTTCGCTAGCAGAATCAGAATATGTAGAGCATCCAATTTTTGGACTACTGATTCCGACGACTGCTCCGAATGTTCCATCTGAAGTACTCGACCCGCGGCAGACGTGGGCAGATGGTGGTGCATATGACACGATGGCGAACGAACTCGCCCAAAAATTCCGCGCGAACGATCAAAAGTACGACATGTCGGACGAGGTCCGCTCTGCTGGCCCAAACGCGTGACACAATAACTAAAACACACTATGCACCCACTCCATGAGTGGGTGCATTTTTTTGCAAATTAATTGACTCCGAGTCAATTAATGCACTGGAAATATTAATTGACTCCGAGTCAATTAAAGCAATGGAGTTTTTAATTGACTCGGAGTTAATTAAATGCAATGGAGATATTAATTGACTCGGAGTCAATTTATGTCATGTAATAGCAGTATGTTACGAACGATCTTCAAATTTTAATGCACTCGGAGTCAATTAAATTATAAGCAAATTAATTCACTCCGAGTCAGCGAATAGCCTAGATTTACACAAAAGACGTTTATCGGACGTTCGAGGCTCTCGTTCGGTGGTTTTGGTGGATTTTTCATCATAAACCTAGTACTACGACTGAATTAGGTTCGTATCACTGACGATGCAGGAGAAATAACCCCGTCGTAGCGGAGCTGCGGCACTCACGAACTCCTAATTTGAAGGTGAACGAGGCAATGATGAATCCGTTCGAAAAAGATGTACTCACTACTGGCGAAGTCGCAAAGATCTGTAACGTTGCAGCTCGCACAGTAAGCAAATGGTTTGACTCAGGTCAACTCGAAGGCTACAGGATCCCCGGCTCAAAAGACCGGCGTATTCCAGTCCAAGGGTTGATGAAGTTTATGCAAGCACATGGCATTCCACTCGATGGTCTCATGTCTGGCAACACCCGTGTATTGGTCGTTGATGGCGACAAAGAAGTCATCAGTGCATTAGATCGCGTATTCTCAGATCAAACTGAATACGTTGTTCACACATCAAACAATCCATTTACTGCAGGTCTTGAATGCGAGCGATTCCGCCCGCACGTTATGCTCTTTGATCTTTCTTTCTGTGGTGATGATTACGCAACATTTGCAAAATCATTCCAAGGCAACGCTGAATTACAAGCCACGAAGGTGATCGCAATGACCGGTCGTGTGACCGAGGGGCAAATGACCCACCTCACATGCAGCGGTTTTGACGGGGTTCTCTGTAAGCCATTTACGGTACGGCAAGTGATCGATGCGATCGAAAACGCCGTCGCCCTCGTATATTGACTCCTTTCCTTCTGGTTTTCCAACAAACCAGTGTGTGATGCGCGGCCCCGCAGTTTTGCGGGGCCGCGTTGCATTGGTACTATAAGCAGATGCGACTCGGTCTCCTGCAACTCAACCCCACGATTGGTGACATTGATGGCAACACACAGCGGCTAATTGACGCTGCCAACAGGTGCGATGCAGATGTGCTCGTCACTCCTGAGCTGGTCATTTCAGGTTACCCGCCAAGGGACCTCCTCCTGTGCAGCGGATTTGTCGAAGCATGCGAGCATGCTGTAAGGAAAATTGCAAAAGAAGTTACATCCACAATCATCGTCGGGCATCCTCGAATAGAACGAACAACTGGTCGATTTCGCAACAGTGTTTCAGTGATCCAAGCTGGCGAGATCATCGCCGTTGTTGATAAACACCTGCTTCCTGGCTACGACATTTTCGATGAAGATCGCTACTTTGAACAGGGAACAAACAGCGGAGTGGTTGATTTACAATGTGGTCGAATTGGCATTGCAATTTGCGAAGATTTTTGGCGAGGTTTCGATGCAGATGCAGCGCCAAAGTATGTCGAAAATCCTTTTGCAACACTTGCTGAAGCCAATTGCGAAGTGATCATTTCACCAAGTGCATCACCGTTTGTCGCAAAGAAAAGAAAAAGACATCTTGAACACGCGATGCAAATCGCGAAGGATCATGATTGCAAAGTTGTTGTCGTAAACCAAGTTGGTAGCAACGATGATCTCATTTTTGATGGCGGTTCATTTGTATGCACGCCGGAAGGAATTACGCACGAATCTCCGCTCTTTGAAGAAGCTGTTGAAGTTGAATCGCATGAGATTCGTCCGCTCCCAGAAAAAAATATTCACGAAGCACGTTTTCGAGCACTTGTTTTAGGTGTTCGAGATTACTGCAACAAAACTCGGCACAAAGAAGTGGTGCTTGGGCTCTCTGGTGGAATAGATTCAGCGCTCGTTGCAACCATTGCAGTCGCAGCACTTGGAAAAGATGCTGTCACAGGTGTGCTGATGCCATCAAGATACTCTTCACTTGGTTCGATCGAAGATGCGGAAGCACTCGCTCATAACCTGGGAGTGAAATCGATCACACTTCCAATTCAACATATGCACGCTGCTCTTGAACGAATACACACAGATGCAAACTCGAACATCGAAGGGCTCGCAGAAGAAAATGCACAAGCACGCATCCGCGGCATGCTGTTGATGTCCCTCGCAAATCAAAACAATGCACTGTTGCTCGCTACAGGAAACAAATCAGAACTCGCAGTTGGGTACAGCACCTTGTATGGAGATATGTGCGGAGCAGTTTCGGTCATTGGCGACTTGTACAAAACAGAAGTTTGGGAAATGTCGCGCTGGATTAACAGTGCAAACATTTTTTCAATTGCACCGATTCCTAAAAACTCAATTACAAAACCCCCTTCAGCGGAATTGCGTCTAGGACAACTCGACGAGGATTCACTTCCGCCCTATGAAGAACTCGACGCAATACTCAAACCACACATCGATGGTGACCTTGGTGCTGAAGCGATTGAAAATACACTGCAAATTTCTCGAAAACAAATCGACGCTGTACTTGCAATGGTCGATCGATCGCAATTCAAACGCGACCAAGCGTCGGTTATCTTAAAAATTGCACCGAGAACATTCGGTCGTGGAAGACCCATGCCAATCGTAATGAACCGAGCATGGTCAACAGAGAGGCAACTCTCGTGACGATTCGTACACTTTCACCAATCTTGATCAACCAAATTGCAGCGGGGGAGGTGGTCGACCGCCCTGCATCCGTTGTGAAGGAACTCGTTGAAAATGCACTTGATGCTGGCAGTACTCGAATTGATATTCAACTTGAACATGGTGGAAAAAATCTCATTCGCGTAAGCGATAACGGTTGTGGCATTGCGCCCGACGAGCTTCCCCTTGCAGTTGCATCTCATGCAACAAGTAAAATTTTTGATGAAGCAGATCTCGCTGCAATTGCATCGCTGGGTTTTCGCGGCGAAGCAGTTGCCTCGGTTGGATCGGTGAGTCATCTTACGATTACAAGTCGCAGGGAAGAAGACGAATCTGCAATGCAAATCATTGTTGATGGCGGCAATGTTACAGAACCAAAACCAATTGCAGCAAGTGTTGGGACTACAGTTGAAGTTCGGCGCCTCTTTTACAACACCCCAGCGAGACGAAAGTTTTTGAAATCTGACGGTGCTGAAACAACGCGCGTTCGTGATGTTGTGCAACGGCTTGCAGCATCACACCATGAAACAGCCTTTACACTTAAAAGTGGTGACCGCACGATTCTTGTGTACACGCCCGGTTCTTCAACGCAGCGACTACTTGATATTTTCGGCGGTGAACTTGCAGGCGAAATGCTTGAACTGACGGGCGACATAAGCGGGGTTCGGTTGTGGGGACTTGCAGGTAAACCTGAAGTTGCAAGACCAACGTCGCGGTATCTTCGCGTGCACGTCAACGGTCGTTCGATAACAGATTCATCTATGTCGCACGCAATTAAGGAAGCGTACAGGGGATTGATCGAACCAAACCGTTGGCCAACTGCGGCGATCTTTATCGAAATGGACCCCACGCTTGTTGACGTCAACGTGCACCCACAAAAAAGCGAAGTTCGTTTTCGCGATCGCGATTTGATGTGGCGGTTGGTGAATAAAACTGTCTCTTCTAGATTGTTGGAAGAAGAGTTTGTTCCACTTTACAATCCAAAAGAAAGATATCAACATGCTGGCGGTGGGAAACAACAAGCATTCGGGACTGGTTTGTCAGCAACATTCCCAATCGAGGAGACAAGGCAGGCAGTTGCGGGAATTGAACTCACGCAACCAACACCTATGCCGACATTACTTGGAAGTGATGATGTGCTGCAAGTGCACAAATGTTTTTTGGTGACGCAAGATGCACAAGGATTACTCATCATCGATCAACACGCCTTACATGAACGCGTCATGTTTGAAGATCTCAAAGAACGGATGGCAGAAGGGGATTTGGAATCGCAAAAGTTACTCATCCCTGAATCCTTTCCAGCAGATAGTGCGTGGCTCGATGCGATTGAAACACATCAAGCGTTACTTACAAAATTAGGAATAGAGATATCTCCATCTGGCCCAGCCTCAATCTCTGTGTATGCACTCCCAACATTGTTGGTTTCAAGAAATGTTGATGGCACTGAGTTTGTTTGCGATTTACTCGATAAACTAGGAAGTAAAAATTTGCCAGCGACTGAAGAGGAAGCGCTTTCAGAAATTCTCGACATGATGTCATGCAAAGCAGCGGTCAAGGCGGGAGACAATCTAACACAACAGGAACTCAAGGATTTACTCCGTAGACGTCGCGAAATTGAACGGGGCAGTAGTTGCCCGCATGGAAGACCAACGACGATGCGGTTGACGATTGAAGAATTGGAGCAACGGTTTGGCAGAAAATAATATCACGTGCAAGGTTTTATTCTTTGCATCAGCAGCAGAGGCAACTGGGCAGCGAGAGCAAACAGTAGAAGTTGCACTTGGTGCGACTGTTGCAGAGTTGTTTGCAATACTTTCTTCAGAATCTCCTGCATTGCAACAGTTGCAAAAAATCTGTGCGTTTGCTATTGAAGAAAAACTTGTGCATGCAGATACAGAGATAACTGAGAGTTGTACTATTGCAGTGCTTCCTCCAGTGAGCGGCGGATAAATGCAATTGCCCGCCTACAATGAAGCACTTGAACAAGCACTTGCAATCGTCACTCCAATTACAGATTGTGAAAGTGTTCAACTAGATACTGCTGTAGGCCGAACACTCGCTGAACCGATCATTGCAGATCGCAATCTTCCTCCGTACAACCGATCACAGATGGATGGGTACGCGGTAGTTGCAAGTGAGATACACCACGGCATTTCTATGGAAGTAACTTCGCGAGTTGCTGCTGGTTCTGATGTCACAGTTGATCGGACACCAAATACATGCGTTGCGATTGCAACCGGCGCGCCCGTCCCGCCACAATTTGATGCGGTTGTGCAGCATGAACTCACTGACCGAGGCGATCTATCTGGTGGCAGTGTCACATTTCATGTGGAGGATGTGAATGTTGGAAAAGCAATCCATCCATGCGGTGCTGACGCAATTGCGGGGAACGTGCTCATTGATACAGGGACCAAACTAGCGCCGCAGCACATCGGTATTGCTGCAACTGTTGGCGCGGTTGCATTGTCAGTTAGGAGGAAACCAAAAGTTATTGTTTTGACAAGTGGTGACGAAGTTGTATTGCCATTTGTAACACCTCAGCAGCACCAAATTCGTAACGGGAATGGTCCCATGATTACTTCGCTTTTTGAAACTATTGGATGCGAAGTTGTACACCATCAACATGTGCGTGATGAAGCGCAAGCAACAACCCAAGCAGTTTCTGATGCCCTACAAAAGTGTGATGTACTCATTACCATAGGTGGTGTTAGTGCAGGCGAGCGGGATTTTTTCCCACAAGCATTTGTACAATCAAACGTAGAGTTTGCTGTGAAGGGCGCATCTATTCAACCAGGAAAACCTGTCATGGTTGGAAAAAGTACAAACGCGATTGTTATTGGTTTGCCCGGTAATCCTGTCTCAGCACTTGCATGTGCGCATCTCTTTGGTTTGCCGATCGTGCTGTCTCTCCTTGGATCAGACCCAACACTGCAATGGATAGAATTGCCACTTGCACAACCGGTTGTTCCAAACAAACACCGCACTGTGTTTCGTCCATGTAACATTGTGGATGGAAAAATTGTCATTCCATCATGGCAAGGTTCTGGCGATCTATCACACACTGCAAACACAATTGGTCTTGCACAATTGCCAATCGTCGATGCTGAAATCCCAGCAAATAAAAATGTGCAGTTCCTACGATTTGCAGTTAGTTGAATAATGTCAACGATCTAGGATCATACGCACTGTCGTTCTCGCTGAGAAACCCGTTGTTTTCCCATTGATCGTACTCGCAATTTGACTGAAACTGTTGTGTCACGGTACTGACGTGTCCATCGAGCCAGCCCACAATAGTTGCACCGTTGTGCCGAAACGACTGACTGCCAGCGCAAGAAAGACCGCCATCATTTTCTTTTGGTGCTCGCATAAAACGATTCGTTTTGTATCCACCCATCCCACCGCTGATTTCCCCACCGTCGCCGAACATTGCAGCATGCGTTGGGTGCTTACAAGCAGAAGGCGCAATGCCTTGCCTTGCATTTTCTAAACTTTGCAATATGCTCGCTTCTGCTCCAATAAAATCAGTGTTGTAGTTGTACCCACTTCCCGAAACTCCAGTTCCACCCCGAGCATGCGCATGCTCGGGGCAGATCATCGCTTTTTCAGTAGCGGTGCAATATTCCCAAATCACCGTGTCCCAAGTTATCGTCTTCCAAGAACCATCAACTTGTTCGTAATAAATGGCAGGGGGATGAATCTCATGTTCATTTCGATACGCCAACGCAGCAGTAACGAGTTCGCGTTGGTTTGACAGGCAACGTATCGTTTGCGATTGCTTCGTTGTTGCGCCAATTGCAGGAATGAGCATTGAAAGCACAATCGCAATGATTGCAATCACAACGAGTAACTCAATCAGCGTAAATGCACGTGTTTGTTTCACGACCAGTTGCCGATGATGGTGAGCAAATCGCTCACATCAATAACAAAATCTCCATTGAAGTCGGCAAGTGGTCCGCCAAGTGGCATCGGGCCAAAATTCGCAACTGCAATGAGCAAGTCACTTACATCTACAACGCCGTTCATGTCAACATCGCCGGGTAGTTGCGGAGCAACATCGGAAATCCCGTCAATTTCTGGTGAAAGTTCACTGCCTTCGCTTACCGTTATGCGGACAAACGAAATACTTGCCAATCCAGTACTCACAAGATCAACAGGCACGCCGCCGCCCGAAGTGTTGTAGTAATTGTGCAATGTTTCAAAACCAAATCCACTGACATCATCAATGTTGAGTCGCGGGTCAATCGGCAATGCAAAATTCGTTGGGTCGCTGCCCGGTGCATCGTCGTAGATTTCGCTATCTATAAATCCACACGTTGGCCATGTGTTGTCAGCTTCGACACCTGCAACCAATATCCACGTTACACCATCTGCAGAAACTTCAAGTTGGCCACCGTCGTTGCTGAATATGCCATCAACAACACCACTTGGCCAAGCGCCATCGATGAACCCAGTATTTCCAAAGATAATAAGATCGATACCGTACGGGTTCGCAGGATCGTCCAATACAGGTTCATCAAATGAAAGAACAAGTTCGCCGCCAACACCAATGGAAACAAGTTCGTTTGTCATGAATGGTGGATTGAATTGACTCACGACACTTGGCCACACACCTTCACCAGTAAAACGAGTTGGTTCTCCAATTGCGGCAGCGGGATCGGTGTATCCATCGGCGGCACCAACTCCAGCGTCATAAGAAACGACGGAATCAGCAAAGGGATTTGAAAGCAAAGCAAAAACAATAAAAAATGTGGTCGGCATACGCGGCCTCCTTCTACAAAGTCCACGCGATGGGGGTGTCGTTTTACCCTGCGGGGCAATCAGCGACAGTTTCCGATTCGCGCGGAGAACACTGAACAACAGGGGAGGTTTTCCGGCTTCGGGCGTTCTTGCTTTCCTACCTTCCCACTCTCATAGCGAGAGCAGTGGTTCTTTGGAAAGAAATGGCCATTTCTGGCAATCCCGTTACGGCGGCGCGTCCGCGGTGGTTTTTCACCACCTTCCCTTCGGTTTTCATCATCGAAAACCGCTATCTCAGTACGACTGAGGTACGCCCTGTCACAAGAAATCATAGCAGAATGCTCGCTATTCGTTGACACCCAGAGGGGGGTGCGATACCCTTCCTTATCTAGGAACGGTTATTCTTATCGTTTTTCATGTCCCCCTGATTTCTCCCTTGGAGCATTTTTAATGTTGACCCCCCGAAACCGATTTTTCGCCCTGTTCGTGACTGCCGTTTTGACCACATGTACGACGATTACCCGTGCCCAAGACTCGGATGTAGAGGCGCTTGTAGATGACTTTGTGCATTATGCCTTGATTGCAAATGTAGATCTCGCTGAGGCAAACGCGATTGCGCTTTTGCGAAGTGAGATGAGTGATGCTGCGTTTTATGAACTCGTAAACGAAACGAAACAACGACAAGATCGGTTTGATCGTGCAATTGGGTGGGCACTCTATGTTGACAGGCTGCAACCGCTTGCAGCTGAACTTGAATTGAAAGTTGAAACTGGTCGAATCAGTTTGATTCGCGATGCGGCTCGTCTTGCAGAAGCGATTGACTTTTTGAGTGGTACAACCCGCCAGCGATTGTTAGCCGAGGATCGGTTGATTGTTGCAGGTGAATACGCAGTGCCTCCATTACTGAGAACGATGTTTGAAAATCCTGACGCCCGCACAACACGTATGGTGAGCAAGATGTTGACAAAAATTGGTGGAGACGCTGTGCTTCCATTGTCAGTAGCGTTGCCGCATCTGAGTGGTGAAGCACAAGTCGTTGTGTGCCGCGTTCTTGGTGATATTGGATATGCACACGCTGCGCCTGCGTTGCTCACATTGGTGAATGCAGAGGGCGCGAATCCTGCTGCGGCGCAAGCTGCCGCGAAAGCGCTCGGTGCAATTGGCATTGAGGCAAATACGAGTATCTCAACGATGCAAACAGTAGTCGCTGGTCAATTCTTTGATCGGCAAGTATCTGTGATGCCAGCTGCGATCGCAGGTGTGAATAACTTTTGGGTGTGGGAAGACATGTATGGTTTAGAAACGCGTGCTGTTCAAGAAGCAGTATTCGATGATGTGATGGCGATGTACTTTGCTTCTAATGCACTTTCAAATGACCCACAAAATGAACCCGCAATGAGTATTTTTGTTGCCTCAAACTTGCGACGTGATCGTGAACTTGGATCAAACGATGATTTGGTCTACGGTAATCTTGCCTACAGCCCAGAGTTTTACGCGACTGTCTTTGGTCCTGAAGTTGCAAGCGAAGTACTTCGCATTGCACTTGCAAGGCGTGACACCCCACTTGCACATGATGCGATCGCAGCACTTGCAAGAACGGCTGGTTCTGTTGCCGCGGTCACTGGAAATGACCAACCACTTGTAAATGCGATGTTCTACCCTGACCGCCGAGTGCAATATGAAGCAGCAATGACCATTGCATCAACACTTCCACAGATGAATTTCGAAGGAAGTTACCGCGTTGTGCCGCTGCTTGCATCAGCAGTTCGCAGTGGGAATGCAATGTACGCAATCGTCATTGGTGAAGATGAAGAAGTGAGACGACGAATTGCAACTTCTCTTGAATCAATGGGTTGGTCAATAATGGGCGAAGGAATGGATGCACAAAGGGCAGTTGCGGCAGCGGGCATAGTTCCTGGTATTGACCTTGCAGTTGTTGCTGCGAGAAGTGCTGACCACGGACAAAATGTAGCAAGTGATCTTGCGATGATGACTGAAACAACTGCTACACCAGTCTTGGTTCTTGCAGATGGCGTTGACGTACAAATTCTAAGAAACGCATGTGCGAGTCAAGACATGGTTGCAGCGGGTAATATCGCAATTACAGATTCCGCACTCGCAGCAGTGCTTGAAGACCTTCTAGCAAAAGCAGCAGGCGGCAGATTAGAAGCCGCGGAAGCTGAGTTGTTCGCAGCTAGAGCGCTCGCAGTTTTACGAGACATCGCGCTTGCCGATACTGTGTTAGAAGTAGACGATGCAACAGGTGCGTTGGTTGATGCACTTGCAACAAGTGATCCGATGACGCAATTACTCGTTGCTGAAACGCTTTCCATGGTGAACTCACCTCTCGCGCAACAAACATTAGTGAATGCTGCACTTGCTGATGGGCAAATAGATGATCGTATGTTGCTCCTTGATGAAGCGTCCGCCTCCGTTCGGCGTTGGGGGAACTTGACAGAAGAATGGCAAGTTGCAGAAATCATCAATCTTGTTGAATCAACAAGCGGCGATCTTGCAGATGCAGCGGCGCGGCTGAATGGCGCGATTAATCATCCCGGTACATCCGTCATGATCTTCATGCCCTGATTGACTTTAATACGACAGAATCACGCCGCCCTAGCTCAGTTGGTAGAGCGAAGCTTTCGTAAAGCTTAGGTCACGGGTTCGACTCCCGTGGGTGGCTCTGTTCTGTTGCACCAACTTTGTTGGTGCAACAGAACAGAGCCGAGCGACTTCGTCGCTCAGTGTATTTTGATGCAAGCCCAACCGGAAAGCCAAGGCACTTCCCGTTTGACCTTGCATCAAAATCCACCCCACGTCGTCGCAATTTGACATTGCTAAGCGCAATATCAAATTGTCAACTCCCGCGGGTTTGTGTAAACATGCAAACCCAACCGGAAAGCCAAGGCACTTCCCGTTTGACCTTGCATCAAAATCCACCCCACGTCGT
>JACNLW010000073.1 GCA_014381305.1 Planctomycetota bacterium
GTAACTTTACAAAACCAACTGAAGATAAACCTTCGTTGATGACGCATGACGAAGCGGAAACATTTTTCCATGAGTTTGGTCACTGTTTACACACAATTTTAAGTGAAGCGGAAATTGCCGGTTTTGCAGGCACAAGTGTTGAGCGAGACTTTGTTGAAGCCCCATCGCAAATGTTCGAAGAATGGGTCTGGACTCCTGAAACATTAAAACTTTTTGCACGGCATTATGAAACAAACGAACCTATGCCCGATGAATTGATAGAAGGCATGATTGCTGCGAAAAATTTACAAAGTGGTGTTAAAACCGAGGGTCAAATTTTCCTTGGCATGGTTGATCAGGCGTACCACACTGATGAAGACGGTGATGTAGACACGACGCAGGTTGGGTATGACATTCACGATATGACACGGATGTATCCACATACTCCAGGCTCTCATTTTCAAAGTAGTTTTGGGCACCTCACTGGGTACCAAGCGGGCTATTACGGGTACATGTGGTCACTCGTGTATGCACAGGATATGTTCCAGCGGTTTAGGGAACTTGGCATGTTGAATCCTGAAGCTGGCGCTTATTATCGTGAGAAGATTTTGTCGAAAGGTGGAACCGAGGACAGTTTGGATCTGGTTCGCGATTATCTTGGCCGTGAACCAAGCATGGATCCGTTTTTAGAGTCACTTGGTCTGGAAGTTGAAACTTGCGATCCTGTTGATGTCCCTGGTGATGAAGTATTTGGTGAATCAACACAATCCGATTCAGGCTTGGAGTGGTGGGTGATTCGAGAAGGAATGGGCGGGGAAACCCCAAACACAACAGCCACCGTTCGGGTGCATTATTCGGGCTGGCTTGAAGATGGCACTATGTTTGATTCCAGTGTCAAGCGTGGGCAACCTGCGACATTTCCACTCAACCGAGTCATTCGGGGTTGGACCGAAGGTGTGAGTGGTATGCAAGTTGGCGAAAAACGTAAATTTAGAATTCCGGCAAACTTAGCGTATGGTTCGCGTGGACGTCCTAGCATTCCACCGGACTCAACTCTTATTTTCGATGTCGAATTGTTAGACATCATTGACTATGCAAAGGTACCTCCTATGGAACAATTACCCGGCAGCCCTGTAACAGGCGAAGCGTCGACCAGCGATAGTGGTCTTTCTTGGTATGACATGACAGCGGGCGATGGCCCACAACCAGCAAGTGCTTCGAGCACAGTTACTGTGCATTACACCGGTTGGTTAACTGATGGCACAAAGTTTGATAGCAGTGTTGACCGTGGCGAAACAATCTCATTTCCACTCAATGGCGTGATCGCTGGTTGGACTGAGGGCGTTGGTTCGATGAAGGTTGGCGGAAAACGGAAACTCATCATCCCATCTGGACTCGGGTATGGTCCTAACGGTATGCCACCTGTGATTCCGGGCGGCGCAACCCTTATTTTCGACGTTGAACTTGTCTCTGTTACGGACTAATTCCCCCAAAAATTAATTGACTCCGAGTCAATTAATTTTTCACCCACGTTAATTGACTCGGAGTTAATTAATTTTCAGCTACGTTAATTGACTCGGAGTCAATTAATTTGAATCAACAAGGGTCCTTTATGCCCATGGGCGTGCAAGCACGATCGTGATAGTTAGCGACAAAACAATGCAAGAACGAAGCAAACACCCGCTTGTTGTCGGGTGTTTGTTACTTGGGCTCGCTGCAATTCCGGATGCAATGATCGTACCAGTCTTGCATGATCTCACCGTGGATCGCTTTGGAGTTTCAGAGAGCGCGGCCCATTTACTGATGGCGGTAAATCTACTAGGTGCAATCCTTGCTGTTGGTCTACTTTTTGTATTTAAAAGACGGTTTCCTTCTTCGGTTCTGCTTCTTGCTTCAGCAATCCTTTCAGCCATTTTTATGGCTGGAATGGCTCTTTCCACTACATGGTGGGCAATGTTGGCATTTCGATGCCTTGAAGGGGGCGCTGATTTGGTTCTTCTTTCGGTCCCATTTCGATTGATTGCCAGTGCCGGTAGAAAAGAGCGATATGGCGGAAGAATGGGTGGAGGATTTACCGTCATGATGGTCGCCTTGGCACTTGGCGTTGGCCTAGGTGGCTTCATTGGGCGAGAATCGCCCGTAGCGGTTCTTTGGGTAGGAGTGTCGATAATGGCATTACTTACGCCAATTATCTTGATTGTGCGGCGAACTGTCGACAACGTGCCAACTTCTCCCGTTCCAGAGCCACATAGTTGTCCCCTTATACCAAAAGAATGGTTGGGCGCTGGGTTTTTAGCAATTGACAGGGGGCTTGCTGCACTTGTTTCAACATCCCTGCCCTTGCTCTTGGCATCTGGCTTCAATATTGGAAAAATGACCTTAGGGCTTGCACTTGCTGGAATGTTTTTGGCTCTCGCATCATTTTCTGCGCCTGTGGGCGTTCTTGCCGATCGCCATGGCGGTGGAAAAATCAGGCTGATTTCCGCATTGCTTTGCGGTTTCGCAGTGGCAGGTTTGGGGCTCATGGCGTGGTTACCACCGATTATTGTGTTGCCTCCCTGTTTGTTGATCTATGGTGCAGGTGCCGCGGGGCTCATGCCATCCGCATTTTCAATTGCTGTCCGGCCAGAAGCATCAAACCTTGTTTTTGGATCACTCCAAACAGCAGGTCAAGCGGGGTATGCAATTGGCGTGCTCACCGGTGCGTGGATTGTGAGCATTGTCGCTCTGCCAGCAGAATCTCTTCTTTCAACAATGTTCCCAGTTGCGGGTGTTTCATTCATTATTGTGAATATTGTTTTACTTGGAGTCCTTAGGAAGATGCCAGATTCGGTACGCTGAACATCTGTGAACCGTTTATTCGTTAGTTTTATAGTTGCGATCGGATTTCTTGCCCTCACAACTGCTCTGCTTGTTTGGATAAGTTTCCAACCTCCACACTGGTATTCACTTCCGGATTTCACAAATCCAGAAGTTAAAGAACTTGCAGACCGAGCAGAATATCGTTTCAACGAAGAACTCCACAAAATTCGACCTGAAGACGAGATATGGCGAATTCGACTTGGTGAGAATCCGATAAACGCATGGCTTTCAGGAAGACTTGAGGGGTGGTTGACGCATGATCAAAATATTGAACTGCCCCAAGAAATCCATGATCCACAGGTTCACATAACTGACGGCGGAATTTGGACGTATGCGAATGTTGAAGTGGCAGAAGGGTCGCCTAGACCACTTGGAATCAAGTGGTGGATTTGGGTTGACGAAAACAGGGTGCATGTCGAACCCATCGCGATTCGACTAGGAAAACTTCCCATTCCGATGACTTTGTTTGAGGAACAAGTTGCTAAGTTTCAGACTGTACTTGTAGATATCACAGCTGAAATACCGTTACTAGATGATCGAACAGTCGTTGTGCAACATGTTGTGCTAGAAAACGGTGCCATCGTCTTGACGTGTCAGACAAAACTATCCAAATGACCGAGGCTCAATCTGAATGCGGGTCAATTGTTACAATACTCGACCTATGCCCACAATTACGATAGATGGAAAACCCCTTGATTTTGAACAAGGACAATCAATACTCGAAGTTGCCAACGATAGCGGAATCGCAATCCCGCACTATTGCTATCACCCCTCATTGAGTGTTGTTGCAAGTTGTCGTATTTGTTTAGCCGAGGTCTGGGCACCAAATCCCCGCAACGATAACAAACTAGAGCCAATGCCCAAGTTACTTCCAACTTGTCAAACCCCCGCAGGTGATGGGCAAGTTGTGTACACCTCCTCTCCCAAAGCAACCGCGAATCAAAAAGCAGTAATGGAATTTTTACTTACAAACCATCCGATTGATTGCCCAGTGTGTGATCAAGCGGGCGAGTGTGATTTGCAAGATTATGCCTACGAATATGGTCGAGGAGAACGTCGGTGTGATACAGAAAAAATTACCCAGTCTAAAAAAGACGTGGGTGACAAAGTCATGCTCTACGGTGATCGTTGCATTATGTGTACTCGTTGTGTACGTTTTACACAAGAAATTACAGGTACTTCTGAACTCTACATAAACGGTCGGGGAGCAGTTGAAGAGATAGATGTTTTTCCAGGCGAAGGACTCAATAATGAATTGAGTGGTAATGTTGTTGACATTTGCCCAGTAGGTGCGTTTCTTGACAAAGATTTTATGTTCCAACAACGCGTTTGGTTTTTAAACAAAGTTCCATCGGTCGATCCGCTGACCGCAAGTGGTGACAACATTGGCATCGAACACACAGAAGGTAAAATCTACAGAATAAAACCTCGTGAAAATCAACAGATAAATCAATTTTGGATCACTGATGAAGTTCGCTACGGATGGAAATTTGTCCACGATGAAAATCGTGTGACAGAAATGTGCGAAGACGCAGAGTTGATTGCCGCAGACAAACTGCAACAAGCATCAAAAATAGCGTTGCTTGTAAGTCCAATGATCAGTTGTGAAGATGCGTGGTGTTTGGGCCAACTTGTTCGTTCGTTGGATGAAAAAGCAATTATTGGAATTGGTCCCGTCAAAGTTGTTGGAGATGACAAAACATTTCCCAGTGGCTTTACAGTTCGAGCAGAAAAAGCGCCAAATGCAAGAGGTGTACAGCGAGCGTTGGGTGAAGTTCTTTCGTACGAGGAATGGAAGCAGCAACTCTCTAACGCAGATACCGTTGTTGTGACTGGGAGTTATCCGGAAGCGTGGGATACTCCCGAAATTGGCGAGGACAAAACATTAGTGTTGATCGACACACTCCAAAACGCACTCACAGAGCGTGCAGATATATTCCTGCCGGCAGCAACATGGGCGGAAAAAGCTGGCACGTTTGAAAATTGCAACAATGTTTTGCAAACATTTGAACGCGCAATTCAACCACTCGGTGATTCGCAGCCTGAGGGTCAAATTGCAATGAATTTGCAAGCACTTGTGGATGACATGGAAGCAACGATATTCAACGCAGCAACTATTCGAAGAAGAATGGCTGATGCTGGCGTTGCAGGAATGCGCGAAGTTGAGTTGCCCAAGAATACGAACCGTGTTGAAACCGACATGCCCCTGTCGGAGGTGTGATTACCGGTCTGATTCAGGCAGCATCGCCAGCGATTACTTTCGCAATCTCTTTACGCGTGGCTCCCATTAGCACTAAATTCTCAAGTAGAAGGTCAAGCGACACACTGGGGTCTCCGTTCTCAATTTTGGAAACTCTAGATTGGCTCGTTCCAAGTTTCTTTGCTAAATCAATCTGCGTTAGTTTCATCTCGTTTCGCTTTAATTCAAAATGAACAGTAAGTGCAACGCGAATTTCAACTAGTTCGCTTTCTTCAGGAGTTAGATTTAGAAACTCGGATACAGTCCCAAATTTCCATCCCGCTTTTTCTAATCGTTTTTGTTGGTTTTTTTTCATCCTAATTTCTCATTTATATAATCATTCAATCGCTTCTGGCATAATTTGACAATGTGGTTTGGGGTGCTTCTGGTTTTCTTTCTGAAAATATCTAATACAACTATTTTGGTTTTATCAATAAAGCAAACAACCCTCCAAGTATCAGAGGTGTCGTTGATTCTTAACCCTAAACACCCTGTTGCCCAACAGATGGCATGGGTCTTGCCTTTGGCATGGGGATTAATTTGCCTTCCTGCAGAAGACGAAGATAATGCCCTGTTTTGATCCTCGCTTCTAACGAGAAGGGCGGCGTTTTAATTTCACCATGGAGCCAAACAATGGTTTTTGCGTCTCTGTACATCTCCAGTATACTATGTCAGATCTGACATGCAACTAAAAAACACGCCTTTTTTCTGGGAATTATTTTGGTTTTTGCTAAATCAATCCACGGTTTCAAATTCAGCAGTGAAATGCCGAAGCGCAGCGGGTTGCTTTGTAATACGAACACCCTTAATGGAATCTTTTAGCGTGTTGATGT
>JACNLW010000102.1 GCA_014381305.1 Planctomycetota bacterium
GCACAAGCAGCAGCTGAAGCGGCAGCAGAAGCAGCACGTGTTGCAGCAGCACAAGAAGAAGCATCACGTCTTCGAGCAGAACGTAAGCGTCAACGGAGCCGACTCGTTCGTCGCCTTAACAGTGAACGCACAAAGATCCGTCGCGCAAGTTCAGAGTGGAGAAACACTGCAAAGGGTTATAGAACTGCACGAACATCATTCAAAAGAAATCGAAGTTCATTCATAAGTTCACGTAATGCTTATCGCGCAGCGCTTAAAGAGTGGCGAACAAGTGGTCGAAAGCAAGCCCGTGGTTCAAAATCACGTAGCACAGCTTGGAAGAAGTTTGCATCTGTACGAAACTCCTACCGAACATCGGTTAAATCATGGCGTACCAATGTTAAGTCATGGCGTGCATCTGTAAAGAGTTTCCGAAACCAACGAAGTGCATACCGCGCTTCTCGAAATGCTTGGCGAAGCACAGTCAAAACATGGCGAACAGCAAATGCGACTTGGCGACAAATGGCACGAGCAGCATCAACGCTCGCAGCGGTTGGCAAGTAAGTAAAGGAATATCCAAGGTAGATGTGCAGGGTCGATCCTAGATCGATCCTGCATGTCATTTGGTGAGTGTTTTGAGTCTTTTAGTTGCAATCAATTCGGTTTCTGCAGGTGTGCACTCGACACCAATGGGTCCTGTGTATCCAAGGTCAGCGAGTTCCTTAAACACGCGCGCGTATTGAATTTCACCTGTTGCTGGTTCATGTCGTCCGGGATGATCAGCAACTTGAATGTACCCAACTTGGTCGAATCCATCACGAAGATGACCACAAAGATCTCCTTCGCTAATTTGCATGTGATAGAGATCCCAGTTGATCTTCACCATTGGCGAATCAACCTCGCGGCAAATACGCACAGCATCTTCACTTCCATATAAACAATGTACCGGATGATCAACCCGTATGTTCATTGGTTCAATAATGAGCATAACGTTTTCACGTTCAGCAATTGGCGCGGCAAGTTTCAATCCCGCAATGACGTGTTCATGCATTTGTTCTTGCGTCATACCTTTTTGATCATTGCCACAAACAACAGTCATGCGGGTGCAACCAAGTTTGTGTGCAATCTCGCAACTCGCTTCAATTTCTTTAACGAACGCGATGTGATTTTTGGGGTTGTTCATCCCGGGGGAGAATCCCCATGCTGTAAATTGTGCAACCTCGACGCCGCGTTCTTTGCAGGCTTTTGCAATAGCTTCAATATCTTTTCCGCGCCATGGCCAAAATTCGATTGCGTTAAATCCAGCATCCGCTGCAGCATGGATCCGATCAACAAACGGTAGATTCCTCCACCACATTTCAACGTTGACTGCGTATCGCACAGGAAAAGCATTTTCTTCCTGTGCAAAAGAGATGGATGTTGCAGTTGCTGCAGTTGCAGCGGATGTAGCTAAGAACGACCTTCTTGAAATGTGCATGCATTCATAGTACTAAGGATTTGCAGAAACGGTCAGATTAATTGTTGAATTTGAATTCTTTTCATCTGGGGGTCTTGGCATCCAAGCGCGGAGTCCATTTCTTTTTATCGCTAGCCACCAAACCCAAAAAGCCGTTGTGAAGTATGGGAGAATTTGAATCGCAGCCTGTGGGATGGTCTCTGATAAATCGATGAGCATTCCATTCCCATCAAATTTACTAAAACCAAAAAGCCAAGGTATTCGATACCAGTAGTAGCAAGAAATTGCTGCAGCAGCAAAGAATCTGTCAATTGTTTTTCTTTTTTGCATTGGAACAGCACTGATGAAAAGTGCATAGAGAGCAAGTGTGACACCACCACCTGCAATTGGAATCATGTACGTTGGAACAATATGAGAAAGTCCCTCTGAGAGTGTTGCGTAATCTTGTACTTGAAACCACCCCCAAACATAACCCGGAAAGCAACCGATCAATCCAAAAGCAGCTGCGCGGCGGGGCCATGTTTTTCCACCGAGATGTGGGCTTGGCGCAGGTGTAGAATCAGGGCAGCCAGTGACACATTTACTGCAAGAACTACAGTGTGCGTTGCCAACTGTTGCCGCTGGTTTTTGACCATAGAGTTTTTCAACTTGATGTACTGGGCAGAGGCTCGCGCACCATCCACTTTTACCGTCGAAAACAAATGTGAAGCAGATTGCGATGAGTGTTGCAACAATCAAGAAGACGCCAGTTGCTGGTCCGTTGAGATCAAAGTACGTGTGCCTTAGTGGAATGATGAGAAGAAGGAGAACCACGCTCGTGAGCACGAACCACCCGTGTGTTTTGATGGAGAGTTTTTTTCTTTTGCTCATGTTGCGATGCCTTGCAAATTGTGACATCGTTGCTGCTGGGCAAATGTTTCGCCAAACTCCCGGAAAAAGAGCGACAAGTGCTGGAGCAATAGGGATCAACACATCCCAAAAGGCGTGGAGACCAACCGTGGGCCAAATAAACAATGCAACCACCATGCAAAGCGATAGCAGCCAGACGGTGCGTCGAATATATGCCCATATTTTGGTTTCTAGGGCACTCAACATAAATAGGACTCCGATGTCATAATTAAATAGTCGGACGCATCGTACCTTCTACTATTGCAAAAATCTACGCTCTAATAAACTCACCCCCGGTGAGTTTATTTCGGGGGCGCGATTTTTTCGGGGGTGAGTTTATTCCCACGAAACTGACCCCGGGTGAAATAATCGCAGGTTACGCGTATGGTGTAGTTTGATCCTGAATTGGCGCGATTAATTCACCCGCGGTCTAAAAAACTCACCGGGGGTGAGTTTATTTTCGGGGCGAGTTATTCCGGGGGTGAGTTATTGTTGTGAGTAGCAGGGGCCCCAAGCGCCAACAACGGACAATAGATCGGAAACATCGACAATACCCGAACCGTCGACGTCGCCAACGCCAGAGCCGCCCCAATTGTCTATGACAGCGAGAATATCCGCAACGTCAATTACACCATCGCCGTTTGTGTCCGCTGGACATGGAAGAGTAATCGGTGTGATGTCCATGTATCCATCCATATAGATGCGATCAATTTCTACATTTTGCCAACCAAGGGGCCAACCCATATCAACCATAACATCGCCAAGGAAAACTTCCGTGACGTCGAACTCTCCGAAACCACTGGAATTTAACTGCATAAAAATATTTGCAGCGACATCTATTTCACCATCACCGTCAGCGTCAGCTTCAAGAGGTGAGTCCATAAAAACAATCGGAGTTGGTCCATTTTCAATTCCAGCACCAAAGAGCAAGGCGGGATCAATCTGGTCTGTGACATCGTTTGGACCAATGATCTGCCCAAGAAAGATAATATCCACAGCAACATAGGTGATTTCATATTGATATTCGTATTGGTCAGCGTTTGGATCAACGTTCGTTGGACTGACCCAATGCACGTTTTCACCAGCAGTATTTTCACTGAATTCCCAGTGCGTGGTTCCAGCGATTGCAGGAAGTGCGATCGAAAAAGTGAGTAGGGTTGCAAGTTTCATTATTCTCTCCTTAAGAATGGTGTCTCTATTATCACTCTTCGCAAGAGAAATGCAAGCGGATTCACCTAAGTTTCGGTATCTTGATCTTATGGAGAAGAAAAACACACTAAAAATACTCATAATTGCCTGTTTTTTCATTCTTTTAAACGGCTGCCTTGAAGTATCGAAGGCAATTTCTCTTGACCGCGTTGCCGTGACTGGGGCGAGTGTAACTGCAGGGTGGGGAGTGCAAACTCTACCAGTGAAAGGTGATTTTGGGGGATACCCAGTAAATCTACAGCACATTATGGATGCGATGATTTTGGATCCACATGAAGAGGTCGCGTACTTCGGAAATGCAATGTTTTTTACTCGACCAGATAGATATGGTTTGGAACTCATTGAAGAGATCACACAATATGAACCTACGCTTGTTGTTGCGATTGATTATTTGTTCTGGTTTGCATACGGCAACATAGGATCACCAGAAAAAAGAATTGAAAAATTTGAACGCGGGCTGTCCTTACTTGGCAACATCGAAGCGCCGCTCATCATTGGTGACATTCCAGATGTGCACAAAGCGATTGGAAAAATGTTATCCGCATCACAAGTTCCATCTGTAGATACCATCAACACAATGAATCGAATGCTTCGAGTTTGGGCGTTAGTACATCCAAATGCAATTGTTCTAGATGTGCATGGTTTATATACAGCACTGCTAAACGACACAGCAATTACGTTGCATTCATATACGTGGCCATCGGGGAGTCAATCCAATTTATTGCAAAGTGACATGCTGCACACAACCCTTGAAGGAACTGTTGCAGCGAGTTTTGCTGTTGCAGATGCTATTGGTGGTGGTGGTTTTGAAACGAATCCGAATGTGTTAATGAAAAACGCAGCCGCAAATGCCCGTCAAAAGAAATGAGATTCATTCAAGGGATCTAGGTTCAATATCAACCGGTTCAGTGACAGGCAGTTCCTTACCGCCCGTTGAGTGTAACTCACTCAGCCGTTTTGCACCCGGTTCTAATCGTGTTGTAAACGAACCAACTGCACTGTTGTATGACTCAGTCGCTTGATGCAAACGATTCCCAATTTTTGCAAGATGTGATTGGAACTTTGCCAACCGATCGTACAGTTCTTGTCCTGCTTTTGCAATATCTTCAGCGTTTTTCGCCATCGAATCCTGCCGCCACCCAAATGCAGCTGCTTGCAGTAAAGCAACGAGCGTAGCGGGGGACGTCAATAAAACTTTCTTAGAGAGCGCCTTGTTGTGTAAATCTGGATTTCGTTCAAGTGCAGCAACAAGGGCAGACTCGACATTGACAAACATCACTACAAAACTCGGCGCTCGATCGAACTGTTCCCAGTACGCTTTATTTGAGAGTGCGTTGACATGCACTTCTAAAGCCTTTGCATGTTTGTCGAGATGTTCTCCAGCTTTTTCAGGTTCTTCAATTGCATTAAGGTAATGTTCAAGCGGTAATTTTGAATCAACAACAAGGTGTCCACCGCCAGGCATATTGATTACCATGTCAGGACGAAGCGATTGTTCGCCCGTTGTGACAACCTGTTCATCAAAGTCACACTGGTCTGTCATTCCTGCAAACTCTACAACGTTTCGCAGCCCAACTTCTCCCCAGCGTCCTCGATGGTCTGGTCTTCGAAGCGCGGTTTCTAATTTCGTTGTTTCTTCGATGATTTGTTTTGTTGCACTTTCAAGTTCGGTATATGCTTTTACTCTTTTTGTTTCTAAATCTTGTACAGAAAGTTGTGTTTTACTGAGTAACTCTTTGAATGGTGCAAACTTTGTTTCTGCAAGTTGTAAAAAATTCTTCGAGTTTTGGTCTACGGTTTCTTGGCTGATCTTCGCAAATGATTCGTTCATGCGATCGCGCATTTCTTTGGCATGCTTTTCCTGAGCCTCAAGTTGCGTTTGAAGGCGAACAATCTCAAGTTCTCCATCTTCACTCGATTTGCGACCAAAAAACGCAAAAACAGCGATTCCACCCAAAAAACAGCCAATTACTATTCCAAGTCCTAATGAGAGATAATCCATATGGTTAGCATCCTAGGCAAATTTATGCATTTTTTCTTGGGTTTTCGGACTTTTCATTTGAAATATCTATTTTTATGGGCTACATTGTGTGTACGGCTTTTAGAAGAGAAGCCCAAATGGAGAGAAGTTTGAAGAAACAAATTACTACTTTGGTTTTATCATCACTTGTGACGACGGTTGCAATGGGTGATATTTACGTAGATCCAGTGGGCGATATTGCTACTGGAAATGCAAACCTTGATATTACGCAAGTAGAAGTTTCTGATAATGGTGTTGATTTATTCATCACTGTAAGCCTTGCAGCACTTGATAGTGACTGGGGCAAGTACATGATGTTCATTGATGCTTGGGATGGTGGATCTGGCGAC
>JACNLW010000054.1 GCA_014381305.1 Planctomycetota bacterium
ATATCCCCAGTTATCGGACGTTTTCCTTTGAGCATTACACTGAGATATCCTTCGAAGCGTACACAGAGGCATACTTCAAGGCATACACAGAGCATGACACAGAGGCATACTTCGAGGCGTACACAGAGCATGACACAGAGGCATACTCCGAGGCGTACACAGAGCATTACACAGAGGCATACTCCGAGGCGTACACAGAGCATTACACAGAGGCATGCAGCGAGGCGTACACAGAGCATGACAAAGAAGTATGCTTCGAGGCGTACACAGAGCATTGCTCAGAGGTATGCGCTAACACAAATCGGTAAATCAATAATGAATACGTCTATAGACCAACGAATCACTTTTCGATGCAACCCTTGCTATCTTTTATTGTTTTTCGTTTGAACGACCGTGCTTGCCATTATTCGATGCAGCCAATGCTTTGCACAAATGTACCACTGCCTCGTGCGTACCCAAGTCCTGGAGAGTTTCTTCCATTCGCTGCACGATCGAACCACCGTTTTCACGGAACAATCTCCGAAATGCTTCTTTCGTAGCTTCAATATGTTGCTCAGAATATCCTCGCCTTGTCATCGCCACCACGTTCACAGCCCGAACCTCCGCAGGAGTGCCCTCAACGATCATGTATGGAGGAACATCTTTGGTAATTCTCGCAAGTCCACCAACATACGAACATCGCCCAATTGCAGAAAACTGGTTCACCCCAGTGCCTCCACCGATCGCAGCTGCATCATCAACTTGCACATGCCCCGCCAACATCACCTGATTCGCCAGAATAACCTCGTTACCAAGAATACAATCGTGTGCGACATGACACCCGACCATCAAAAGATTATCGTCCCCGATAACAGTTCTGCCACCCCCACTTCCAGTGCCACGATGAATTGTGACATGTTCACGAATTTCGTTGTTATTCCCAATTTCTAACGTCGTTAACTCGCCTTCAAATTTTTTATCTTGTGGGTCGCTGCCTATGACACTAAATGGAAACAAGGTGTTACCACTCCCGATCGTAGTATTGCATTGCACCGTCACGTGATTCATCAAAATTGTATTTGCACCGATAGACACATTCGGACCAACAACACAACTCGGTCCAATCACTGCCGATGCGTCGATGACGGCAGAAGGATCAACCACCGCAGAAACATGTATGTCGCTATTTGTCATCATTTGATCACTCATTTTACTCTTGCTCCGCATCTACCATCATAAACTTTACCGCAGCTTCTGCTGCAATTTTGGAACCAACAAAGGCTTTACATTTCAGTGCCGCGGTTCGCGTTCCTGCACGTACTGCAACCGCTTCAAGAAGTAACTGATCACCGGGAGTGACTGGATGACGAAGCTTCACCTGATCCAAACTCAGCAAAATAGCGATTTTTCCAGTGTGTTCAAGTTTTCTACTCATCAATAGCCCACCAAGCTGCGCCATCGCTTCGACTATGAGAACACCTGGCATGATCGGAGTACCGGGATAATGACCTTCGAAAAATGGTTCATTAATAGTTACATTTTTTATTCCAAGCGCCCGTTGGTCCCCGTCCATCTCAATCACTCTATCCACGAGCAACATCGGATACCGGTGAGGCATAATTCGCTGAATGTCACGCACATCCATAGTGCAACCTTCTTGAATCACTTTGGTTCTTTTATTTTTTTGATTTTGTTCAAGGATTGCCCTGCACAATTGTCTGTTTAACGCGTGCCCTGATCGACTTGCAACAATACGGCCTTGAATTTGCGCGCCAGCTAAATATAAATCTCCAATGATGTCTAAAATCTTATGGCGAACTGGTTCATTCTCAAAACGATACGAATTATCGATCGGGCCACTTTCACCAATCACGAGAACATCTTTAGGGGACAGGTGTGTACACATCCCCTTTGCTTGCAAGGCTGTTGCTTCTTCTTGCAAACTGAACGTCCGTGCCGGTGCAACATCATCGAGATACGATCCACCTGCACTATTCCACGATTGGGTTTGCCTTGCAATTCGATCGGAAAAATCGCCATAATCCAAGTCATAAACAATTTGCAACCCTGGGGTGTCACTTGGAAAAGCAGCAATCATCGCCTCGCCATCTTGCACATAAATTGGTTCTTCAATTTTTAATACGATTCTCGGCTCACCTTGCTCAGTTGTTCCCGCCCGAACCAAGCCCTCCACAAATGGAAGCGCCGAACCGTCCCCGCCCGGAATCTCTGGCCCATCAACCCGAATCAGCGCGTTGTCAATTCCCAAGCCAGAAAATGCAGACATCAGATGTTCGATTGTTTCAATCGAAGCATCACCGACTCCGATGGCAGTTCGCCGTGCTCGATCATTAATAGCGTGATCCACAATTGCTTTCATCCGTACGGGGGGATCAAGATCTACTCGCTCAAAAACAATGCCTTCATTCGCTCCGGCTGGCTCAATAGTAATGTCAACATCAGCTCCGGTGAGTAACCCCTTACCACTTACGGCAACTGGTTTCGCGACAGTTTGCTGCATCAGCATCGTGCCTGCTTTTTCGAGTTGTTTGTTTGTTTCTACCACTGCAATTCCAAGTTCAAGATGCTGCAAGATGGTTCCGATTAGGAATCTTGCTGGGCAAGCGTATGAATGATTCCGGGTAGTTTACGTACAGCGGACCACTGCCGCAACGTATCCTTCGTTGGACCTGCGGGCACGCCGAGCCATGATTCGCCAGCTGGAACATCATTCATTACACCACTTTTCGCCCCAATCATAGCCCCAGAGCCAATTTTGATGTGTGGAACGACTCCTGCTCCTGCTCCGATTTGGCACCAATCGCCAATTTGAACCGACCCCGCAAGCCCCGTATAGGCTGCAATCACACAATTTTGGCCAATTTCGACATTATGACCAACTTGCACATGATTATCAATTTTTGTGCCTTTCCCTACGATTGTGGCTGCAAATTTACCCCGATCGATGCTGCTCAGTGCACCAATTTCTACATGGTCGTGAATTTCTACATTCCCTACATGGATCATTTTTACCAAGTGACTCCCATCATCTGCGGGTCTATATCCAAATCCGTCAGCACCAATCACGACATTCGCATAAAAAATGCAGTGAGATCCTACAGTACAAAACGAGCCAATCGAAACGCCAGCATGCAGGACAGTATTTGACCCAACTGATGCTGCCATCCCAATATGTACATTCGATTGAATCACACACCCGTTTCCGATGGTCACATTCTTTCCAATTCGAACAAACGGGCCAATACAAACGTCTGTTCCAATTGTTGCAGTTGGGTCAACAACACATGAATCATGAATGCCCACTTCTGGCGTATCTTCTGGCAACGCAAACAACTCAAGAACTTTTGCCATTGCAAGGTCAGGATTATCAACAAGTAAAATTGTTTTATCGCCAAACTCAATATCGCTGCAATCAACTTTGTTCCCAACAATTGCAACTGATCCAGATGATTCCAACCACTGGCGTGCATAGTCAACACTCGTTATAAAAGTAACCTGACTTTCGTGTGCAACAGCTGCAGCAGAAACACCTTCAATTACAACTTCGGAAGATCCCTCGAGTGTTGCGCCGATGAGTTCGGCTATTGTTGCTGATGTGTGCGCCATAAGTAGTACGACTTCTTAATTACCGAACTGCCATTTCGTCAAATTCGCTGTTCATATACTCGATCAATTGATCTGTAACATCGAATTCTGTATTTGCGTAAAGAACTCTGCGGCTTGAAATTTCGCCCATAATGTTTGGATTATCACCCTCTGGCAACTTCACCGCTGCATCATTTACAAACACCACATCCCAGCCATATTCTTTTGAGAGTTTTTCAGCGGCACTGCGAATATTATCGTACATGCTTCGAATTCCTCTCGCTTCAAACCGTTTTAGTTTTCCCTCACAGCAATCGACGAAGACGTTGTAAGCAAGTGAATCTAGTTTTTGCTTTTGTTCTAATTCTTTACGTTTTTCGCTTCCATCTTTATACAATTCAATTTCGCTGTCAATGTCTGTAATTTTGTGGCGGCGAGCGATGATCTCTTCTTGCAGTTCTTCCGCAAAAACTTCCGCGTCAGAAAACATTTGCGCACGTTCTTCTAGTGAATTAAAAACGCTTTGGATATCAACAAATGCCATCACGGTTGGTCGAAGAGGTTCGAATCTACGAGTTGCGGAAGATTGCCACGCAAGTGCACCGAGCGAAAATAACATCGCAGTAGCTAATATATAAA
Organism: Planctomycetota bacterium; assembly: GCA_014381305.1. GTDB lineage: Bacteria > Planctomycetota > Phycisphaerae > Phycisphaerales > SM1A02. Next base: position 4,225 of record JACNLW010000054.1, read on the forward strand.
ATTGTTTTGTTGTGTGTGCCATGTGCTATTACCTTTTCTAGAATCAGGGGATTAGTTGGTTTTTAATTCCAACTCTAAGTTCATTTGCGTAATGATTTGTTCTGTAATATCAATTTGATTGTTTGCATAATAAATCCTATGCATTGATATTTGTTCATTCGTTGCACGTGATGGAAGTTTTGGGTTAAGTTCAATTGAGGCATCGCTTGCAATAACAAGATCGTAGTTGTTTGCTTCTGCAATTTTTGCAACAGCGGATTTGATGTCTCTAAAAAGAGTTTGCATAATGAGTGATTTTTCAACATCTTTTTCACGTTCAGTAAACTCGATGTACTTTTCAGCCTCTCCCATTGCCTGCTGAATCTGATCGAAAAGAAGTTCCTTGTCTTCATCGCCTGCTTCGTCATACGCTGTGATGAGATTTTCTACAGTTGCTTTTCGAACCATTCTTTCAGCATCTATATTTGCCTCTAATTGTTTGTATTCTGCACCAAGAACTGCGCGTTCCACAAAACTATCAAACACGAGTTGCAAGTTAAAAACAACAGCGACTGTTGGCGGCCGAGATTCAATTGCAACTGCGACAGCACGATATCCAAATCCAGTTGCAACAACTGCAAGTACTGGGACTAATATCCATCGTGTAAGTTTGGTTCTACTCTGCTTGAACATAAAAAATTCCCTTTTGGCTAATACAAATAGACTTTCAAATCGCGATTCTCAGAAGAGGGGGATTGTATCTGAGAACACTACAAAGTAACACCCAATACAACGCCTCAAAACGGCATTTGAATGCTAAAACTAAACGTTTTTTTCTCGTCTTCGTCTTGCTTTACGACTGGAAAACCAAAATCGAATGCGAGGGGCGCTTGCCCAAGTTGTGGAATATGCAATCGAACACCAGCCCCTACACTGACTCTGTAGTCCTCAAAACCAACTGTATCAGTCACAGTGCCCGTATCACAAAAAACTACTGTAGATAAGAATTTTCCTACAACTGGAAATTCATACTGTGCACCTAAGAAAATTTTCCATTTTCCGCCAATGGGTATATCGGTCGATCCACCTGCCACGCGTGGTGTCCCTTTTGGAGAAATCGTACGGAAGTCAAAACCTCTAAATGAGCGACCGCCAAGATAAAAATTATCGTATGTGGGCGCATCGCCACCAAAAATGTACCCGATTTTCCCGTCAAGACGAAGCGTGGTTGCTCGTCCAATAAAATCACGATCAACTGTAAAATACTTTGTGTAATTCACAGACGCTTTTGAAAACGAATAGTCGCTTGAAAACAAACCTGATTGACTAAGGCCAAGTTCCAACCTTGAACCCTTTTGGGGGCCAACAAATGGTTGGAGTGTTGTGCGAATTGCAGTAACACCAATGGAATCGACATTCGCTGGTCCGCGATCATTAAAAATTTCTATTGGAACATTATCATCGATGTTGGTCAGTTCAACACGGTTTGCAGAAAGATACATCTTCCCAGACCAAATATCACCGAACCGCCGACCAACACTAAGTTTGCTGTATATTTTTTCTTGGTTGTAATCGGTATACACCCTGCGCGTGTAGCCAACATTTCCACCAACCGAGTAATCTGTTTGCAAAAACCGTGGGTCATTTAAACTCACTTGGTAATTAAACACTTCATCACCCGGCTGAAACGACATTGAGAATCCTTGACCTGCACCTCGAAATGCTTTGCCTTGCCAAAACTCGCTCCAACTCTCAGGCAGATCGGCGATATCAAAGTTTCGTTGATTCAGCGAGATCGTTCCCATTACGCCATCATCACTCCCCGCCATGATCCCGAAGTTCATAGAACCGGTTTGCATTTCCTTCACTTCAACAAGAAGGTCGCGATAGCCCGGATTATTTGGATCTTCTGGTTGCGGAGTGACTTTTACTTCATTAAACAACCGAGTTTTCAACAATCTTGTTCTTGCACGCTCTGGTTCTGCACCGTCAAATCGACGTCCCGGCTCAAGCCGAATACGACCGCGAATCACTTCATCTTTTGTGAGCAAATTCCCTTTAATAAGGACAAGCCCAACCTTTGCTTGGACGCCTTCGTTAATTCTAAAAAGCACATTCTTTACAGGCTCGTCACCTGCTTGAATTGGAGCAGCATGTACGCTCATTTCAATATGGCCAAGCACTCCATACGCATCTATGATTGCTTGTTCAGCTTTTTTAATTTCGAACGCTTTATAAATATCCCCTCTTTTAATTTGGATCAATGCAGCAATTTGTTCAGATGAGAAAACAGCGAGCGGTTCGCCAATTCTGTTAAGTGCAGAAACATCCCCAAGCGTGTATTGCGAACCTTCTTCAATCTGAAACAAAACATTCGCTGAACGATTGTCGGTGCTTTGTGTAATGATGCTCCCCACGCGGGTCTCGAGAAACCCGCGGTCACGATAAAACTTTACAAGCGTAGCCACATCATCATCAAGAACATATTCATCAAGCTCGCCCCTGCGAAGAAAAGGTACCGATACGCTCGTTTCAATTTCAGCGGAAAGTTGTTTTGAAGTAAATGAATTGTTCCCTTCAAAACGTACGCTTTTTACACGCACGCGAGGGCCTTCCATAATCTTATAAATCAACACGCTTGCGTTGTTTAACTCTGCACTGTCGATTTCTACTTCGACAAGGTAGTTCCCGAGTTTTCGATATTTTTCTGCAATCGCTCTGCGACCCTTGTCAATAAGGAATGTGTCCCGAGCAACACCCGGTAGCATCGGCACGACCGAGAGCAGTTCACGATCACCAATCAATTTATTTCCCACAACATTGACCGATGCAATTATTTGTTGCTCCACGAGGACAAAAACGATGTGTACCGTTCCGTCATCTTGCAAGATAACTTTGGATTCAATGGGCTTGAATCTACCAAGGCGAGTAAGACGATGAACATCTTCTTCTAGAACGACTGGGTCGTAAGGATCGCCAACTGTTGACCGAATGTTATTTGTCACGAACTGGCTCTCAACCCTTTGCAGACCCTCAACCTCAACTGCAGAAATGAGTCGATCTTGCAGTTCGGTCGAAACTCTAGCGTGAGAGTGTGTGCTAAAAAGCGCAATCAGAATTACAATACTAAGTGTAATGAATCGCATCGGTGCAGGGCAGGATACCGCCCTATGGTGCCACTCACAAGCAGCGGACTCCAAAGAGTAGGAAGAATCAATGACAACCACAGCCCCCCTCCAAAAAACACCCTTCCATACATACCATCTTGACCACAAGGCAATGATGGTTGACTTCACCGGCTGGGACATGCCAATGCATTATGGGTCAATAATCGAAGAGCATCAGCAAGTTCGCAAGAGTGGCGGGCTCTTTGACGTTTCGCACATGGGGCGGCTTCGATTCAAGGGAAGAGATGCGTGCAAATTTCTCGATCGCGTCTGCACGAGGCAAATTTTCGGGATGAAACAAGGACAAATTCGATATTCGTTGATCTGTAACGATCAAGGAGGGTGCAAAGATGATGTTTTGGTCTACGGGATTGGAGATTCTGAATATCTGATGGTCTGCAATGGAGCGAATCGAGCCAAATTGCTCGAGCATTTTTCGAGAGTCAAAGGAGATCTTGTATTCAAACTCAAGGATGAGACCGAATCGACAGCGATGATTGCAGTGCAAGGCCCAAAAGTCATGGAATTGTTCCGTTCTATTTCGTCAGAAATCCCAGAACTCAAGCGATATCGCTTCACAACAAAAAACTTGCTCATTGCAAAAATTTTAGTCTCAAGAACTGGGTATACAGGCGAAGATGGTGTTGAAGTAATCCTTCCGGCAGCATTTGCGAAAAAAGCAATTGGATTGATGCTCGAACAGGGAGAAGCGGCGAGTGTGGTCAAACCTGCGGGACTAGGTGCAAGAGATTCTCTGCGGCTTGAAGCGGGGATGCCACTGTATGGACATGAACTCACTGAAGACATTAACCCACTTTCAGCAGGACTCTCCTTTGCCGTCAAACTTGAGAAGGGAGAAGACGGCAACGAAGCGGAGCGATTCATCGGGCAAGAAGCATTACAAAGGATCGCTCAGCAAGGTTCTGCAAAGAAGTTGATCGGGTTGAAAATGGACGGAAAACGAACGCCAAGGCAACAGATGAATGTCCTTGTTGGCGACCGAGTGGTTGGCAACGTGACAAGCGGTTGCCTAAGCCCGACGTTTGGATATCCAATTGCCATGGCACTTGTGGATGCTGATTTTAATGGGGAGACTATTTCAATTGATTTTGGTAAAAAAATAATTGACGCCCAAGTGGTTCCCCTTCCCTTTTACAAGCGATAATTATTGATTCGAAAAAAGCCCTCGGCAAACAAACTTGCCGAGGGCTTTGTAATGTAAAAGGTTTTCTATCCAATCAATTATCGACTACTGCGATCTGGCTTAAATTTGCCTTGTAAAACAGCAAGTAGATCGTCAATATCAGTCGTCCCATCACCATTCCAGTCAGCACGCGCTGTGCCCCATACTGAGATGATAAAGACAACATCGTTGGTATCTACTGGGTCAGTGCCACCACCCTCATCAGGTCTAGTGATAGTAATTACTACATTTCCTGTGATTGCTTGTTCGAAGCGTTCACTGATAACTGTGTATGTAAACGAGTCTGTTCCGTACATGCCTGAGCGAGGTGTATACGTAAATGTCGATGGTGAACTTTGTGAAACAGTGCCCCTACGAATTGAACGCCTATCAAAACGGATTATCGTAAGTTCAGACGTACAGTCGTTTGAAGAATCGTTTGCAAGGACTTCAATTTCTACAGGTGTTGACATTTCAGTTTCAGCAACATCATCAATGACTGTGGGTGGCCCCGGATCTTCGTGCCAGAGGTCGCATGAGAGGTTGTCAAGATGACTAAAGGCTCGAATAATATTTTCGAATGCAAACTCAAAGGTGATATTAGCGTCCCATAGATATGGGTCGCAAGTAAAGCATGAACCGTTGTCCCAACACACGGCATCCTGCCCTGGGCACAGGTGGCAATAACTCATGATAGTTGAGATGTAATCTTCGCAATCAAATTCTGAGTCAGTGGGGTCATAATCACTACACTCTTCGCCACACTCGTCGGGTGGTTCAGCCATATCAAATGTATGAATCATGCCAAAATTGTGACCTGTCTCGTGCGCTACAACAATGAAATCCCAGTTGCCAGCTGAGTTTGATTGAAGTGGCTGTGGAAAAGATCCACTCATTGCCATGATTGCATTCCCAGAGCCAGAACAAATGTTATTAAGACCTGCGAGACCTCCACCCAAACCTCTTCCTGAGAAAAATTGGGCGAGTCCCCTTTCAATATCCGTCATATAGAAGTCCCAATAAAGCCTAAACTCTGCTAGACCAGCATCAGTTGTTGCAGCAATCCAAGGATCGGGGACAGGAAAACCATCTTCATCTACCCAAAATCGAAGATAGTGTATGACTAGTTCAATATCAAGAATTGGCTCATAGAGAATGCTCGAAACAGCCCCAACAAGCATTTGAACATACGCGTTAGCTGCGGGTACCGCACCCTCTGGAGCATTGGCAAACAAATCTAGAAACTCATTATCTGTCTCGTACGCCATCCAAAGTTGATTGCATGGTGCATAGCCGTCCACGCCATCTCGATTACCGCCTGCTGGAACGTGAATCGCCTTCGATGAATCTGTTTCACAGGAACTGATTCCCGATAAATCAATAAAATTCCCCGGAATATTTTGCATATCGTAAATAAGTGTGAGGTCTTCACTTGGCGAAGTTCCAATCATGAACCTTGTGCCATCAACAAAAACCCAACCATTAACCAACCCGCCTCCAAAACCAAGAAATACCTGTGAATCTGCATCGCCGAGCACTGTCCCCTTCAACATCACGACTTTTGTCCAAGGAAGGTCATGATTTACAATCCCACCAAATCGGTCATACGACGATCCAACGAGCTGGGCTCCGTTCGTGCGTGAGTTGAGTGTTTCTAGTTCAAGCGTAACAACGCGCTCATTGTCAAGAGGAAACTCCTCTATGAGGACCATAATACCCTCTCTGCTAAGATCTACCGAGGCATCTTCACTGCACAATGCTTTGCCAATGTCGTTAAGCATAAGGCGAGTTGCACTAGGATGCACATCACGTGGAGCAGGTTCAGGATGAACCGATATTGGGGAAGAAATTCTAATCGGTGCTGATGCAAGGGCAATACTGTTAGTGAGAACCGGAATCAAAAATACACAAATAATAATTTTTCTTAACATTTCTAACTTACTTCCTATCATCAGTCATTAATTATTGAAGTTTTTTTGGTCAAAAAACTTACTTTCTACCTCGTGATCGGTCTGGCTTTGCCTTCCCCTCAAGAACAGCAAGCAAATCGTCAATATTTGTAGTGCCGTCACCTGTACAGTCTGCAGTTCTTGAACCCCATAAAGTAATGACAAAAATTACGTCATTTGGATCAATGGGATCAGTTCCATCGCCTCCTGATGGCGGTCTCGTAATCTCAACTACAACATTTGCCTGTTCAGTAAAACTGCCATTCGACGCTCGGTACGTGAATGAATCTGTCCCAGAAAAAGTACCTGTTGGTGTGTATGTCAATTCGTCGTTGGCAGTTTGGGTAACAACACCTCCACGACGTGCTCGAACATCAAAATCGGATAACGATAGATTGTTACAACTATTTGATACATCATTTGCGAGTATATATATCGCAACAGGAGTGTTCATGTCTGTATAAGCACGATCGTCTTCCAATTGCGGAGGGTCGTTAGGCCACATGTTACACCCTTCAGAACCTGCAACTATTGATAGCCAATTTTCTGCACTCTCAACATTATCTTCGTGGAATTCAAAGGCAATATTCGCTACCCCACCATCACAAAGATGACAGTAACTCATAATCGTAGCGCCGCTTGCATTGTCACAATCTCCATTGCCACACCCATCTGGCGGGTCTTCCATTTCATGTGTGTGAATCATGCCAAAATTGTGTCCTGTTTCGTGTGCAAACACGATTGGATCCCAATTACCAGCCTGCTCCCCTTCAAGGGGCATTGGGAATGTACCTGCAAGACTACCAGATACAGCGTAACCATCATTACAAAGACCAAAAAGGTTAGCAATTCCACCACCAAGACTACGTGCGCTCAAAAGATGTGCCAAGTGACGATCAACACCACCCATGTATGTTCGCCAGTAATCTGAAAATTCCCCTAGTTGACAATCTGTATCGCCACATGTCCACGGATCATCAGATACTGACCAAAGACGTAGGTATGCGATTTTTAACCGAATACCCAGCCCGCCCACAGTAACTTCGCCCTTATAAATATCTGAAACTGACGAAACAAGTGTTTCGACATAATTTGCCGCTGCGGTTTCGCTCCCATCGAATAATTCCGTGAATTCGGAATCAGAGTCAAAGGCGATTCGTACCTGAGGACACTCGTCAGGAATAGCCGCTGCTCTCTCTGAATCACCTTTGTACACGCCATCTTTCGGCGCTTCAACGTTACATTCATATTGTGCCCAGTTCATCATTCCTTCTGGGACATTGTTTTCGTCATACAACAACGTCATTCTGTCTGCATAACGAGTACCAATGATGAATCGAGTGCCGTCAATCGAAATCCAACCGTTTGCTATTTCTGAGCCAATCCCTAAAAATACATCAGAATTTGGTTCACTAACAACTGTACCTCGGAACATATGAGCCGTAGGCCATGGAAGTTCTACTTCGACCAAACGACCATGCTCATCATGCCGCATTACGACCAAGGTCGCATCACTTGAAAGTGCAGACGCTTCTTCGAGTTGCAACGTGACTCGGCGGTCTTTATCAAGTGGAAAATCTTCAATAAAAATAAACTTACTATCTGCTGCAAGAGTTAACTTTGAAACATCGAGTTGCAAACGAGTTGCAAAATCTCTGCTCGCTCTAGGTGCTTTTTCACTGTGTACTGTAAGGGGTGACTCTACATTCACCGGTTCAAATGTGGTTGCATCCGCCCTGTATGAAACAGCGCAGCATGTTAGGCCCACAGCGATAGTAATAACTTGCTTTATCATCCTAATTAGTCTCCATAGGCAGAATTGCCTAGTTATAAGGGTATGTCGGCTCAGCAAATAGTTCAAGGTCAATCTCGAAGTAATCTTAATTCATCTCGTAAAATTGCTGCTAATTCGTAATTTTCTGCTGAGATTGCTGCCAAAAGTCGCTCTTTAAGGTCAGCTCGCTCTGAACGCGGAAGTTGGGGAACAAGCGCCTCTTTCATCCCTCTGAGCAATTGCACTTCGTTTGATGATTCCCACGCCTCGCCGAGCACTTCTTGGAGTTCGTTTAACCCACGATTTACTGCCTCAATAGCCTTTGGAAGTTCACCCTCGTCAACTGCCCACTCCGCGCCTGCTCGCGCGCGCATCGCGATTACGGAAGCTCGAAATTGCTCAAGTGCCTCCCTATCAATTTCTTCCTGCGCGTTGTCTCGGCAGAGGTTAAACAGTTCGAGATTTTGGTCACAATCTTGGATGACAGCCGCCCACTTTCCAAGGGCAAAAAGAGCGGCACTCCGATGCGATCTTTGCACGCCCTCTTCTCGCAATCTGCGGCACATTTCTGGGTCAATTCCGCCCCACGCGACGCGATCCTCAAACAGAGCAAGAAGTGTCGTATATCCATCTTGCAGAACACCGTCGGGCCGTCCAACCATTTCCATCTGAATCACACCCAATTCAATGCGAATCTGGATCAAAGGACGCCCATCACTCGCTTCAATGATGCGAGCATTGAGCTTTCCCTGCTCATAGGGCCAGTTCTTCAAAATGTCATACATATCATCACGCATAATCAATACCTTTTTCCCAATGTGACATTCTACTCTCGCAATGCCGTAAAAACAGGTGGTCGTTCCGGTTATGAGGGTTACTATTACAGAAGGAAGGGAGAACTGAATTCATTTGCAAGAAAAAGTCGCCGATTAAGGTGAACAGGACTCTAAGTATTGCGAATAGGAGAAACAAGTGAACCTCGACCTTTATCTAAATCAGATCAACGAAGTCCCTCTGCTCAGTGCAGAGGAAGAGAAAATTCTAGGCTGGCGGATTGTCAATGACAGCGATCCCGCAGCCAAGGAACACATGATCAGGGCAAACCTTCGGCTCGTCGTTGCCATCGGTAAACGATATCTCGGACGCGGTCTCACCCTCGGTGATCTGATCGAAGAGGGAAATGTTGGACTCATCCGCGCCGTTGAAGGATTTGATCCTGCGCATGGTGCGAGGTTTTCAACGTATGCGTCATGGTGGATCAAACAATCAATTCGCCGAATGTTGATCAACGCAACGCAACCCGTCCACGTTCCAGCATACATGGTTGACTTAATCAACCGTTTTAGGCAAGTTCAAAAACAATTACACAACAAATTAGGATATGAACCATCAAGCGAAGAACTCGCTGAGGCGATGTCCGTTCCTCCGAAAAAGTTGTTAACCATTCGCCGTGCAATGCGTGCGTATGCAACTGCATCACGAGGACCTTCGAATCCAGACGACGAACCGATGTCACTCGCAGATTTGTTTGAAGATCAAAAGCGACCAAGACCCGACGAGGATGTTGAGCAACGCGAAACGATCAAGGACGCACTTGCATACATCGATAAACTCGATGCAAGGGATGCGCGTGTTGTTCGATTGCGGTTTGGCCTTGAAGGACAAGATCCACTCACGCTGAAAGAAATCGGCCTTGTTGTTGGGCTTACTCGCGAACGCGTTCGCCAAATTGAAATCGATTCACTCAGGCGACTACGTGAACACATGCATCGCGTACCTACAAAATCACACCGCGCCGCAGGATAAACAACACTGCGGGTTTTTTGTTTGCTTTTTTAACGCAAAGCGTCGCGAAAAATGCTCGCAAACTGTTCCCCGCCAAGCGCTGGGTCGAGTTGTTTTAAGCGATTTACTTTCGCCTGCGCTTTCAACGTATTACCACCATCTTCGCAATACCATTGAATCAAATGCGAATTTCCAAGCCAAAACCAATACTCGTTCGTTGTTCCAAGTACAAGTCCGCGAGTAGCGCTTTGCATTGCGGCGGAATCACGATTGCACGCTGCAAGCCCGACTGCAACTTGAAGCGAACAGCCCTGTTCTCGCTTGGCTTGCTCTAAAAATTGCTTGGCTGCTTGTACTCGTCCAAGCAATCTGTTCGCTTCACCAAGAAGCGCGGGCGAGGAAGTTGTCGTTTTATCTAAGAGTGAAATCACAACATTTGATAACCACGGATTTTGCATTATTCCTTGCTTGTGCCACACACCAACATAATGTTGCAACAACTGCTTAGCCGCTGCCGGCTGTATTTCTTCAATGATTCCAACAATACTATTTCCACCTTTTGCAAGTTGGTCTATTCTCGTTTGAAGAGAATGAACATCACTGCCACGAATATGTGTGAGCAATGACTGTGCCTCTTCAAAGTACGGTGATGTGCTCGATACCGATTGTAAACATGCACTTGCTTTGTTTTTCTTTCCAGTTCTCGCGAAGTATGATCCCGCAAACAACTGCCAATACGAAAGTTCGTACGATGTTTCAGAAGGTTTTTGCAAAACAAGGTCAATCGCAGCAGTCGCTTCGTGCTGTTGCAACTCTATTTCAGGGGTAACGAGAATTTGCTGTGCCGAAAACGCGCACCCGCTCTCGATGAGTTTGAGGGATTTTTCTTTGGCTAAAACGTATTCTTTCTGCTTGAAATCATTATTTGCAGACACTCTTAGTGCCAGCACCGAAAGATTTTTGCGCGGCGATGAAGGAAGGACTGCAACTGGCGGATCGAGTCTCCCTAACAAATCGATGAGTTGTGCATCCATCGCGTTTCTCTCCACACCTAACTTGACCAGATCATCTGTAACTGAAAAAATATTGGCAATACCATCTCGATGGCGCGCAGCTCCTGCGCAAGCTAAAAACCAACGCAGGTCATTTCTATTTTGCAGCACGAGTTTTTGATCGAGCTGAGAAAGTACCGCTTGCTTGACTGCTAAGGCGGCGACAAGTTGATCTTCTACGTCTGCATTTTTCATACCTTCAATTTTTTCAATGCACAGTTGTATTTCTTCATCCATCTGCAGACAAACATATGCGTGCAATCTCATTCGCCACAATCGAGAAGCAGACCAGTTTGTGACTGACTCTTCTAGTTCTGATAAGTGTTTTAAGCACAATTTCGCTGCGACTTCATCGCCTTGTGATGCATGAATCCCTTCGATCATACCCATTGCAAATGGTACATCAAGCTCTCGCTGTTTCGACGTAAGCTCGCCACGAGTTGAGACAACAAACTTTTCATAAATTGAATCAAGCAACGCATAAGACTCTGCCTTTACAAATGCAGTTGGAACACCAATAGTGATTTCCGGAATATGTAGGGTCGTGCCCCACTGCTCAAACAGTTCCTTGTTGGCTTCTTCGCACAAAGATGGTGTGCAGACAAGCACAGTTGCGATGCAAAAAGAGAACATTAGGGTTTCCCCAATGTAATGTTTGTGTACCGCGATTGCACAGCGGTGTTGTACGCAGCGACAGCGTGTTCCCAGCGAGTTTCACTCTTTGGTCGAATGAGAATTGGATGGTCTGGTGTAAAGAGTCCACCTGAGCCAAATCCGTCTGCGCGGTTTGCGCGTAGAAATTTTTTCAACGCAGCAAGTGTGTGCACACTCTCCCATGGCCCTTCAAGTTGCACGCGCAAGTCACTTGAAAATTTCCCACTAGATTCAACCAATACGACGAGCGGTTCGCTATCGAGCATCGATTCTTGGTTTCTCCCTTCTGCAGGTAAATCCATAGGAAACGACGCTTCTGCGCGGCGAAACTCTGTTGCGACCATAAAGTAAATCAACAGTAAAAATACAACATCAATCATTGACGTAAGATTCAAACCAATTGAAGATGATCGGCGGCGACGAGGAATCACGGCTTCAGGTCCATATCAACAACTAAATGTAACTGGGGGTCTCCACCCACGCTTCGAACCGCTTCTATCACCTGATGGATGTATTGATATTCAGTAGAGCGATCAGCGCGCAGGTGCACTTCACTTGCGCTCTTTGCTAAACCTTGCGCAACAACAGATGACAGCCTTGCCATTTCGTTTGTGCCGAACGTGCGATCTCCAACAACGATCTTGGCAACTGATCCATCAGAAAGTGGAACAACATTAATGACTAATTTATGATCCACAACCGAAACCATCGCTTGTGCATTTTCGGGGGCAGGTAAATCGAGGGGGACTACGTCTCTATCAACAATTTGTGAAACTACAACAAAAAACACAATGAGCAAAAAAGTCACATCAATCATCGGTGTCATATTTGCATTCAACGTGATTGCTGCAGATCGTTTCATGTTGCAGTTGTCTCGAGAGTTTGCTTTGATAACTCACTCTGACTAGAACCACCAGTCTTTGTTGTTGAGGTTTTTCGAGGTCTAAAATGGTTCAATACATCTTCTGCGACGATGGTTGCTTCAACAGTGAGTTCATCAATTTTATTACGCAGCACTGCATATCCCGAAAGCGCAGGAATAGCGACAACCAAACCCCAAAATGTTGTCGTGAGCGCAGTTCCAATGCCACCAGCAAGCGCAACTGGATCTGCACTTCCACCTGAAGCAACAATTGCGCCGAATGCCAAAATCATGCCATACACCGTGCCAAACAACCCGATCATTGGACTTACCTGTCCAACTACGTTGAGCATTTCAATTCGACGCAGCCTCGCCGTTGCCAATTCGTCGGCAGTTTGTTCAAGTGCTCGCATCATTGCGGGAAACCCGAACTTTGCTTCGCGAAACGCAGCGTGCAATATTTTCCCAAGGTACGTTTGGTCTTCGCTCGTTAACTCCACAATTGAACGAAAGTCTTTTTTCTTTATTCGTTTTTCAATTTCCTCAATCAGCGCACTGGGTACCACGCTCGGTTTTCGGTTTGCGAGAAACATATAAATCATCATGCCAATTGCGCCAATCGACATTGCAAGTAGTAACCACGTTACGCCACTTCCAAGATATTCGATCGAACCATCAGATCTTCTTGAAACGAAAAATGCTTCCGCAAATGAATGGGATCCCCCGCCTGCGTTGGCGACAACCGAAAATAACATGTCTACTCTATACATGAACAATTCTCCTATCTCGATACTTTACTTCTATCTATAAATGTATACCCATCAATTCCCCCGTGAATTTCTGCAATTCTACGCATCGTATTGGCAGGATCAGAAGTGAGAAACTCGATGCAGTTAATCCGAACTCGTCGCCGTCCATTTCTCGAATCAACGGGATTCATTGAATCAAGGGACGCAAGCAATTCCTCTGGTGAAACTTCGTACTGTCCTGCACCGCGAATATTCTCACTGAGCAAGTAGACAAGGTCTGGCTTCAGTCTTAGTGCACGAGCAATCGCTTTTACGGGATTGCTCTTTCCCACTGTGATGACGTTGTCACCACTTTGAATCCATCGCATTGCGTTTTGAATATTTTTTACATTCGCAGGAACTAATCTGTTCGCGGGAGGAACCGCGATGACTTGGTCTTTTTGGAAAAACAAAATTGCAAATGTTTGTTTTTTATGCAAATCAAAAAGCGATTGTTCAAGTCCCTTTACAACATCTGACAAATGCATGAGCATCGATCCAGAAGCATCGACAACGTACACTATATTTCTCGCTGAAACTGCTTCTAACCCCATAAACGCAGCCTCTGTGGGTTCATCTCTTCTGGCAAGTTCCGGCATTGTTGTTGGTGTCGTAGATGCTAGCAAGGCAAGTCCGTCCTGAACTACTCTAGGATGTGGCTCTGGCAATGGGGGCAATGTAAAGCCAACCTCTTCAACCTGTGTTGATTCCACAGGAAACGCCATCGGTTGGGAAGATTGATCGTGCCACGTTGCTGTAACAATTGGTGGTGGATCTTCTGCCGTTTTAATCACACTCCAAGTAATGAGAAACGCGAGGGCACCTAGACCAACATGCACACCAATTGAAAGCACCCATGCGACGATCGAGGTAGTGCTCGATGTCCTTTTGGGGTACTTCGTGTTCTGATTATTCATTGCAGTCTGCATGACATTGAGAAGACTACCGCAGAAAAAGTACAGGCCCTCTATTCGTCGCCTTTTTTCTCTTCAGAAAGTTTATATTTTTCGCTTTGCCCAAGTTGGAACCTATCTATAGAGAATGTTCCTCCCCCGCCAACGACAATACCAAGGGCTAACACGAAGAGGCCTACTTCGGTAAAGAGTTGTAAAAATGCTCCGTGGTGAAGGGGCCAATCGAATGGGTTCATCGTAAACATACCGTTCATTTTGTGTGAAACCAAATAAAGCGCCATACCCATGATGATGCAAATGACAAAAGCAGAAAAGCGAGAAAAGAGCCCCACCAAAACCAAAACCCCTGCGAGCAACTCAAAAACGCCCGCTGACCACGCGAGTAGTTTTCCCCATCCCCCAAGTTGTGGCCACTCATTGTTGAGAAGTAGGGTCATTCTGTTGAGCCCCCGAGTGGTTTGATCGCCCGTTTCGGAATCGGTTTTGACTCCAAGTTCTATCGCTTCGAGGGAGGTGGCTTGGTCTGCGGTAATATCTACAAACACGAAGCAGTTGACCCAGCCAGCAGTGATCATCGCCGCTGCGATAACAAAACGAGAAAGTAGTGGCATGATTGAATTCATTGGAACATTCATCCTTTCGCGACTTGGGTAAATGACGCCGCGAGCGTATCATACGCCCTGCACACATCGCCGCGGGCGTGGCGAAATTGGCAGACGCGCCAGATTTAGGTTCTGGTGGGGTAACACCCGTGGAGGTTCGAGTCCTCTCGCCCGCACTTTTTATTATGACAAGTTGGAATCCTACATCTTGGCAATCAAAGCCAGCCTCCCAGCAACCTACTTACGGTGATGCAAAAATGCTTGATTCCGCCGTAGCAGCGCTGTCTCAACTTCCACCACTTGTTTCATCTTGGGAAATTGAAACACTAAAAAAACAACTTGCCGATGCTGCATGTGGCAAACGCTTTTTGTTGCAAGCTGGTGATTGTGCTGAGCGCTTTGCAGATTGCACGCCCGAAAGAATCACGGGACAACTTAAAGTTCTGTTGCAAATGTCACTTGTGCTTGTACATTCGACCAAACGTAGAGTAATTCGTGTTGGTCGCCTTGCGGGGCAATATGCAAAGCCACGATCGAGTAACGATGAAACAATTGATGGTGTCACGCTGCCAAGTTACCGTGGTGATCTTGTCAACGACATTGAGTTCTCTGAAATTGCACGAACACCAAACCCAAACCGTTTGCTTCGCGGGTTTGAACGATCGGCAATGACGATCAATTTTATTCGTGCACTTATTGATGGCGGCTTTGCAGATTTGCATCATCCAGAATATTGGGATCTAGGCTTTGTAGAGCACTCACCTCGAGCGAGTGAATATCAAAACATTGTCGCTTCAATCGCAGAAAGCCTGCGTTTTATAGAAACACTCGCTGGCGAATCGATTGGTGCAATCAACCGCGTTGAATTTTTTACAAGTCATGAGGGGCTACACCTTCATTATGAACAAGCACAAACTCGCCAAGTTCCACGCCGCGATGGCTGGTACGATTTATCCTGCCACTTTCCGTGGATTGGTGCAAGAACAACTGATTTGAATGGCGGGCACGTTGAGTTTTTTCGTGGGATCACAAATCCAATTGGAGTGAAGGTTGGAACACACGATGTTGATGTTGAAAAACTGCTTGACGTGTTACATCCAACAAATGAGCCGGGTCGGTTGACGCTCATTCATCGATACGGTGCTGACAAAGTAGTTGATGAGTTACCAAAATTAATTGAAGCGGTGCAACGCACCGGTAAACAAGTCTTGTTTGTTTGCGACCCAATGCACGGAAACACATCCAAAACTGACTCCGGTATCAAAACAAGAAGTTTTGATGCCATTCTTTCTGAGCTTGAACAATCGATTGAGATTCATCAAAACAACAACTCTAATCTTGGCGGCGTGCACGTTGAAGTGTGCGGCCAAAATGTCACTGAGTGCACCGGCGGTGCACGCGGACTTGACGAAGCGGGCTTGGGCGATGCCTACGAAACACTTGTCGATCCACGTCTCAATTACGAACAATCCATCGAACTAGCGATGCTTGTTGGGAAAAAAATTGACTCTAAGCCAAGTTGACTCGGAGTTTATTTATGCAAGCGCATCGTCTGCTACGTGATAATGGGGATCTTCGATTACGTTTACTTCAACCATAGATCCTGCTTTTCGCAGAAGTTGAGAGCAATCCGCGCTCAAATGCCTAAGGTGTAATTTTTTACCTAGTCGGATGTACCGCTCTGCAAGATTGTCAATTGCCTCGATTGCTGAGTGATCTGAAACACGAGTGTGTTGAAATTCGATAACTACATCACTTGGATCATTCTTAGGGTCAAACAAGTCTAAAAAACTTTTTACCGAACCAAAAAAAAGTGGGCCGTGTAACGTATATATTTTCGTACCAGAGGAGTCAATTTCAGTTGCTGCATGAATAACCTTTGCGTGCTTCCAAGCGAACACAAGCGCTGAAACAACAACACCTACAAAAACAGCCAACGCTAGATCGGTGAACACTGTCACAGCAGAAACCAATACGATGACAAATGCATCTGAGATTGGAATTTTGTGTAGTACTCGAAAACTTGACCATTCAAATGTTCCAAGCACAACCATAAACATGACTCCAACAAGCGCGGCAACTGGAACCATTTCAATCAACCCCGAAGCGAACAAAACGAAGGCGAGTAAGACGAGCGCTGCGGTAATACCAGAAACTCGTCCGCGACCACCAGAGTTGATGTTGATCATTGATTGCCCAATCATCGCACAGCCGCCCATGCCTCCAAAAAAACCACATGTGATGTTTGCCGCACCCTGCGCCACACACTCTTTATTCCCACGACCACGAGTGTCCGTTAGCTCATCTACAAGCGTCAGTGTCAACAACGATTCAATCAAACCCACTGCTGCAAGTATGACTGCATAGGGCAACACAATTCGAAGCGTTTCAAAAGTAAATGGCACCATCGGAATTGAAAACTCTGGAAAACTGCCGTGCAAAGTTGCTTCGGTATTGCCAGTCATCGATCGTAGAAAGTCAACAATGGTTGGTGCATCTAAAGCAAAAACCATTGAAACTACCGTAATCCCAACGATCGCTGCAAGTGAGGCAGGAATAACTTTTGTTAGTTTTGGCAAAAAGAAAATAACTGCCATCGTTGCAAAAACAAGCGCGAACATTGTGTACAACTGCGACCCTTGCATCCATTGCATGTTTCCTTGCGCGTCTGCCGTTTTGAATTGTCCAAGTTGTGCAATAAAGATAACTATTGCAAGACCATTCACAAATCCAAGCATGACTGGATGTGGAACCATTCTGATAAATTTCCCAAGACGAAACACGCCAGCAACCGTTTGCAATACACCCATCAGCACAATTGCTGCAAACATATATTCAATTCCGTGGGTCGCAACTAATGCAACCAACACAACAGCGATAGCTCCGGTCGCACCTGAGATCATTCCAGGTCTGCCTCCAAAGAGTGCTGTGATAATGCCAATTATAAATGCTGCGTGAAGACCAACTATTGGATCTACACCTGCGACAAATGCAAAAGCGACGGCCTCGGGTACAAGGGCGAGCGCCACTGTCATCCCTGAAAGGATGTCAGCGCGAAAAAGGAAGTTAGGTCTACTTTGAAGTTTAAACATAGATTTCTTAGTGCAAACTTGCCTATTCTACAAGAACAGAGCGACCTTGACTCTAAGTCAATTTGGCTCCGAGCCAACTGACACAAACCGAAACCGTGGGTCAGGTGGGTGTACGTTTCGGGTAACTGATCACCGTCTTGTTACAATCCCCGCACATGTCGCAATCTGATACAAACAAAGTCGTGATCTCCGGTGTTGGAGTCATTTCTGCACTCGGTGTAGGGATCGATCCGCTGTGGGAAGCGATGCTTGAAGGTCGAACGGGTCTCAAGCGAATCGAACGGTTTGATCCAAGCGGTTTCTCATCACAAGTAGCAGGTGAACTCGCTGAAGAAGATTTTAAGGTTCGTAAAATCGTTCCAAAAAGCCACCGCAAAGCAACGAAGGTCATGTGCAGGGACACTGAACTTGCTGTTGGCGCCGCTGCCCAAGCAGTAGAAAATGCAGGCATTGCCACAGCTGGAACAAGTGATGATCCTCCGACAATTGACCCAAACCGCATTGGTTGTCACATCGGGGCAGGCTTAATATCCGCCGAGGTAAACGAACTTGGTGCAGCACTTGTAACAAGTAAAAAGGATGATGGCTCATTTGATCTTGCCCACTGGGGAAGTGAGGGCATGCAAAACCTCTCGCCCCTCTGGCTACTGAAATATTTACCAAATATGCTCGCGTGTCACGTCACAATTGTGCATGACTGTCGCGGTCCTTCTAACACCATCACGTGTTGTGAAGCATCGAGCGGCTTATCGATCGCAGAATCCCGCCGCGTTATTCAACGCGGTGATGCCGACGCGTGCCTCTCTGGTGGTGCTGAAGATCGAGTGAACCCACTTGCCCTCTACAGACAACATTGCACAAATCGTCTTGCTGAAACTGATGGCTCTGGTGATATTACAACTGTCGTTCGTCCATTTGCTGATGATGCAAACGGTACTGTAATCGGCGAAGGCGGCGGCATTCTTCTTGTTGAGAGTGAAACATCTTGTCAACAAAGAGCCGGCACACCGTGGTGCTCCATCGAAGGCATGGGCTGCCGGCAATCTTTCGTTGACACTCCCCTTGATGGTGACCCAAGTGCGATTGAATCTGCAATCAAGAAAGCAATGCACGAGGCACAGTGTGCTCCAAGTGACATTGACCTTATCGTTCCTTTAGGTTCTGGCATTCCAGAACTTGACAGCGGGGAACGGATTGGGCTTACTGCAATTTTCGGAGAATCATTAGAAAATATTCCAACAATTACAACCATTCCTTACACGGGA
Organism: Planctomycetota bacterium; assembly: GCA_014381305.1. Classification (GTDB taxonomy): domain Bacteria; phylum Planctomycetota; class Phycisphaerae; order Phycisphaerales; family SM1A02. The sequence continues at coordinate 23,291 of JACNLW010000054.1, forward strand.
AATTGCATGGCTGGGAACGGTGCAATTTGTGTTGGCGTTGCTGCCAAAGCAATTAAGGAACAAACCATTCCCGCAAGACTTGGCAGTGAAGTGACCAACGGTGTTTGCGCAGAAAAAAGTAATGCAAAACAAACTTCAATCAACCGCGTGCTTGTTGTCACGCCAAGTGAGGGTGGGCAATGTGTAGCAATCATTCTTGGAAGGATCGATTCATGACGAGAGTAGTTGTTACAGGCATGGGCTGGATTACGCCCCTTGGAAATGATCTCAATTCTGTGTGGAAAAGAATGTGCAACGGCGAATCTGCAATTGCAACGATCGACCGATTCGACGCTTCAAGTTTTCCTACAAAGTTTGCGGGGCAGGTTCGCGATTTTGATTGGAAACAATATGTGCAAGATGCAGCGATTCACCACGAACCTGCGATGAACTCACAGTTTGCTTTGGGCGCTGCAAAACAAGCGTGGGAACAATCGGGTCTTGGATCTTTCGAGGAACTCGACCCAGAGCGCGCCGGCATTTACCTTGGCGCTGGCGAAGGTGTTCTCGACTTTTCTGCGCACTCCATGATTGACACCCACTCTTGGGATGTAGAAGATGGAAAAGTTGACGCTGTTGCGTGGGCAAAGTTCGCAACTGAGCAACTTGATGAATGGGGAGAAGTAGAACAAGAACCAAACATGCCACTCTGGCATCTAGCAAGAGAATACAACTTGCGCGGACCAGCGTTCAATTGTTTAACCGCATGCGCAGCAAGTACACAAGCAATCGGCGAAGCAACGAGCGTGCTACTTCACGGGGATGCGGACGTCATGCTTGCAGGCGGGACGCACACCATGCTCCACGCCCTTGGGATTACTGGATTCAATCGCTTGACAGCCCTTTCAACATTTGAGGGTGATCCAAAAAAAGCATCGAAGCCGTTTTCACGTGACCGCGGCGGCTTCGTCATGGGAGAAGGCTCGGGAATGCTCGTTCTTGAAACACTCGAACATGCACTTGCACGCGGTGCAACACCGCTTGCAGAAATTGTCGGGTTTGGTTCAAGCGCAGATGCGTATCGAATTACTGATTTACACCCAGAGGGTCGTGGCCCTTCTGCTGCAATGAACAATGCGCTTTCTCAAGCGGGCATTGATGCAAAAACCCCAACGGAACATCCTCCCGTTCAATACATTTCTGCGCACGGTACGTCTACACAAGAAAACGATTCTATTGAGACAATGGCAATCAAGTTGGCGTTTGGTGCCAACGCACCAAACGTTCCAATCAGTTCCATCAAATCAATGATGGGTCACTTGATCGCAGCTGCTGGATCGGTTGAATTGATTACTTGCATCATGTCAATCCAAACAAACATGTTGGTGCCAACGATAAACTTAGACAACCCAGATCCCTCACTTGATCTTGATTACATTCCGAACACAGCTCGAGAAGCGGATGTCGATTGTTGTTTGAGTAACTCGTTTGGTTTTGGTGGACAGAACAACACACTTGTAGTCAAGCGTTTTGAAGTGTAATTACATTAGTAACGATATGGACATTCGATCGTACATGGTCGATCAAGGCGTGATGTAAGCAATTCAATCAATATCACGATGTCGTCGGGGTCAACAACACCATTGTTATCTAAATCGGCCAAGCAATCGTCGCACTCGCCCCACACCGAAATCATTGCGATTGCGATGAGATCTGTCAGATCAATTATTCCATCGCCATTAATGTCACCTTGACAGGTAGAACAAAGCGCATGAAATTCGTTACCGCCGACGAACTCGTAATCCGTGTCCGCGACTGTTGGATACACGTGCCCCTCAAGCGTACTCTCAGAACCTCCGCGACCAATGTTTCCACAGAAGAGAGATGATTCGATCGAAGGCATACTCGTGCCGTCAATATGAAGACCACCGCCATTCTCTTCGTACGAAATGTTTGATGCCAACGTACATTGATACATGATTGGGTTGCTGTCGTTGTTGTAGATTGCTCCGCCTTCATACACAGCAGTATTATTTAAAAACAAACAATCTGTCAATATCGTGTTCGCGCCTTGAGAGTTATCCATCCCGCCACCAACACCAAGGGCATTGTTGTTTTGGAAACAACACGAGCTAAACGACGATCCGTCTCCCGTCACACTTACTGCACCACCATCGCCAGAGATGTTATCACTAAATTCGATTAAATCACCAGCACATGTCGCTCCAGATGAAACATACATTGCACCGCCAACAGCCGATTCATTATTGGCAAACAAACAATCAGTAACCGACGCGGTAGTTCCACTGTCAACAAGATAGATTGCACCGCCGAATTGCACCGCAGCATTTTCTGTGAACTCACACCCTTCTACAGAAAGTGTCGCACCAACGCTTGCAGAAACAGCGCCGCCGCTTTGCCCAGATTCTGATGCTTGGTTTTCAGAGACAACGCAATTGAACATTCGAAGCGTTCCGCCAGAAAGCAATACTGCAGCGCCTTCGCGGTTAACGCAGTGTTGAATTGTGATTCCTTCGAGCAACGCATCCCCAGCAGCACCAAACGCATAGTGCAAACCAGATACCGCATACTGACCATCGAGAATTGTGTTGCCAGATCCTGCACCAATAATTGAAATGTCTTTTGACTGAAGATCAACGAGGAACTCTCCATCAACAGATGTGTACGTACCTTCATCTACGTAAATTGTTTCCACGTCAGCGGCATCGTTTACCGCTGCTTGAATTGTGGTGTACTCGCAAGTTTCGCAAACGTTATACCACTGCCCAAATTCAATTGCATACGAAGTTGCACCGCAAGCAACAACGTCATCCCAGTACCCCGAAGTAAACATCTGTGCAACATTTTCTCCTCCAGTTGCATTGTCTGGCGTTCCAGAAGCCCAGTTGTCAAACGTGTTGCCTTCGCCATTTACCCATTCCCAGCCCTCGTTTGGTTCCACAGATCCTTGAAGTTGACGCAACCCAATGTAAGGTTCTTGGCCAGTACCGCCAAACGTAGCGAGCCACCACGCATATTCTTCGCTTGTTGTGAGCGTTAGCATGTAAGCGCCGTTCGCATGTGCGGCTGCATTCGCAGCTGACCAGCAAAGTTCGTCGGTGACAACGATGGCGTACCAGTGATCATTCCCACCATTTTCTTTCTTCCACTGGAACGGCCCGATGATGGTGTCGTCATTTTGACATGTGTCTTCTTCACATTCGGTTCCGTTACCTAACCATTCACCCATGCAATCATTTTCAGAGGATTCGTAACAATCAGAACCGAGACAACATGCCCCAACAACAACATCTTCGCAAGGATTTTCCCAACAAATTGAATGATCTCCGCGGTAAGTTCCTGATTCGCTTAAGCAAACATCAATTGTCACCCTAATACAGCTATCACCGATGCAACACGATCCCAATATCTCAACGCATGGCGCATTACTGCAATCTGTTCCCGCACCCAAATACGTGCCTACACAATCTGTAAACAACACAACCGTACAAGTATCTTCTACGCAGCACGCTCCCGTTTCGCCTTCACTTGCAGTGCATGATTCTGCTGCGCACGGAATCCAGTCACCGAGATACGCACCTTCGCAATTCGCTGCTGTTGTTTCTGAGCATTCACCGGCAACGCAGCAACCGCCGGTTGGGGCACAATCTGTGACCATGGTTTGACCTACAATCGCTGACCAAACCGACCAGCCACTGCCTTGTGCGCGCTGGCGATATTTGAAGACCCACAGCCCTTCTTCATGCACTGTAAGTTGTACTGTAGATAAACCACCGGGTAATGTGTCCCACGTAAAGTCATCGGGGTCTCTCATTTGCCAGTCATATTCGAAAAAAGTACCTACTGCAGCTTCAAGTGTAATTGTTTCGCCAATGCACGCTTCATCTGGAACATCTGGAGTGCTTGGCTCCACTGTTTCAGCTGTGCACGCATTATCTGAACAACTACTGCCATCTCCTAGATACAACCCGCCGGATTGGACGCACGCTGGTTGCGTTGAATTTGAAACACAAGATCCCTGCATAATGCAACACGCACCCGTGAGTTCATTGTTTGGAGCACATGCAATATCTACGCAGTGTGATCCACCACCAGAATATTCTCCACCTACTGCTTGACAATCTGGTTGTGAAAGTGAAATGCAGTTTTCACCAATGCAACACGCACCGATGATGCAGACAACATCCGAGCAGGCTGTTTCCACACCATGAAACAACCCACCTAAAACACTACAATCAACAAGTTCGGTCACCGTGCAAAGTCCATCGATACAGCACGCACCTGCATCTGGAACGCAAGAACTAAATTGACACGTTGTACCATCTCCTAAGTAAATTGCATCGTGGGCCAAACAATCGGATTCTAGCTCGAGAGAACATAACTCATCACCACAACACGCACCCATAATTACCTCAGCGATTACACATGGGTCGCCAGAGCACCCAGTATCGTTGCCCAAATAAGAACCCAAAATGTCAGAGCACTCTGCTTCAGTCAGTAGTGAACAATTATTTGAAACACAACAGCCGCCTGTTGATACTAGCACGCAAGGCGTATCCGAGCAGAGTGTGTCTTCTCCGTTGAACGTGCCGCCAAAAGAGATACAGTGCGATTCGGGAACTTCGTCGCAAAGAAGACCATCTCCTAGGCAACAAGATCCAGTTGCAACTGGAGTACATGGCTCATCGAGACAACTTGAACCGTTTCCTTCGTACTCTCCTCCAATAGACAAACAGTGCTCTCTTGTTAAATTTTCAAAACAACTATCGTTTGCACAACATGCACCAGCTAAACATGGATCGTTGAAACAAGTTGTGTTTTCGCCTCTGAACAAACCATCTACGGCTATGCAATCGTCTTCGGTTTGAATTGTGCACGCCTCAACTGTGCAGCACGCGCCCGAAACAGGAGGGGGAAGGCAACTGCTTACACTGCAAAATATATTGTTACCTTGATACGTGCCACCTACATCTATGCATGCCGTAGATGTTACATAAGAACAAGCACCACTCAAACAACATGCACCTAGGGTGACTGTTGTGTCACAAGAAATATCTGCGCACACGCTACTGTCGCCAAAATATGTTCCGCTGAGTGCAACACATGCTTCTAGCGCGGTATCTTCAATACATCCGATGCCTGCAAATTCCGCGCAACACGCACCTGTTGCTTCGGCAATCACACATGGATTTGGTTCACACGTTGTACTGTCACCCTTGTATGTTCCATCTGCATTCAGACAATCACCCCGAGAGAGAATTGAGCATGTCCCATCAGTTATACAGCACGCACCAGTCGCTGTTGTTGTACATGGGTCATCGGAGCATGTAGTCCCGTCACCTAGATACGTTGCGTTTTCAAATTCTGCGCACTCTATTGAAGAAGCTATAAAACAAATGTCGTTCACACAGCAAGCGCCAGGCAATCGGCACGGTTCAAGTTCACAAGTAGTATCTGCTCCTTGGAAAACACCGCCGAATTGATCGCATGTCTCATCGTCAACATCCGAACATATTGTTCCAAGACAACAAGCACCCGAAACTGGGCACTGCGCGTCCTCGCAAGTACTTCCTTCTCCGTGAAATGTACCATTCAGCGCAGCGCATGCTTCGTCTGGTGTTTCTGAAATACAAATACCTAGTGCACAGCATGCACCGCGAATAATTGCACAAGGATCGTTATCACAGGTTGTATCGTTGCCTTGATATGTACCATTTCCATTAGTACAGTTTTCCTCAGTATCGACTGAACATGTTTCACCAATACAGCACGCACCAGTTGGAACACACAAATCGGTTGTACATGTTGTGTCATCACCGACAAAAGTACCGCTCGCCAAAACACAATTTTCTTCAGTTACTTCCGAACAAACCTCGCCGACGCAACATGCGCCAGTTGGAATACAGGTTTCGGCTTGGCAGGATGTGTTATCACCTAAATAGACACCACCACCAGAAACACATTCGTCTTCACTAAGTATGAGACACAATTCTGAAGCGCAGCACGCGCCAGTTAGATCTGGAATAGCACATGGGTCACCATCGCACGTTGTGTCATCACCGACAAAAGTACCGCTCGCCAAAACACAATTTTCTTCAGTTACTTCCGAACAAACCTCTTCGATACAACACGCACCCACTGGAATACATTGATCATTTTCACATGTTGTACCATCGCCCAAATACGTACCACTTTCAGATGTACAGTTTTCCTCAGTATCGACTGAACAAACCTCGCCGACGCAACATGCGCCAGTT
>JACNLW010000098.1 GCA_014381305.1 Planctomycetota bacterium
CGAACCCCTTACCGGTTTTCAAGACCGGCGCCTTCAACCGCTCGGCCACCCCACCTTTGGGTTGTTGAGCGTTCTAGATGTGGAATTGTACTACCATAACGGCAGAATGCGAACCCCAACTTGTATCTTCTTAGCACTTTGCACCCTGCTTTCTGGTTGCAATTCCTATAACAAGGTAACACTAACGGTTTCTGAAGCCGGCGGTGATCCTGTTTCTGGGGCTTCTGTGCAAGCTTCCCCCATGTACTTCTTCAATCCCAGCGACAAAAATTACATCGTCGTTGGCCCCTACGATATTGTTGACCCGTTTCCCGCCGAGGGCGACCGTGGAACAACGGACGAAATCGGAGAAGTCGAACTACAAATAGTGTTAGATAGCCCGTTGCGCCTCACTGTGTTTTCAGAAAACTTCGCGCCTTGGAAAGGTGAAATTGCAATCACAGAACATGGGGTTGCCCAAGTCAGACGGACCGGTTCGGTAACCGCTCTTCAAGTCAATTCAAATTAATTCACCCCCGGTGAAATAATCGTTATAAAGCAAAAGTGCATAACAAGACAATTCGTCACGATTAATTCCTTAAGATCAGAGCAATACCTGCTTGTTAATTAACCGAGGGTGAAATAATCGTTACAAAGCAAAAGTGCATAACAAGACAATTCGTCACGATTAATTCACCCCCGGTTAATTAACGTCCATCGAACCGCGACGATCATCTTCAGCGCAAAGCATTGCTTTTGCAAAATCTTTATTCATGCGACCAATGAATTTGATGGATACTCCTTTAGGACAAGCATCTTGGCATTCCGCGTAATTCGTACACGCACCGAAGCCCTCCTCGTCCATTTTCGCAACCATCTCGCGAGCTCGTTGATCCCGTTCGGGTTGCCCTTGTGGCAACAATCCAAGGTGTCCAATTTTCGCCGCAGTAAACAACATCGCTGAACCATTTGGACACGCAGCAACACACGCAGCACAACCGATACACGCTGCAGCGTCCATTGATTCTTCCAACTCGTCGTACCCAATTGGCATCGAGTTTGGTTCTGGCTTTGGTCCTGAGTGTGCTGAAATAAAACCACCGGATTGAATAATTCGGTCGAACGCAGTTCGGTCTACCACTAAGTCCTTCACGACTGGAAGCGCAGCACTTCTGTAAGGTTCCAAGTGAATTGTCTGCCCATCTGTAAATGAACGCATGAAAATTTGACAAGAGGTTGTCAACTTGCCCGGCCCATGCGCCCTCCCATCAACAACTAATGAACATGCACCGCAAATTCCTTCTCGACAATCACTGTCAAATGCAACTGGTTCTTCACCCTTCAATGTCAACTCTTCATTGAGCATGTCGAGCGTTTCAAGTAACGATGTTTCAGCGGAGATATCAGAAACTTTATACTCCACCATCTTCCCAGGAACTCCGGGGGATTGCCGCCAAATACTAAGTGTAAAGTTCATTACTTGTAACTCCTTGTCGTTGGCTTCAATGCTTCGTGGCTCAGTTTTTCTGCATGCAATTGGTGATCTGCATCTTCACCCATCCATTCCCATGCTGCAACATGCGAGAACTTCTCGTCGTTGCGTTTTGCTTCGCCATCTTCGTGGATGTGTTCTTCACGCAAGTGGCAACCACAAGATTCATCACGCTCGAGCGCGTCTTTACACATTAACTCAGCAAACTCTAAAAAGTCAGCAACGCGACCTGCTCGTTCGAGCGATTGATTCAAACTGTCTTTTGTACCAGCAACTTTTACGTCAGACCAAAATTCTTTACGCAATTTCGGAATCAATTCAAGTGCTTTTTTCAAATCAGTTGCGTTCCTCGACATACCGCAATACTGCCACATGATCTCACCAAGTTCTTTTTGGAAGGACAGCGGTGTTCTCGTTCCTTGAATGTTCATCAACGAATCAATCTTTGCGCTTACTGCATCCGCATGTTTTTCAAATTCAGGATGATCTTCATCAATCTTTTGTTGATAAATATCTCGCAAATAATCGCCGATCGTTTGCGGAAGAATAAAGTACCCGTCCGCCAAACACTGCATCAACGAACTTGCACCCAAACGGTTCGCGCCATGATCAGAAAAGTTCGCTTCGCCAATTGCGTACAAGCCCTGCACATTCGTCATCAAGTTGTAATCAACCCATAATCCGCCCATTGTGTAGTGCGGCGCTGGATAAATTTTAAAAGGCGTTTCGTATGGATCATCATCAGTAATGTCTTTGTACATGTCAAACAAATTACCATACTTCGCTTCAATGGCTGCTTTGCCTTGCTTTGCAATTGCATCACGGAAATCTAGATAGACACCAAAACCAGTCTCGCCCAAACCATACCCATCATCACAAACCTTTTTCGCAGCTCTCGATGCAACATCGCGTGGTACTAAGTTACCGAAACTTGGATACCGCTCTTCGAGGTAATAGAATCTCTCGTCTTCTGGTATATGTGCTGGTTTGCGGGAGTCGCCCTTCTTACGTGGCACCCAGATTCGTCCGTCATTGCGAAGCGATTCACTCATCAAAGTCAACTTTGATTGGTGATCGCCGTGCACTGGAATACAAGTCGGGTGAATTTGGACAAAACATGGGTTTGCAAAAACAGAGCCTTGTTTATGTGCGCGCCATGCAGCGGTCACATTGCAATTCACAGCATTTGTCGAACGGTGGTATACATTTGCATACCCACCAGTGGCTAGCACCACTGCATCAGCTGCATGTGTTTGTATTTCACCAGTCATTAAATCTCGAACAACGATGCCGCGACAACGACCGTCAATCTTTACGATGTCGTGCATTTCGGTTCGCGGATATTGCTTGACCTTCCCCTTGGCTACTTGTTCTTCGAGCGCTTGGTAAGCACCGAGTAACAGTTGTTGCCCTGTTTGCCCGCGAGCGTAAAACGTTCGTTCGACAAGTACGCCGCCAAAAGATCTGTTCGCCAAGTTACCACCGTATTCGCGTGCAAGGGGCACACCTTGCGAGACACATTGGTCAATAATTTCTGTGCTTGTTTCAGCAAGTCGGTACACATTCGCTTCACGTCCGCGGAAGTCTCCGCCCTTTTGCGTATCGTAAAACAAACGCCATGTTGAATCTCCATCGTTGCGATAATTCTTAGAGGCATTGATGCCACCCTGCGCAGCGATCGAGTGGGCCCTGCGTGGAGAATCTTGAAAACAAAAGAGCTTTACGTTGTACCCCATCGCACCAAGTGATGCAGCTGCAGATGCACCGGCAAGACCAGAACCAACCACGATGATGTCGTACTTTGGACGGTTTTTTGGACCAACCAAGTTAATAGAATCAAGGTGCGTTCGCCATGCTTCTTGAATCGGTACGTTTGGTATTTTTGAATTCAGTTCCATATTATTTCGCCACTCCGATCATTCCAGTCGCAAATGCAAACGGTACTGAAGAAAAACCAATGAACAACACGAGCGAAACAACAATTGCGAGAGCTCGCAGTGGTTTGTTTCTATCAGGATTATCAATACCAAATGTTTGAAAGAAACTCCAAAGCCCATGATACAAATGCAAACAAACGATGAACATCATAAAGATGTAAAACCATGCAAGCCATCCTGCACCGAACGCTTGAGAAATATTCGAGTAAACTTTCCCCTCTTCAAAGGGAGTTGAAAGCCATGATCCAAAGGTAAATTGTGCAAGATGTACAACAATGAATATGAGCAAGAGTAAACCTGAGACTCGCATCATGCGAGCAGGAAAAGTGGCTGCAAATGATTTTTGTATGTGATACTTCACCGGTCGAGCTTTGTGGTTTTGTTTCACGAGCAACACAATCGTGATGATGTGTGCAAGAACTGCAACGAGCAAACCAATCCGAGCAAGCCATAAAACCGTTTCATGCCCAAACATGTCCTGTCCAATGTCGCGTAGATACGCGGCGTAGTGGTCTAATTTTTCTTCTCCTGCAAATGCTTTTAGATTGCCGATCATGTGCATGACCAAAAAGCCAGCCATCATGATGCCAGAGAGTGCCACGACAAATTTCTTGCCCACCGCTGTTCCATAAAACTGTTTTATTCTGTTCATAGACAGGGAATTGTACCACCAATAGAGGCGTTGATTAGACCATCCCAAGCGAGACAATCGTCGTGTCGTCATCTAGTTCTGCGTGGCCAGCCCATTTGATAACAGCATCTAAAAGTCGCTTGACATCCTCTTCCGCGGTCGGTGATTTTGCAACAAGTTCGTAGACTCGTTCAACCCCATACTGTTCTTCACCTTTGGTTTGTTGCTCTGGAATACCGTCACTGAAAATGATGATGCGGTCGCCCGGTTCAACCAAAAGTGTCGCATTTCTATATTCAGAAGAAGCATCTATGCCAACGAGAAAACCATCAGGTATTGGCGGTGCTTCTGCTGTTCCGTTTGCACGTCGAATCGCCCAGTGCCCGTGCCCTGCATCGACGTATGTGAGCTCTTTCATTTGGGCATCAAAAATACCAACCCACAGCGTTAAGAACTTGTTCATTGCAGAACGTTTTGCGATGAATGCATTGACTGCAGAAACTGCTTCTGCAGGGTCACACCCATTGCGAAGTCTTGAGTGTAAAAATGACTGGCTCGCTGCCATCATGATTGCTGCGCCAGCACCCTTACCGCTAACATCCCCAACAACGAGCGCCATTCGCGTTTCAGACAATGGAATGATGTCTAGCAAATCACCAGATGCTTCACGGCCAGGACGGAAGATGTGACTCCAACCAAACACTTCTCCTGCGCCAATGTCTTTTGGAATCATCAGTTGCTGCGCTTCGCGCGCTGCAGAAATATCTTGTTCAAGTTTCACTTGACGAATTTGCATTTCTAAGCGGCGGAGATTTGCAAACGCAAGCCCTGCCATGCGGCAAAGTGCTTGGCAAAAACCTGCGGCGTCCGCTTGAATTTGTCGTTCTTGTTCGCGCGCATCTAAGTAAAGATAGGCTACCAATATATTGTCGACCATCAAACCACTACATATTGCTGAGTGAATATTAAGGTCTGCGATCGATTGACCAAAACCTGCGGTTTGTCCAGAGAGCATGCACGCCACATCGCCCTTTGATGCGCCTTCAAGAAGTGAACGGCTAAAGGTTGTACCAGATGCATCGCGCGACTCACCGTCGAGAAACGCCACAACTTCAAATTCACCTTCAGCATCTGCAGGCATCAACATTGCTGCACGTTGAAATCCAGTGCCGCCAATTGCAGACTTCACAAGTAGTGCGCCAAGTTCCTTTAAGTCGGTTGCTTTGTTGATATCAGCCGAACTATCGATCAACAAACTAAGTCGGTGCTGCGCTAGTACGCCGATGTCAGACTGTGACATGCGTTGCACTCGAGCTTCAACTTCGACTGAGTCATCGATTGTTTGCATTGATACTGGCGCGCCGCTTCGTGTTCCTGTTCGGAACACCCAAGGTCCACATGAAACAAGGTCACCGGTTTTGAGTAAAACTTTGGATTCTTTTTGGCACTGCACATCATTGACTGAAATGCCAAGGCGGCTGCCGAGATCAATGATAAAGCAGCCCTCTTCAGCAGATCGAAGGCGAAAGTGCTGTCGGGAAATGGTGGCTTCGGGAAGACGAATATCGCACTGAGATGCTCTACCAACAAGAAGTTCATGGCCCGGTTCTAGCCAAAAACCCTCGAGTTCCGGTCCCATGACCGGCTCAAACCAAATCCGCTGTACGGATCGTGTGCCTTGCGATGTCGTTTCTACTGCCACTATGCACAGAATACCAACAATAAACTCACCCCCGGTGAGTTTCGGGCTCTTTTTGCTTATTTTGAGTGAAACTCACCGGGGGTGAGTTTCGCTCAAAAAGTGAGAAAAATCAA
>JACNLW010000103.1 GCA_014381305.1 Planctomycetota bacterium
TTGATTTTAAGCGTTCATTCCCGTAAACTCACCCCCGGTGAGTTTATTAGACCGCGACGACGTGACAGGCAGCAAGCGTGGTTCGAATGGCGATATCACAAGAGAAACACAAGCAAGCAGTGGTGAACGAGTTAGAGCGAGCACCGAGTGGCTCGGTTGCAATCTGTCACAAGGAGCGTGAAGCAGGTGACCCTTTATGGGTCACCGATGGAACGCGACGACGTGACAGGCAGCAAGCGAGACACGAATGCCGCTATAACGAGAGAAACACTGCGCAAAAAAACTCCCCGAATTTCGGGGAGTTTTTATGTTCCTTCAAGGAAGAAATCTGGGAGAGAGAGGGGAGAGAGTTAGGAGAGAGTTAGGAGAGAAAGAGAGAAAAAAGGAGGAGAAGAGTTTAGTTGTCTGTATTACGGGTCAGAAGAATGTTGGTTCGTTCAATTTCGCAATCCATGTACTACCAACTATCCGCAACGACCAATAATGTGAAGCGTTTTCCTAAAAAAAAACACAAAACAGCTCTAATCGCCTAAAAATCGTGATATTTATTTTGAATTTTGTTCAACAGAAGCAACTTCTTTTTGCAATTCGCTGCGAGAAAGTTGGATTTGTTGGTACAAATTACTCAAAGCCAAGTTATTTGGGTTGCTTTCAACCACTGGTTGAAGCGCAAGAAGGATTTGTTTGCACTCTTCCAAGGCTTGTGCTTGCTGGTTTGCTCCAGTACGAAATGCCAAAATTGAGTCAAAATACGTGCTGACATCTTTTCTTGCATCCGCGGCATCTGGGAACGCGACACATCGGGCAACAATGATGTTGAGCCCTTGATCTAGTTCCTTCCAACCTTCTTCCATTGATTGCATTTTAAGAAGCGTGTCCCCTACAAAATAATGAGACCATCCTAGGTCTCGCTGCGCACGTCCATTCGTTGGTTGCGCAATTGCAAGTTGTTGAAAAACAGTAAGTGCCTGTTTGTAATAAGTCAAACCACGTTCAAGGTTGCCGTCTTTCACATACACCATCGCCACTCTATATAAAAGTGAAGTCAGATCCCGTTTCACCGTGAGATCATTTGGCCATCGTTTCACAGCTTTTTGCGAAAGACCAAGAAGAGCATCATACTCTTTTGATGCGAGATCCATTTTTGAATCGTTCTTCCACAAGTCGGCGATACTCATGTGCACTTGTATGTATAGTCGAATCGAAACTAAATCATCTGGGTTATTTGCATAAATCTGATCAACAAGTTCTTTTGCTTTTTCATACGTTTGCATCACTGAAGAACCGCGGTCGGTCATTTTGTATACTTTCGCGATTCTTGTCAGCGTAACAACTAATTGTTTTCTATATTCAGTGTGCCCTTCAGTCACAAGCTGTGTATAGATGTCAAACGATTTGTTGAACTCTTCAATTGCCTTGTCAGGATCTCCGAGATGCGCACCCTGCGTCGAAGCGTAGATTTTTCCCATTCGACCATGCACAAATGCTTTTTGCGAAAGCACCTCCACTTCATCTCCAACAGAAGTTTGTAACTCGTTAAGATGTAAAATGACTGCGCTTAACACTTCCTTTCTTACTTCGATCGCTGCGTTTACTTTTTTAATCCCCTCATACACTTCTGTAGAGAATGTTTGTGTCATACTCAGAATATCGTCTGCTCGCTTTTCAGCAATATCACGTTGAACGATTGCAATTTCTTTTTGGTGATTGGCTTCAACCATACCCCACGTGGTTCCTAGAATGCCAAGAATAATCGTAAGTGTCAATGCGATCATTGCTGCACAAGTTCGCTTATATTTCTTGGTAAACAAACGCAATTGATACGCAAGACTGAGGGGTCTTGCTTCGATTGGTTCACTATTTAAGAAGTGGCCAATATCATTTGCAAGTTCTGCGGCAGATTGATACCGTCGATTGCGATCTTTTTCTAACGCTTTCATTGCAATCGTGTCAACATCACCCTTCAAAGTTCCACTTAGCGTCGCCATCGAATCGGGTCGTTGTTCCTTAATAACACGAACTGCTTCATGAATTGCTTGGCGGCGAAGATCGTACGGAAGTTTCCCAGAAAGCAGTTGGAATAAAATAACACCAAGTGCATACACATCACTGCGTGTGTCTATTCTGTCTGGATCAGCGTCACACTGTTCAGGGCTCATGTATTGCAACGTGCCAATGAGTTGACCCATGGTTGTTTGCATCGTTGTAACTGCGAGGTCTGCATCGGTCGCTCGTGCAACACCAAAGTCAATAATTTTTGGTTCGCCATTCGTATCAACTAAAATATTATCTGGTTTTAAGTCGCGATGAATCACACCTTTTTGGTGACCATGGTGCACTGCCTCGCACACCTTGGTGAATAATTCAAGCCGATCACGTATGGAAAGGTCTCGCTTTTGAGCGTACTCAATAATACCTCTACGACCCGGAATATATTCCATTGCAAAAAATGGAACTTCGCCCTCAGGGCTTTTCCATGTTCCCGCCTCATAAATTTGCGCAATGTTCGGATGATGTAACTTCGCAAGAATTTGCGTTTCGAACTCAAACCGGCGGAGTGCCATATCACTCGCAGCACCACCTTTAATGACCTTCAGTGCAACACGCCTTCTTGGCGCTTCTTGCATCGCTTCATACACGTGTCCCATGCCGCCAGAACCAATAATCCCTAAAATTTTATACCGACCAATTTCACTTGGCATCCCCATCGAGGGGATCTTGGAAGGCTCGGGCATACTGCCCTTACCGGAGTCATCGCTGGGCATTCCAATGGTTTCGGCGTCTGGATCTGTAGGTGGATGATTGTTCGTCATAGTGTTATCCTAGGGTGGTTCATCTCATAAGGAGCGTGCCCGTAATCATTACAATACCATTCTTTGCGGTTTTGTCTCATAAAAAAACGCCTGACTTGAAAAATGGTACGCTCACTGTACGATAAACGCGGAGACCAGTGTTGAAAACAGACCCTCAACAACCAAACAGACTTATTCTTGACCAAATTCATGGTGAGCCTTTACCCTCGATTTCAGCATCAACCGATGAAGAAATTGTGCTAGGGAGGAGCCCTGAATGCACAACACAAATGTCTAATCGTTATGTTTCGAGAAAACATGCCGCTATGAAATGGAATAAAGATCGGTGGCTTCTTCATGATTTGGAAAGCCGAAGTGGAACGTATCTCAACACCATTCGAATGGAAAAAGGTGAAGAAGTCCAACTCCATGATGGCGATTTGATCCAAATTGGTCCGTGGAAATTCTTAATTCGACTTGGCGAACCTGACGTAGAACTCAACCAAGAAATGATTGAGGAAATCGACCGCGTCCCAGAAAAAAAAGAAGGTGATGAAGTTCCTACACTCGTTCGTACCATAAATGGTCGGTACGAGACGAATATGGATTTACTTCTTCAGCTCAAGTCAGATGAAACAGTCAACCGTGAAATGGGTTGGGGTATTTTTGTTGACCGCTACGGTCCAATCATTTGTGGATTTGCAAGAAATGCAGGTCTGCCAAGCAGTGAAGCAGACGACATCATGCAAACAGTTCTGTTTAATTTTTTCAGAGTCGCCGATCGTTTTGAATACGATCCAAGCAAAGGCCGTTTCCGAGGGTATCTAAAACGAATTACGCTCAACGCAATTCGTCAGCGGTATCGTAAAAAACAAGAAGGCAACTTAGACACGTTCGGAATGGAAGCGGCTGAAGATCCACGCGATGATCTTGAAGCAGCATTTGACCGTGAATGGGCAGAACATCTACTTTCAGAAGCAATGACAGAGGCACGCCCAAAGTTTGAACCGAAAACTTGGGAAGCATTCGAGTTGTATGGCCGGCGTGGCATGAGCTGTGAAAAAACAGCCGAGCGATTGAACATGAGTCAAGAAGCTGTACGCCACGCAAAGAGCCGTGTCATGCGAGCCGTTCGACAAATTGTCATTCGTATTCGCGCCGAAGAACTTTAAGAATACGTATACGTTGATTGCGTTTTGAAGCAACTTGGGCACTCCTTTTTTAGGTGTCTAAAATACTGCACGCAGATATACAACCACACGATACAATCACCAACATTGGCGCTCATAGCTCAGCTGGATAGAGCATCGCTTTCCTAAAGCGAAGGTTATTCTTGGTAGTAGAATCGGTGCAGTGCTTCGATATGCAATCTATGACTACTGCTCATTTTCCAACTGGCAACTGCTTGTGCACTCTTGGCAAACAAAATAAATTCTGTGTCGACTGAGAAAACGCACTATCTCTTTGTGTGTAGATAAATATCTGTGCAAGTAAAGAAAATTACAAAGGTCCTGATTGGACCAGATGAAATTCCAATTGGTCCATATTAGTATTCAATTGTATGCGAAGAAAACTAAAAGTAAACTGGACTCCAAGTTCACGCCAATGGGTAAAGCAATACAAAGGTAAGAAGTATTACCTTGGTACTGGACGATGCAAATCAGACAGAGAATCCTACAATCGTGCTGTTGCAAAACTCAATGAGATAAAAAGAAAAGTTTGTGCAGGTGAGAGTATTGCATCTACAAAGGTTCTTTCTAAAAGTTCAACTTTATCGACAAAGAGAAACTGGAATCCTCGTCTTGTATCAACCGTAGTTCGGAATTTCGTTAAAACAAAAAGAGAAGTTGCAGAGAGTAGCAATGAAGAAGAACTTTCATTTAGTCGGGTTCAGAGCTTGAAGAATCGACTCCAGCACTTCCGTGATTATTTTGCAAATGAATCTCTCTCACAAATATCCGAATCTCAATTGAATAAGTGGTCATTAGCAAATGCAAAGCGAGTGCAAGATGGAATAATAAAACCATCAACCCTTCATCAAGAATACAACGCTGTCAAACAAATATATCGATGGTCATACAAACAACACATTATCAATGTACTTCCAAGGAACTTGGGTGATATCGGGAAACAATCCAAAGCATATCGAAGGAAGATAAAAAGCGTAAAGCGTCATTTGTTCTTCACGAAGGAAGAAATCCAGTTGTTGTATATGGGGTGCTGTAAAGAGAACTTTGACTCAAGTTGGTTTACAAGGACTGATACCGAAATAGAACTGTTGAAACTTGCAATCGTACTATCATTGAATACTGGTATGACTCAAAAAGATTTGAATGATTTATTGTTTGAAGAAATCTATGTAGATACTAATCCTCCAAGATGCATTCGGAAAAGGTCAAAGACAGGAGAAGATTCAAATCACATCTTGTGGAGAGAAAGTGTGTTGCTACTGGACAAGCATCTTGAAGGAAAGGAGTTCGGTGATAGGGTTCTTTCTCGTAAAGACGGTAGAGATTTGATTGTTCCTACGGTAAAGAACGGTAAGAGAACAGGTGGTCGTTCGGATATTCTTGGTGCAATGTTCAAGCGATTAGTAGAAAGAGTGCTTGGCAAGGATGACCCGAGAAGGTTTAGAGAGTTACGAAGGACTTCAGCAGAGTTTTGTAAGAAGCATATGGTTGGAACGGAGAAGTTGTTCTTGAGTCACGCAGATGGTTCTATGAGTTCGTTTTACACAACACCAGCACAAGAACAGTTTGATGGCGTTTTGAGCCAGTTAGAGGTTGATTTGGGGTTTGTAAAATCAGTAAGCATTCGAATGTGTGGTGAGGTTGTTACTTGACTACACAACTCAACCCCCCCCCCTGAACACCACAGATGACCCTTTAGATGGGGAAATGTGTGGGGTTTCAATTTGTTGCATAATATGCAGTGAAGGAGCATCACAATGCAAAACGAAGAACGAATCAATGGTTTAGAAACTC
>JACNLW010000029.1 GCA_014381305.1 Planctomycetota bacterium
AGTTAACTTGTAAATAAACTCACCGGGGGTGAGTTTATTCCCGTTGGTGAATAAACGCACCCACAGTCTAGGTCCAACCGAACTGGTAGAAGACCAGTGTGAAGATCATGTCTACGATGACAATGGTCAAAATAGTTTGGACAACAGTATCAGTCGTCGCCTTGCCAACTCCTGCAGCACCACCACTTACTTTTAATCCGTTGTGGCAGGCAATTGCTGCAAGAATCATTCCGAACACGCCAGCCTTCATCAATCCCGTAGTAAAGTCAGCAAGAACAACCTGACTCAAAGTATTGTCGATGTAAATATCGTATGGCACGCCAAGGAATTGCACTGTGACAAACCCCGCTGCAATAATTGCAATGACATCACCAATAATTGTCAATAGTGTTAAACTCAAAACAGTAGCGAGAACTCTTGGCATCACTAAAAAACGTATAGGGTTCAGCGCTTGCGAGTGAAGTGCTTCGATTTCTTCTCCTACTACCATCGTTCCAAGTTCAGCAGCAATAGATGCACCTGCGAAACCAGTAAGCACAATCGCAGCGATCAATGGCCCAAGTTCGCGAAGTACGGCAACGCCTACAATGTTCGCAATTTTGTCAGCTTGCCCAAACTCTGCAAGTGGTGGTTGCATTTGAATTGCCAGAATTAAGCCAATACAACCACAAACTAAACAAACAATTCCAATTGAACGAACTCCGATTCGTACAATTTGTGTGACAAAAGCACCTTTGCCAAATCTTACGCGTTTGAGTATGCAAGAAAAACAAAACAATTTCCCTACCTCGACGAGTAACCAAATGATGCCCCCGAGAAATGAAAATATACTCACCCAAAGAGACCCAAAACCATCAAGAAGGCGAAGTGGGAATGGCATCTTCGTTTCACTAGGCAATGAGTGCTTCCTCTCTGTTGGTTTTGATCACAAAAATTGTATCAAGGCGGGCGAGTTCGATGATTGATCGAACTCCATCTTGTAACCCACAGATAACAAACTGCTTCGATTTTTGTTTGCAGATTTGAAGGGCTTCAATCAACGTGGCAATGCCTGAAGAATCCATGTATTTGACTCCCGATAGATCAACAACAAGGCGATGGGTTTCAGAAGCAAGGATTGGTTTGAGTGCTTCACGCAATCTTGTGGATTCCATGGTGTCAATATCGCCTTCTGGTGTGACAATTGTGGAAAGGTCTAGTACTTCAACTTGAATATTCAAAGTAATTTACTTTCTTTTTCTACATCGGCAACATTGGTAGTGGGCTCACCTTGTTTTTCCATGAACAATTGCATCCCGCCATTTTTACGATGTGACCATATAGCAGTGTCCATAATAGATTTGATTAGATGAACGCCAAGGCCGCCTGGACGGACATCCTCCAAATCTCGTGATTTGATTTTATCGAGTTCTATTTGCATGGCTCTATCTTTGATGCAAATGGTAATTTTCCATGGTTGTTCTGGAGTAGCCTTGATCCCTTTGATTTCTAAGTCAATCATTTCGTCGTGAGATCCTTGGTATCCATGTCGATGAATATTACTCACTGCTTCATCAAGGACAAGTGCAATGGATCCTGAATCCCGATCATCGACTCCGCAGTTTCTACAAAGTTGGATAGCAAGGTTTCGAATAGTGCCATACCAAGCAGGAGATGCAGGTACTGAAAGTTTTGCAGATGCGCTGCAGGTGGTGTTCTTGGATTCCATCTGCATTCATGGTACCCTGTAACATTCTCATGAGTATGAATAATCCCACATCTAGTTATAAATCTGCTGAGATTTTGGAACCTATTACCCCAGTTGGTGTAAATCAAGGTGAAACAGTGCTCATTCTTGACTTTGGAAGTCAATATGCGCAGTTGATTGCACGCCGTGTCCGCGAAGCTGGTGCTTTCAGTATTCTTCTTTCACCTGACACTCCAATTGAGAAGTTAGCCACATACGCACCAGCAGGTATTGTTTTATCCGGTGGGCCATCAAGTGTGAGTGAAAAAGGTGCACCCAGATGCGATGAAAGAATTTTTGAATTGGGTGTACCAATTCTTGGAATTTGCTATGGGATGCAACTCGGTTGTGAACTCCTTGGGGGAACAATTGAAGCGGCACATGCTCGTGAGTACGGACGCTCAGTTCTTAAAGTGCTAGACACTACAGGGCTTTTTAGAGGGATGCCTACTGATACCGCAGCTTGGATGAGTCATGGCGATCAAGTTGAAATCGTTGGTGATGATTTTAAAATTCTTGCTGAAACTTCTACTTGCCCTCTTGCAGCAGTGTCGCATAAAACAATTCCATTTTACGGAGTTCAATTTCACCCAGAAGTCACACACACACCACATGGAGTAGAACTTCTCCGCAATTTCCTATATAAAATTTGTGGCATTAAAGGCACTTGGCGCATGTCCGATTTTATGGAAGCGCAATGTGAAAAAATACGAGAAATCGTCGGCGATTCCAAAGTCTTATGTGGACTTAGTGGCGGTGTTGATTCTTCGGTAGTCGCTGCATTGCTTCACCGTGCAATTGGCGATCAACTCGTTTGTGTTTTTGTTGACAACGGGTTGCTTCGCAAAAATGAACGTGAATTTGTAGAGACAACTTTCCGTGATCATTTTCAAATTGATCTTCGAGTTGTAGATGCGGCGAAAGAGTTTCTTGACGATCTTTCAGGTGTGACCGACCCGCAAAAGAAACGCACGCTGATTGGACATAGATTCATAGATGTTTTTAAAGAAGCTGCTACCGAAATTGAATCACATACGGACGACACGATTCGTTTTTTAGCGCAGGGGACGCTCTATCCTGATGTAATCGAATCAGGTCATGGGTACAGCGGGGCTGCTGCGAACATTAAATTGCATCACAATGTAGGCGGACTCCCCGAGGAGTTAGGTTTTGAACTCATCGAACCTTTGCGTGACTTGTTTAAAGATGAGGTTCGCAAACTAGGTGAAGTCCTTGGTTTGCCTGATGGCATTATCTGGCGTCATCCGTTTCCTGGCCCTGGCCTAGCTGTTCGGTGTCTAGGTGAAGTAGCGGAGCCAAAATTAGCAGTACTTCGCGATTGTGACGAAATCCTACTGGAAGAAATTGTCGCTGCGAATTTATATCGGAGCACAGATCAAGTTTTTGCAGTTTTGCTCCCAGTCCAATCTGTGGGCGTTATGGGTGACGGGAGAACTTACGAATCTGTCGTAGCAATTCGAGCAGTAGAAACGCAGGACTTTATGACTGCGGATTGGGCGCGTATTCCGTATGACATTCTTGCTTCGATCAGCAATCGAATCATCAATGAAGTGCGCGGTGTTAATCGAGTTGTTTACGATATCAGTTCAAAACCACCTGCCACAATTGAGTGGGAGTGAGTTTTTAATCAAAACTATTCAGACGGACTTGCGAAGATCATTCGGCCCGCCGAGGTTTGCAAAGAGTTGTTCACAGTAATTCGAATGGTTGAACCGATGTATTTTCCAGCCTCTTCGATGACAACCATCGTTCCATCAGGCAAGTAGCCAACACCTTGAGATTCCGCTTCACCATGTTTTACAATTTCAAGTTCGAATTCGGCGCCAGGGACTGCTTGTGTTCGAACTGCATGAGAAAGATTGTTTAGATTTAAAACTTGTATACCTTCGATGAGCCCAATTTTTTCGAGATTTGAGTCCGTTGTCAATACTCTGTATCCACTTGATTCAGCAAGTGAGAGCAGCGCTCTATCAACGCCTTTGTCAATCGGTTCGGTTGCTTCAACAGTAACCACAACGTCTTTCGCTCCACGAAGGTTCGCAAGAATGCTAAGTCCGCGTTTTCCTCTTGCTCTTTTAAGTTTGTCGTGAGAATCCGAAAGAATGTGGAGTTCATCGATGACAAACTGCGGAACAATAAGAGGAGCATCAATGAATCTTGAACTTGCAAGTTGTTCTATTCGCCCATCGATGATGATAGAAGTATCAACAAGTAGGGGGCGA
The DNA here is from genome assembly GCA_014381305.1 of Planctomycetota bacterium. Taxonomy (GTDB): domain Bacteria; phylum Planctomycetota; class Phycisphaerae; order Phycisphaerales; family SM1A02. The sequence goes on from JACNLW010000029.1 coordinate 3,970, forward strand.
ATGCCTCTTACTTGTCGAGAGAATTCGACGTATGGCAATACAAGCCGTAAATCATCTTTGGTAGTAATGACAATACTGATGGCAAGGTAACAAAGAGTAATGCCAGTTGCGAGTTTCAAAAGAGTGAGATATTGCAGAGCGGTATCACCACTTGAGAGTCCCCATGAATCAGCGATGAGATCTATCAACAGCCCTACTGCAAGGGCAGCAAAAAGTCCTGCAACGAGTCCGAGGTAAATGCCAAAGACAGCGGAAAGTCTTTTTTTAGGCGTAAGGATATCGATGATAAGAATGATTGCAGCGAACGCCATTGTCGCGATCGCAGGACCTAAATGATCGACAATGACAAGCTCGATTGGTTTTTGTGAGCCACTGGCTGTTGCAACGAAAGGGAGGACAGCAACCACAAACATAAATGATACAAAAAGAAGGCGCACCGTCAATACAACAAGCCGACGCGACTTTGCCTCACGCGCTTGTTCAAGTTGGAAGGGTGCGAGCGGTTCGGCCTTTACATTTACTGATTCTGGCATTCTCGCAGTGTACTATGACACGTGTTGGTCGTGAAGGCACGGGGGTGGTATCATGCGTATGAAAGGTGGGGGGAAGGACGGTCGGCCTCATAGACGGGCAGCCTGCGAACCTGGTCAGGGCTTGACGGCAGCAGCCATAAGTGGCGTTGTTCGAGCTTTGGGTAACCGGCCGTCCTTCTCCCCACACATACTTGGAGTCCAGAATTGAGTTACACCGTACTAGCCCGAAGATACCGTTCAAAAACATTTGACGATGTGATTGGTCAAGAACCTATTGCAAAGACGCTTAGAAATGCGATCGATGCAGATCGAACAGCGCATGCCTATCTGTTTTGTGGCACACGGGGTGTTGGTAAAACTTCGATGGCGAGAATCTTCGCTAGAGAGTTAAATACTTCATCTGATTTACAAGAAGGTGAAGCGATTGGTGAAGCCGTACTTCGGGGTGATGATTTAGACGTGATCGAAATTGACGGCGCTTCTAATCGGGGCGTGCAAGAAGCGAGGGATCTCATTTCAGCTGCAGGATTAGCGCCAACACGATGTAGATATCGTATTTACATTATTGATGAAGTGCACATGCTCACCACGCCTGCTTTCAATGCGTTGCTTAAAACGATGGAAGAGCCACCTTCGCATGTGAAATTTATTTTATGTACAACTGAACCACATAAAATTCCTGCAACGATTCAATCAAGATGCCAGCGCTTTGACTTCCGCACGATTCCAAGTGTGAAAATAGGGCTGCATTTGACGAATATATTAAAAGTAGAGGGTATTCAAGCGGATCCAGAAGTAATTGCACATGTCTCTCGCCTCGGGAATGGATCAATGCGTGATGCGCTTTCAATTCTAGATCGATTATTGGCTGGCGGTTCCAAGACGATTGCAAACGATGAAATGGAAGAACTACTTGGATTGCCATCGCAAACTGCAGTCACGTCAATTTGTGATCAAATTCTAAAATCAAACATCTCAGGAGCACTTGTTGATGCAGCTACTTTACTTGGGGGCGGAGTCGCGATGGATAGGGCGCTTGAAGAAATTGCAACATGTTTCCGACATACACTGATCGCTAGAATATGCGGGGAAGATTCAGCGTTGCTCGAACTTTCGGATACTGCAAAGAAAGAAGCCGCGCAAAGGGGGTCGATGATCGATGAAAGTTCATTGACACACATGATTGCATTGTGCGACGCTGCATCAAGACAAGTTCGCCGCGGTGGGAGCGGTCGAGCATTGTTTGATGCAACCATTGCAAGGCTTTGTTTGTCAAAGGAACTTGCAGAAGCAGGTGCTGTCTTGAAACAAAGCGCAGGATCTCGTCCTGTTTCCATCAAAAAAAAAAGTAGTCCGCACTTAGTAAGTCAAACAGCAGAGTCGGTTCAGCCTACACCGACAGTGACTGTACCTGCAAAAGTTGAGTGGACGCAGATACAAAATGTAATATCGCAAACGCCCGGATTAAAGAGAATTGCTGCCTATCTTCAATGTAAAAGCATGACTGATGGCGTTATCACGTTATCGATCAATGAAGATGGGCGAGAATCCTCTACGTATATTTTAGGAAGGCGCGGTGAAATTGAACGAGTTTGCAGTGAAGTTGCCGGCAAACGATGCACAGTGAAAATTGAAGGTGAGGCAATTCCTTCAGTAGCAAAAGAGTCAACTATAAATCCTGAAGTTGCTGCAAGTGATATCGTTAAAACAGCATCAGATCTTTTTGATGGCACGTTGCTCCGAGTACGAGACATCGAACAGGGCAGTGACTCGCAATCTTCGGAACCTAAGGGTAGTACATAATGTCATTGCGTGATTCAGCAGCAACACCGTTGCCCGTTCGGGAACTCCTTGACGCACTCACTTCGCTTCCAGGGATCGGTAAACGGAGCGCAGAGCGAATTGCATTTCATTTGATCAAAGCAAGTGAAGAGGATGCGATGTTGCTAAGCCGTTCAATTGCGGACGTGAAGCACAATGTTTCTTGCTGCACAATTTGTAATAACCTTGCCGATAGATCGCCGTGTCTAATTTGCGATGACCCATCTCGTGATGCCTCTGTTGTACTTGTTGTTGAACAACCAAGAGACTTAATTAGCCTTGAAGCAACGGGTATGTTCAAGGGTATTTATCATGTTCTTACGGGGAGAATAGAACCACTCGGGGGTATAGAAGTTGGAGACATTGCGGTGTCAGGCTTGCTCGATCGAATAGATGAACCTTCTTCCAATGCACAGAGCGTCAAAATTCAGGAAGTTATTCTAGGATTGAATCCGAATCTAGAAGGCGATAGTACGGCGTTATATCTAGCACAAGAACTTGAGGCAAGAGCTGTGAATGTGACTCGCCTTGCTCGTGGATTGCCAAGCGGCTCTCAAATTGAATATGCGAACTCGCAAGTTCTTGCCGATGCGATCCAAGGTCGTAGTGGTATGCACAGTAACTAATTAGATGCGATTTGAAACACGTCAAAATCTATCGGCTTCTCAGAATATGCAATTATCTCCACGCATTATTCAATCAATGGAGATTCTTCAACTCCCTCTTCCTGCATTGTTAGAGAAAATTGAACAAGAACTAGAATCAAACGTTGCACTTGAACTTGTTGAGCCAGAAACAGAGCCTGTGCACGAAGAAGAAATTGAAGGGGACCCTGATTTTGAACGACTTGCTGAATTCGAAGCAACAAGCGGAATGGATTTCGCTGATCGCTCGCCGTCTTCTTCATATAAAACTAGCGGTGAACGAGATGGAAAATTGGATGCAATGGCAAGCATACGTGCAAGAGATAAGAGTCTCGCAGAAGAATTGGCTGGTCAATGGAGTTTCGCTGAAGTTGATCCAGAGATTGCAGAATGCGGAAAAACTCTATTGGCTTTTCTCGATGCAGATGGTTTTCTTACGATGTCAGATGAGGCGATGCTCAAGCAACTCGAACTTGATGGGATCGTTGTGCCAACTTCCGAAACTTTAACTGAAACAATTGCACAATTACAAACTTGGCTTGATCCACCAGGGCTTGCTGCAAGAAGTGTTCCCGAATCACTATTGATACAAATAGACGATTTCATTCAGAAAGGGCAAGGGGGATGGGATACTGTGCGTCTTTTAATTGCTGATTATTATGATGAGGTCTTAGAAAATCGTTTGCCTCTCATTGCGTCAAAGACGAAATTATCAATGGAAGAAATCAATGACGCGATAGAAAAAATGCATTTATTGGTGTTAAGTCCGGGCAGATTTCTCAATACCGAAACAGTTCTTCCTGTCATACCTGATGCGTTTATTGATTTCGATGAACTCCATGATTGTTTTATTGCTGGCGTGAGAGACGGTAATCTCCCGCCACTGCGGATGAGCGCACAATATGACGGCATGCTTAAAGATGTAAATGTTGATGAAAGTGCAAAAAAGTTTTTACGTCGTAATATAAATTCAGCGCGTTGGATCATAGAAGCGATTGGGCAACGAAGAACTACACTGTTGAAAGTTGTTGAAATTGTGGCAGACCGACAGCGTGATTTTCTTGAACAAGGTGATGCTTATCTCCGTCCACTTCCGATGACCGAAGTTGCTGACATGCTTGGCATTCACGTCGCGACGGTGAGCAGAGCTGTTTCTGACAAATGGGTACAAACACCGCGTGGTCTATTTCCGCTTCGCAGATTCTTTTCTGGTGGTACGCAAAGTGACAAAGATGGACAAATGAGTTGGGAAGCGGTAAAGGCAAGATTGCAGGAAATTGTCAACACAGAAGATAAAAAGAAACCATACAGTGATGAAAAACTCGCAGACAAATTAAGAGAGCAGGGCATTGAGATTGCACGCCGAACTGTGGTCAAATACCGGCAACAAATGGGAATCCCAGCGGCAAGGTTGCGTAAAGAGTATTGAATCTGTTTTTTGCAACTTGAGAAGAATTAAATTGTTTGGATTTCATCCGTCTTTGTTTTGCATAACGCATCAATTCTTGCAGTGTGTTTCTTAGTTAAAGAGTCGATTTCACCCTTGCCATGCTTGCCATCGTCTTCGGATTCATCATTGGACTTATCCTTTATCTGCGTTTCAATATGTTTGTTCGCATCACGGCGTTCGTTTCTAATAGCAATTTTACTTTCCTCGCCCATTTTCTTCACTTGCGTTGCAAGTTGTTGTCTACGTTCTGAGGAAGGGGCAGGTATAGAAATACGTATTGTGTCACCATCGGCTTGTGGATTTAATCCAAGATCTGCACTCTCTAAAGCTTTGATAATATCATTCTTTGAACCGGGGTCATACGGCTTCACAACAAGTTGAGTTGCATCACCAACGCTCACGGCAGCAATGTCACGCAGATCAGTACTTGAGCCATAATAATCTACTTTTACGTACTCTATCAGTGCCGTAGTCGCTCTTCCGGTGCGTACGCCTTTCAATTCGCGTTCATAATATTCGATGGTCTTATCCATCTTTTTACTGCAATCTTTAATAATATCTTTAATGAGCATTGGATTCTTTCTTCTATCAATGTGAATTGGCTAACTCTGGTTCTGCATTTGTGACGAGCGTGCCGATCGATTCGCCAGCAATTACTTTGCAAATATTGCCATGCGTTTTAAAATTGAAAACAATAACTGGAAGGTTATGTTCCATGCACATTGAAAGTGCAGTGAGATCCATCACGCCTAGTTTCTTATTGATTGCTTCTGAAAAAGTTAGCCGGTCAAAGCGAGTGGCGTTCTCATGTATATTTGGATCCTCGTTGTAGACACCATCAACTTTTGTTGCTTTAAGTAAAATGTCAACACCGAGTTCTATAGCTCTGAGTGATGCACAAGTGTCAGTTGTGAAGAATGGGTTTCCAGTTCCAGCAGCGAGAATCAGAACACGCCCTTTTTCAAAATGTCGCAATGCTCTTGCACGAATAAAAGGTTCTGCAACTGATTCGATATCTAAAGCAGACATAACTCTTGCAGGTTGCCCGTGTTTTTCGATCGCTTCTTTCAGTGCAAGTGCGTTAATTACTGTACCGAGCATACCCATGTAATCAGCAGTGGCTTGGGGGATGCCCACACGCGTTGAAAGTTCTGCGCCGCGAATCATGTTTCCACCGCCAACAACAACAGCAAGTTGGGTTCCGTCTTGGACTGCCTCTGCAATTTGACTTGCAATGGTATTTAACTCGTCTGGGTCAATCCCAAGGACTCCTTGGGTTGAAAAACTCTCGCCACTGATTTTAAGGATGGCTCTTGTGTATGCTGGCTTGGGCATGGTCGCTCTCACGATTGGAGTTCGTTGGAAATTTAACGGCTTTGCATTCAGTTCGTCCGTAGAATAACAGACTTATGGTACTCTAAACAGTACTCAGGAGGAATAATGGAGCCTATGGCCAGAGGACAACAGGAAAAACCGACACCTCAATCTGATCATATTGATCCAACCCAAAGGGGGTTTGTCTCGACAGTCTGGAATTTGCGGTGCGATATACAGCACCGCTGGAAACGAAGTGTCATTATCCTTTTGGTATTGGGTGCAATTTTATCAATCCTTATTCATATTCTTATAGGTGCATTGTTAAACGGATACGGAACAAGTCCTGGCGTTGGCGAAGATAAAACTGATTCTGCAATAATAGAATTTGCTATTTCTGAGTCTGAAACACTTACTGATTCGCCAGAAGCAACTTCTCTAGAAGAATCAGATTCTGCGCCTGCTGCACTTGAGAGTCCCCTCACAGCGGAGTCTGCACTCGAAGCAACATCTTCGTCTGCTTCTGAATTACTTGCAAATCAAGCTCAAGTTCCTACACTTGGGGGCGTCGGAGGGGGCGATCTCGGTTCAGGGATGGGTGGATCTGGCGGCGCTGGTGGGGGAACCTCTTTCTTTGGCATCTCCTCAAAAGGTGGACGATTTTGCTACATCATGGATATTTCCGCATCTATGCTCCAAGGCACTCGGCTTGATGCAGCAATCACAGAACTTATTTCTTCCTTAAGAAAACTACCTAACTTTTCACAATTTTATGTGTTATTTTATTCGACGAATTTCACCGAGCCTCCTTCCCAACATGGTTGGAACACTGCAAGGCGTTCATCTTTAAATCGAATCATCAATGAAGTGCATCGCGTGCAGGCACACGGAGGAACGTTGCCTGCTCCTGCATTTGAAAAAGCGATGGAACTCTCGCCTTTGCCGGACGTGATTTTCTTTCTTACTGATGGACAAATACCAACAACCTTTATTGATGAGTTGCGCAATATGCTCCCCAGTGGAAAACGTATTGTTGTGCACGCTGTCGCATTTGGGAGTGGAGCTGACATCAATCAAATGAAAGAAATTGCAAAACTTACTGGTGGGCAATATAAAGAAGTGAAGCTAGGAGGTCGGCCATGAAAACAATGTTGTTCTTACTCCTTGCATTCATTGCGACGACCGCAAGAGCTGATACTGTAATACTACGTGAGGGCTCTTCTCCTATCAATTGCGCTATTGTGAGTTGGAGTAAAGAAGGGTTGCGCATTACTAGAGATGAAACATCATCACAAGAAGTCCTGCCGTGGTATCGCATTCGGGAAGTTTCCGCAGCAGATATTGGAGTTGGCTTTCTTCCCCATCTCGAACGAGGGGAAATGTTGTGGCGTGCAAAATTAAGACTTCTAAGAGGCGATATTTCTCTCGCCACTCCGCTCTTTAGAGAAGTATTTATGGAACTGAAGAATCACACAGGACTTGATGCCTATCTCGCTGCTGAGGGATTGCTGCGTTGTCATTTGGCAAATGGAAATCTTAATGAATCTGTTGCCCCTTGGCTCGCGGTCGTTGACCATGTCCAATCTGGAAATACATCGCAACTTGAAGCTCTTGCATCGATTATTGATATCAACACTTTTCTTTGCCCACACCTTCCACCTGTTTGGGATTCGACTGTCGTTGCCAGATCACTTCGTACATTGAAACTCAGAAGTGATGTCGCGCACGCTTTCTATGCCATTATTTCATCTCCGTTGGAAGATAGAGAGTACACACGTGCAGGTCCTGTTTTTTTGAACGATGTAGTTCTTTTACTTGATGCAAAGGATCGTGTTGCAGTTCATTCCGAAGACCTTGAAATCTGGCAAAAGTGCTGGTTACTTTTTGCAGAAGCAACTGGCTTACAAAAACAGGGGGAGGAAGAAAAAGCAATGTTGAAGTTTGCCGAAGTAGTTGCTTTATATGAAACATCGCAGCCGTGGCTTGCAGGCGCGGCAATGCTTGCACTTATAGAATCGTTTGATCGTGCTGGCGATACCAAGATTGTAAATAATATAAAGAGCGAGATTTCTAGAGTTTTACCAAATCACCCTTTAAGGAAGGATTAGCTATGACAGGAGTGCATGTTTTATTTTTCGTTGGCCAAGTTGCGAAGGAGCCTGATACAACTTCGTATTTGGATACTCTTTTGAAAGGCGGCCCTGTTGGTTACACAATCATGGCTTTGAGCATTGTTGCACTTGCACTCATTGTGATGCACTTTGTTCAAATTAGAAGAAAGAAATTGTTGCCAGATGACCAACTTAGTGTCCTAGAGTCATATTTAGCTGGAGGACATGTTCAAGACGCGCTTGAATATTGTGTTGACCCTGTTAATGATTCTTTTTTAACACGTATTTTGTCTGGCGGACTTCTTCGATATCAACGGTCAGCATTTGGTCCATTTGAGTTAAAGAACGCGTTAGAAGAAGCTGGTGAAGATCAAGCAGCTCGTTTGTATCGCTCAACTGATGCGCTGGGAGTCATTGGTACGATTGCCCCTTTGCTTGGTCTTCTTGGAACTGTTCTTGGAATGGTAGGAGCGTTTGAGACTATCGGTAAAACAACTGCGAGCAACAACGAGATGCTCGCAACGAATATTAGTGAAGCGTTAGTTACAACCTTGCTTGGTCTTATTCTTGCAATACCATGTGTTGCGTTATTTAGTTATTTCAGAAATAGGATCGATGGGTTAAGCTCTGATACTGCGGGAGAGATCGAACGTCTTGTCTTGCATCTTGAGGAGTCAAGAAGCCAAGAATAATGCGATTTAAAAGCAAGAAATCTCAAGATACAGGATTAATCGTAGAGATGACTCCAATGATCGACATCGTATTTTTGTTGATTATATTTTTTATGGTCGCAGCACAATTTGCCCAGCAAGCAAGGTTAGAGATGAAGCTTCCCCAAGAGAGGGGAGAATCCGCTAAGGATTCACAAAACACTGGTCTTGTAATAAATATACGAAATGATGGGGCAATTATTTTAGATGTGGATTCCCCCCCAATTACAATTGATGCATTAGATGAACGAGTTCAAATGGCGGTTACAAGTGATAGTGCTCCATGGGAAAGTTTGCTGATACGAGCAGATCAAAACGCTTCAACAACAACGCTCAATGAGGTCCTTAGGCTCCTCAATAAACACGGTCTTTCAGCGACTAGAATTGCAACAGAGGTTCCCTAATGCGGTTTTCATCGAGTCAGAAAAAACATAAATTGAATCGTGCAGCGGTGAACTTATCGAGCATGATTGATGTCACGTTTCTACTCCTTGTTTATTTTATTGTTACGACTGTTCTCGCGACTCCGGAAGACTTACTTACTCCAGCTTTAAAAGTTGAGGAAGGTACATCTCTTTCAGTTGAAGAACTTGATCCACAAATTATTGAGATACGACTGCAAGAAGGTACACCTTTGTATGTCATCGGTTCACATCTTTGCCCTGATCGCGAATCTCTTGCCCAAGTCCTTGCCACGCTTCCAATTGAACCTGGACTCATTCTCCGCGTCAGTAACGAAGTCCCCGTTGGCTTCGCAGTCGCTGCGATCCAAGTTGCTCGCGATGCCAACTTCGAGAAAGTGACGTATGTTCCTGCAAAATAAATCTATTCTTGATGTAAGAAGAGTATGTTTTGCAATGTGCTTTGTACTGTTTGCTTTTTTCCAATTGGTACAAGCAGATGATCCAATTTCTGCTTGGTTAAGACGGATGGAGTGCAATGAGTTATTGGCATTGCATTTAGAAAGTCAATTAGATCTCGGTTCAATAGAGGAACAATCACTCGCTGCGCAGGCACTCGCCGATCTTTACGCATCGATGCTTGCCACTGCCGATGATGAAGCAAGGAGCAAAATACTAGCAAACGCAAAATCGCTTCTTACCAGAAAGCCTCATTTAGCTACCACGGATCTTAAGTTGCAACTGTTGCGAGGTACCTATTTAGCTTCTGAACAAGTGATAGAACAATATCGTTTTAGACTTGTTGACCCAGAATCTCACGCTGAAGCGATAGCCCAACTAAGAGAGGTGTATGATGGTTTTTCGGACTTACGACCAGCACTCATCAAGGGGCATCGATCTGCAAGTGGAAAAATTAATGAACGCAAGGCGAGTAGTGCTGGGTTGTGCACTGCCTTGTTGGCTTGGTCAGGGTATTACCTCGCAAGGCATGACAATGATCCCGATGGTGCAATGCAATCAGCCGTACTGTTTGCCGAATTGCTTGGTTCCTCAAGCGCTAGCCTTCAGGAAATCTCTACCGATTTAAGTATGCATGAATACGGGGCTCGGGCAATTCTAGGCATTGCTTTGTGTAAGGAAATTGCAAATGATCCTGCTGGTTCAGATCCTTGGTTCGAAATACTTGAGATGCCAGATGTTTGGTCCCAAGTGAGAAAACAAATTCCACTTTGGAGATTACATATTCTCATTGATGCTAAAAAATGGGGCACAATTTTATCCTTGATGGAAGCAGATGATGCATCTGGAGGCATGCGAGATTATTGGTTGCTACTAATTGCATCAAGAGCATTAGAAGAAGCATCAGATATTACTGCACAAGTTGTATCTGCAACCGCAATTGAGAAATTAGTTCAATTAGGCCAACTCAATATGGTGAGCCGGTTGGTTGATCGGTATGGGAAGAAAGTTCTTAGTGAGACAAATTTTGTTGGCAAATATATTCTCTCAGATTTGCAGTTCCAAAAATTACGTGAGACTTGGAGTGAAGTGTTCCCGAGTGATGATGCAGAAATTCTCAGTGAGTTTTCTATTGTTTCCGATTTCCTGCAAAGCGCAGTCGAGGCGAGTGATGCTGACGAATTCCCTTTTGCAAAATCTAACTGCCAATTTTTACTTGCCCACGCGCAGTATCAAGCCGCAAATTTTAAAGAAGCAGCAGACACATTTTATACGCTTGCAGTAGGACATAGGATGGAAGAAGGTCTTTGGATGGCAATTATCTGCTTGAATTACATCAAAGAGAGATCTTTTGAAGAAAATGAATTGCGCGATCTAGCAATTGAGCAATACATTACTGCATTTCCTTCTTCTCAGCGTGCACGACAGTTGATCGTGCACAGATCTTTTGATGAGAATCAAGACAACCGAAGTATCGAAGAATTACTTTTAATACCATACGACGATCCAATGTACAACAAGGCAAGGCGGAGAGCAGAAGATTTGTTGTACGCAGCATGGCGAGAAGCCGATTCTAACAACAAGGTTGATGCGGGAAACCAATATTTAGAAATCGCTAGACCTCTTTTGTTTGTAGATGCTGCATCATCTGACATTGAATTCAGCAAAACTATGAAACGATCGAGACGCATTCTCGATGTCGCGCTACACAATCAAGTCCGTCGAGTTCTCGCTGCCGAGAATGTTTTCAAAGTTATTGATGGATATGATATTGAAGAACAAGATGTAGTTAATGAAATTACATACAGACGATTGCAATTGCATCTGTATCGAAATCAACTAGAAGAAGCGATCGCAGTTGGAACAAAACTTCGTGAGTCATTCCCTGAATCTACTTGGAATGAGCATGCAGCGGTGGCAATTATTAATGCAATGCGTGATGCCTCGGTTGAGGAAAGAACTGCAAGTAGAGAATTGTATTTCGAATTGGTACTTTTGTATTTAGATACGCGCACAGATGAAGAACTTTCATCTTCATCACTTTTTTCTGTAGGAGTGGAAGCGGTGAAAGACGGGTTTGTTTTACTAGAAAATCGCGAGTCTAAAAGTTTGCAAACTAAGATATTGCATTTGACACGTCGCCTTTTAGGAATGTATCCAAAAAATCGTTCCTTGCTTCGTTTCGGCGCAATCATTGAAGAGCTTGCGGGAGAGCAACAACTTGCGTTGGAGCATTGGAAAATGATAAGTGACGGATTGCAGAAAGGCACAGATGAATGGTTTGAAGCGAGATACAAGTTTATATTGCTGCAGTTAGAAACAAATATAGAATTTGCAAATCAGTTGTTCAACCAGCATCGTGCACTCTACCCTGAATATGCACCATCACCGTTGGACGAAAAATTTATAGAATTGGAAAGTCTTATCTCTCAAAGAATGATGGAGAATGACCAGCAATGAATGGAGAACGCGCTGTTTTTCTAATTCTCGGTATCCGAAAAGCGGATACACCAGAACGGCTGCTTGGAATCCCTAGATGGGATGGAAATGCTGCAACGCTAGATGCTGCAATTCGTACGCGGGTTGCGCAAATTTTATCTCATCCCATGAAACATTCGGATGAAGCAAATTTTGTTCGACAAGCAATCAAGGAGGCTGGAATCCTTTTGCGCAAGCAATGCAATACTTTCTCAGAAGAAGTGCAAACGAAAGAAGAAACACATGAAATAACGCAGCTCGATCGTTCAATCATTGCTGTGTTAGTTTCAGAGGGCGGTTGGAATCGAAGAAGCCGTGCTCGGCTTGTTGCGGTCTCCGCTTCGTATGGATTAAGCGTTGGTGGGTTGCTCAGAATTCTTACTGCACTTGCTGATTCTTCAAGGTCTGGTAGTGGGCCACTATCTCAGCAGGGAAGAAGCGAGAATATGCCAGATCGCTCTTGGGCTACATTGCCGATTGCCCAACGGAAACAAAGTGTTGTCGATGATTTAATGGATGAGATGGCAAATCGGTTTTTGCCAGAACTTAAAGAATATTCAACAATTGCAACAGTTAAATTATCTGTTCTTTTTGGATTGTTGACTATACTTGCCATCATTCTTGGTTTGTTTATCATTAACGTAGCAGATAAAGGCGCGAGAAAAACTGGGGACGCAGGAGTGGTTCCTGCAATTACAATAACTTCTGAATTTGTACATCCAGACCTCGTTACCAATCAAACACGAAGTTTCGATATATACCCATCATTTGAAGAAGTTATCTTTACAGATGAAGTAGGGGTGCTAGTAGATTCCGCTCTAGAATTACCAACTATTCTACGGGACTTTCAACTTCAGGTTACTCGCGCAGGTGCTCAAGGCCGCCATGTTGACGCTGAACTATTGCTTGACTGGAATCATTCTATTCATGTAATTTCTTCCATTTGGCCTTTTTTAGATACTCTCCTTCAGGAAGAAATTGGAAAGTTGATTCACGATACTGTTGCAATATCACCACAAGTGGAAGGGCTTCCAGCGAAACTTCTTGCTCCTCTTCGTATTGCAGCAAAAGCGCTACCCTCTGATGCAGGTGCTTTTGAAAAACCTTGGGCAATAGGCGAGCTTTCTCGCTTGGCATGTTCAGATTCTTTAATCTCTTCTTTAATCACTTTAGTGAAGGACTCCGCATACGCGTATCCACTCGATTGTGATGTGTCTGAGACAAGGAGACTAGTTATTCGTTTGCTTGGCATTGATCTTACAAAAATTACTGAACTTGATTCTCATAATTTTCTTCTTTGGGAACAGTGGTTAGCAATGATTGAAAGAGAAAATGATCCCCTCGTTAGAACAGCATTTATATTAGATGTAATGCAACTCATTTTAAGAAACTCGGTCGATTTGACAAGAGAAAGTAACACTCGAAAAGTTCTCGGGCGGCTTGTGCAGGAGATAGATTGGATTCGGAGTGATCTTGCTCGCGATTTTATATTGAAAGTCTATCTTGATAAAACGATTACATCAGTGGATGTTTGGGCATTGTCAAATATGCTTGTTGACCTTCACGCTGTGCCGTGGTTTTTGAAGAAGCACGCGATAGAACTTAACGATCGTTTTGAAAAAAGAGAGCGTGTGGCAACGGAACTACATGGAGTATGGCCGACGGTTCAAGCACCAAAACAAATCGTACACACGCTAGTTTTACCTGCAGGTTTCGATCCCGCTCTCGTTGATGTCTGGCTGGAGTTAACGCTCATTTGTCAAGATCAATCTCTTCCGCCTGCGGAGCGCTTTTTGCACGCAAGACAGTTGAACGAGATAGCTGCTTCTCTGTGGATTGGTAGACCAAGCAGGTCTTGGGAGTTGATTGACAATATAGACCAGTCAACATTGTATGAGGATGACGTCGAGCCGCGTCAAGGTGGTAGAAGTAGCGGGCAACTCGCAAAACGTTTTCCAAACACCAATCGTGATGTAGATGAAATGCTGGCGCTTCTTAATTTCATCCATAATGCGGAGTACACATCGTTGCATCCTAGAGATGCTGCACTTGTTGCCAGAGCGGCACTCTTTTATCGAGAAACAAGTATCAGACAAGAAGCTGTACTATTGATTTGTGAACAATTTTCGCAGAGCCCAATAGTTGCAGAAGCACTGGTTAATGTGTTAACACCAAATGCAAAATCAGCACAAGTAGAAGCATTGGTCGCATTTTTAACTGATGACATTTTGCCTCCACGCCATCATGAAACGTGGATCACTTCTGCTAGAAGAGCATTGATCCAACACGCGTTAATTGCGGGCAGAGATGATCTGGCTGGTCTAAACGAAGCTGCGGCATCCGCAAGTGTTTCGACTTTGGGCGAAGCGCTTTTTATCGACCCAACTCGTTTGCGTCCAACACAAGAAATAGGTGTTTCTGATTCCTACAATTTGCTCATCGAAGCTTGGAGAAAAAAGTTAGGGGTAAGTTACGCACGTTCTACGCATGATTCTGCGGGCGTATTGGAATATCAGCTCCAACAACAATTAGAATACTTGCGTTTAATTCAGCAACTTGAATTGGTTTGGACTGGTGAACTTTCACAAGTTGATGACATGATTACGATTAGTAAAGCGTCTACTCTCCTCGAACAAATCACCCGAACTGAAATTGCAAGCTTACAAGTATGGAAGCGTATGCTGACGCTTGCATACGAAGAATTCGAAAAGGACGCACAACAATGATGCAGTTCTCATGTATAACTTTACTCTTGTTCTTTTCTTCTTCCATTCAGGAATCTGTTCCCCCTACACTTGATGGAACTGATGGGTTGGCGTATATAAACATGGCAGAAGATATTATTGCAGCAGGCAAAAGTGACATGGCAGTCGATTTCGCTAGAAAATGTTATGTACTCTCTGCGATTGTAGATCCCTCGTTAAAGAGATCTGCGATGCTAGGTTTGATTGATCTTGAGGATAATGAACATCGTGCTGCTCAGTTAATTTCATCACTTCCGCCGGCGAAATTACTGCTTGGGGAAGTTGTTGTGCACGTAGATGCAGTCCGGCCAGTTGCTTCAGCAAAAGCAGTCATTTCTGCATGCAAAGAAGTACAGAATTTGAGAACACTTGACAATATACAAATTCATGAAAGAGATGAAAAACGAATTGAGTTGTTACGCTTTGCTTCAATATCACTTCCGAGCAATCTCCGGAAAGTTCTTCTCGATGGGGGGAAGGTACCTCGAACCCAACAACTCTCCCGTGAATCGTTAAAGGCTGAGTTAGAATTACTTGGCGGTACAACGCAGTGGTCAGCGGCAGTACTCATTGAAGGAAACGTCCCGCTGAGTGTGACAGGTAGTATTGATTTACCCGCCTTGATGGGCGTTGACACTTCAACGTATATCCTTCGAAACGGAACGTGGCATGCGCCTTAACAGAGGTTGTTCATTTTTGCAAAAAGTTATATTTACTTTTTAAAACTGGCATGACTTCTTCGACTGCATTGGGTGTTGGGATAAGCCAATACGCCCAGTCTGTATCGTGAGGAGGCATAGCGAGTTCCAACCCATCGCGGACAAATCGCTTCAGACGACGTGTAGAGAGTTGATCGATGAAATCATGGGTGAGTTGTGACGCAATCAAAATGTCTTCTGGGGAGGGTACTATGATCGCTAATGGGTCATCACTGCCCTTTGGAAAGAATGCAACTGCCCAAAACCATGCCTCTCCATACCAATGGGGCCGAGTCTTGAACTCGCCAAGGGCTTCTATTTTTGTAATGGCTTTGTCAAATGCTTTCTTCGCATCGTTGATAACAAGTTTTCTCAGATCTTCAATCTTCGGTGTGTTGAACTCATCTGTCCATTTTGATGGTGGGGCGTATTTTGGCATATGGTACCTCCTCTGTGCGGTGTAGAATCGACCATGATAGCATACGCACGAAGGACTTTACAAGTGACTGACTCTATTCCACAATCTGACGTTGACATCTCGGCATCAACCATCCTACTCGTTGATGATAATGCTCAAAATATCGAGCTTATGCAGGCTTTTCTCGAGGAATTACCTTGCTCAATACAAACTGCTTCAGACGGGATTGAAGCCATTGAAAAAATTGAGCGTAAGATTCCCGATCTTCTGATCTTAGATGTCATGATGCCCCGCATGAGTGGTTTTGAAGTTTGTCAGAAGGTGAAGTCTCAGCCATCGACTCGCGACATAATTGTCATCATGGTGACTGCCCTCAATGAAGTGAGTGATTACGAGAGAGCAGTTGATTGTGGTACAGATGAGTTCATAACAAAACCTGTAAACAAACTCGAACTGCTCACGCGCGTACGCACGCTCCTTGAACTTGCTGTTGTAAAACAGGGGTTTAAGGGCGAGTAAGCAAAGAACGTTCACCGTTTTGCACCTCTTTTCATACACCACATAACACTGGTTTGATTTAGCAGTAGATGATAAAAAACAGCAACCTGTCCCACACTCTGTGAAAGGTTGCGTTGGGAGTATTGCAACCCCTGACAAAGGGGGGAACAGGTCGCTGTAGCGGACCTTTGGATCAGTAGTTACGCAGCAGGGCGCCGTGTAATGACAGCTGGAGTATCGCTCATGCGAACCCAGCCTCGCGTACCACGCGGTTCTAACGTGATAAGAAGGTGTTCGTAGTATCGACGTAAGGCGGATAGATCGAAGCCCGAAAGCCAATCAATTGGGGCAGTGGGGTTTAAGCGGGAAATTGCGTCGATGACTTGGTTTTTTGTTAGCATTGGTAGTTCCTTCCTTTGGTGCGATAAAAAAGAGATCGGGATGTTCTCGCTTTTCCCTTTATTTGATAACAAGACCGTTTATGGGTATACCTAGGTGGATTTTCGATACCCACGATTGGTTGTACATACAATGAAACAGCACCCACTAGATATAGTGGGTGCTGGAATTGAGCGCTTGAAAAGTTTTTTTTATACTAGAATCGGACGTTACATTGCAGGAACAAAAATGGTTGAGCCTGCAAGCACTTCGACTCTATCGAGGTGACCTGAAACCACATCTTTTCCACTGGTATCAATTCCGTGTATGTGGATATTTGATCCGTGATGTGTCATGACGCCTTCTTGATTCTTCGCATAGAAGCCGACGATGAGCATTCCAGTTTCTTTACCATGTAATCGCCAAGGTTGATCCCTCTCTGGAAGATCAGGCGATGCGACAGGACAAAACCCGTTGATGACATGCATGTCATAACTCGTGGTATTTGCGTACACATAAAAAGGAAACGGTTCATCTACATTGACACCGTTCCTTAAAGCAACTGTTTCAACTGCGGTTTCAAAATCCGTATTGGCAGGGATTCTGTCCTTGGCCCAATTCTCGACATACGCTATCGTCAGTAAAGTCGCAGACTGGTCATTTGTACCAGAAGTTGAAGTGGCAGATGCGCCGTCTGGAGTTGTTGCAACGAGTATTTGCCCGTCAACAATTGTAATTTCGCCTTCAAGATCTGTTAATGCCCCAACTGCAAATGCATGCGGTTTTGCTGAGATCTCTTCAAACGTGATACGACTTTGCGTGTTTCCCATACGCAAAGCATCACGCATTCCACCATGTTGTTCGACGAGTTGTTTTGTTTTGCCACACCCAGCGAGTAGGAATATACTGAGAATTAAGAACCGCAAGAACATGAGCATCCACAACTTCCTTTCGTTGCAGCTGCATAGAGCGCTTCAACTGCTGGCCAATTGACTACATCCCACCAAGCGGTTACGTAATCTGGTCGGCGATTTTGATAGCGCAAGTAATATGCATGTTCCCAAACATCTAATCCAAGAATAGGTGTGTTGCCACACATTCCAGCATCAGACATTAGCGGGTTGTCTTGATTTGGAGATGAGCACACACAAAGTTTTCCAGCATCATCAACGGTGAGCCATGCCCAGCCAGAACCAAAACGGGTTGCTGCTGCTGCTGCGAATGCTTCTTTTAAGTTATTCAACGAACCGAAAGTATCGTCAATGGCAGTTGCAAGTGCCCCAGTAGGTGCGCAGCCGCCAGTGCCAGTCATGATTTTCCAAAAGAACGTGTGATTCCAGTGCCCGCCGCCATTATTTCGAACTGCACTTCTTATATCTTCTGGAAGTGCATTTAGATTTTTGCAAAGATCATCGACTGATGTATCTGCCCACTCTGTGCCTTCCACTGCAGCATTCAACTTCGCAACATACGCTGCGTGGTGTTTTGTGTAATGAATTTCCATTGTTTTTGCGTCGATGTATGGTTCGAGTGCATCAAATGCGTAGGGTAATTCTAGTTGTGTAAATGTCATTGTTGTAGTTCCTTTTTGTTTATTGTACTTGTTGGTGTAGAGAATGAAAACCAACATCAAAAGATTCGTAAGAGTTTCTAGAACCATCCGGCCAAAGGACCTCGATGTCTTCTATGACTTTCTCTTTCCCTATTCCAATATGAACACGTGGGTCATTCGCAGCCATGTAACTCCAAGATGATTGTATTGGAAAGGAAATTCGCCGATCGCCAATTGTTGCAGTCACGCGACCTCCAATGGCAGGTTTATTGTGGCGATCCCGAAGATTAAGCGTGACAAAGTTGCCGCGCTCTTTACAGTTATTCATGAGTAGGTATGCAGGTCCATCACGGTTGATTACAAGAACGTCTACGCCACCATCATTATTCACATCACCAAAAACTGCAGCTCTGCTTGTATGTATCAAACTAGAATGCATACTTACAGGTACTCGTTCCCAACCTTCATTTTGCCCACGGAGCAGATAATTTTCTTCAGCAAATGGGTCATCAGTTTTGGGGGATCCGATTTGCTGCACAAGGCCATTGGCTTCATATAAATCGAGTCTGCCATCATTGTCAAAATCGACCCAACCTAAACCAAAACGAGTAGCATGTCTTGTGCTCGTTCTGATCCCATGCGATGCAGTCACGTCAGTAAAGAAATTGCCATCATTGCGATGTAAGGAATCACTTTCACCTGTGATGTTACAAACAAGAATATCCAAATCACCGTCTGCATCAAAATCAGCGCTAGTTACACCCATGCCAGCTTTCGCTTGCCCCTCATCATCTAATGCACAACCTCGCATGGGGGCAACATCTGTAAACGTCCAATCACCATTATTCATCCACAGTTGATCGGCCATGCCATCGTTGGCGACAAAAACATCTATCAAACCATCATTGGTGTAATCGTTGCACAACACCCCAAGACCGGTTCCTAAACGAGTGCCGATGCCTGCTTTTTCAGAAAGATCTGTAAATGTTCCGTCGCCATTGTTTTTATAGAGCACGTCTCTTGCTGGTGCCATGTAATTTGTAGGCGAACAGTAATCTAACGTTCCCTTCGCGTTATAACACTCCAATTCTAGACCGTCCGACCAAACCAAATAATTCGTCGCATACAGATCAAGATCTCCATCTCTATCGAAATCTGCAAAGGCAGCGCTCGCACCCCATCCCGAATCTCCAACTCCTGCTTCGTCTGTAACATCTGTGTATGTTCCATCGCCGTTGTTTTTAAATAATACATTGCTTCCAACATTTGTGACATAGATATCTACAAACGAATCATTGTTGTAGTCTCCAATTGCAACGCCCATCCCGTATCCAGTGTCATTTGCATTGCTTATTGTTGAAACGTCAGTAAAGTTTCCATTGTCATTTCTGAGGAGGACATTAGACTCTGTTTGTGAGGAGCCAAGATGACCGCCTTGAATAAAATACAAATCAAGGTCGCCGTCGTTGTCGTAGTCAAGCATCGCAGCTCCGCCCCCAATAATTTCAGGCATGTTAAATTTGCCTGTGTCACCGCTGACCCACGTAAAGTCGACGCCTCTTACGAGAGCTTCATCATGGAACCATGGAGCAACTTGCTCCTTTTTTGGTTGCGATGCGGGGGGCGCAGTCGCATCACACCCGATAAGAAAAAGCAAAGCGAATGACATGCGCTTCATCGTTTTACTCCTTGCTTGCTGAGAAAGTTCGATGCCCGAGCAAGATTCGGATCGTTTGGAAACTGTGCAATCGAGTTTTCTAACAAAGTTTGGGATTCAGAAACTTGCCCATTTTTAAAGAGTGCAATGACAAGTCCGCCGATCGTAAACGTTGCATCGGGAGAAACGCGTAACACAAAACGGAATTGCTCAATCGCGTGCATATTTTTTCCAAGATCAAGATATGCCATACCGAGCATCTCCCTATCATTTGGATTGTTAGATCCAATTGCGATTGCTTGTTCGAAATGCGTTGCTGCTTCAAACACTTTTCTGGATTGGAATGCTATTTTTCCGGCAAGTGCATGTGCTCTTGCATTTGCGGGTTCAAGTGCAATAGCCTTTTGACAGTATTGTGAGGCAAGATCCGATTCGCCTTTTTGTAAAAGAAGAAGCGCCATGTTGAGTTGTGATGGCGCGTGGCCTGGGTTCCATCTTATCGAATCAGAGCATGTTTTATACGCTTGTTCTATCTGGCCAAGTTGCATTTGAACAGTTGCTAAGTTTGTAAGTACTGCTGCGTTTCTTGGGTTTGTTCTCGCTAAAAGTTGTAGATCATGCAATGCGCCAGCCACATCGCCGCTGTCGAGTTTTGAAGATGCCCGAGATATAGAAGCAGCAAACCCTCTTTGGTAGGTCGTCATTTCATCAAACCAAGGGTCATTCCATTTTGGTGGTCCATTTACAACTTCTTGCAGAAAAGGTGCGGCCTTTTCAACGTCCCCAGATCTCTGATACGCAGTTCCTAAAAGGTAATGCAAGTAGGGGTGCTTGCCGCCTCGATCTCTGATCTCTTCAAGGATCGTTACTGCTTGGTTCGGTTTATTTTGTTGGAGCCAAGCTCTTGCAAGACCAACCATCGCTGCGACTGCGCTTTTATCAACTTCGAGTGCTTTGTTAAATTGAATTTCAGCTGCTTCAATTTTACCAAGGTCGATGAACCAGAAACCCGACCTCCAATATGCGGGCGCGTAGTTCTTATACTGAGAACAGAGAGATATAGCCTGCTCATACTTCCCAAGTTTTGCAAGCGCGAGCGCCATCCAATACGCGGTTTTTGTTGGTGTGTTTGGAAGTTGCGTCGCTGCTTCATAAGAAACAACAGCGTCTGCATCGAGACCATGTGCTTGAAGATACAGACCAAGGGTTGTCCAATGCTGAGCAGAACCCGTTGTTTCTAGTTCTTTGATTGCTTTTTGAAGTGCAACTTTTGCTTCAGGAGCGAGCTGCGATGTATCAATGTTGGGCGGTACAAGAGTAATCTGAGCGTCTTCGCAACCAAGGAGAAGAATGAGGACAAGTGCACAAAACAAACTACGCATATCGCTATTGTAGAGCAGTTGCACAGATTGGTACGCCGCATTCAGGACATAGTTTTTTATCAGTTCCTGTGAGATCGTACGCACACGCGCTGCAGTTTGGTGACTCAAACAGTACCTTAAACTGTAAATTGCAGGCAGGACACCTGCTCTTGCCTTGGGGTAGATTGATTTTATTTTCGCACCTTGGACAAATAGCGTGAAGAGAGGACGAACTCTTTGCGACGTACATACTCATCCTCAGTACTTGGGTAATAAAGACTGCAAGGACTGAAGTGCCGCCAAGAATGGAACAGGCGATTGCGAACCGAAGGAGAATGTCAGATTCATTACCAGTGATATTTGTCCAAGCATAAGCAAAACAGAAAGCTATTGCGAGAGAGGCAATGGTCGTTGCAGCAAGTTCTGATTTTCGTATTGCATATTGTTGTTTTCTTAGCGTAAGGAGATTCCAAAACGCAAGCGAGCAAGGGACCCACCCAAGAATAAAGATGACAGCAAGGGGCGTTGCATATTCATTCCAATGATCAACTGTTGCACCGTACCATTGCCATAAAACACAACTCACAGTTAACAAGATGAGTGGTACAACTGATTTTGGCCAACGTAAAAGCAAAAGGGCGGCAACGGGTGAGCACCATGCAAGTGGAATTGCAATTGCTTCAATATAATTATACGTTCCTATTCCTCCACGCCAAACATCAAAAGTCCAAAGAAGAATCAGACAGGACCAGCATGGCAAGAGAAAATATCCAGCGCGTTTCAACTGTTTGTGCGTAATGAGTGCAGCGCCAAGCGAAAGTGGGATTCCGCAAAAGAATACGATGACCGCCGTCAAAGCCAAATGTTCGATGACACTATTACGAATCGAAGTAATTGCATCTAGCCAAATAGTGAAATAGATCAATGGCAGAACAATGCAGATAATGATTCCAATTGTCGTTCCAAGTGGACGAGTCTTTGGGTTTTCTAATCCTCTCACTGCCAAGAGCATGAAACCCGCACTGATCCCAGTTGCAATTGCAGTTCCAAGTAATCGTCCGAGGAAGGGCGAATTTGTTGGAACAAAAACTGCGGTTACACCCGTCAGCGCCGCAAACCCGAGTGAGTAATAAAGCACACGTATAGCGATCAGGCGATAGTTCATGCTCGTATGGTAACGAGATTGGTCCTATTCAATGCAGATGGAGAGATCGTCAATTTGATCTGAGGGAAGTTGGAACCAGCCTGTTCCGTCATTGGTCGACGATGTGCCGTCACCGTTGGGTGAGCACATCCACAAGAACCAACAATCTAAACCATCACTATTCGACTGGACTGCTATATGATCAAATGCACCAGTAGACAGTACAAAATCATACTGTATGAGCTCGTACGCACCACCAAAAATTTCACCTGTAGGAGTTCGTACTGGGGTGATTGAGAGCTCTTGATCTAATATTGAACCGGGCAAACCTGCACCATCATCTGCAAAAGTTGTAATTGTAAACGTATCCAAGTTGCTACAACTTTGCCAGCCACCCAAATTAGCCGCTTCAAGTCCCCAGACTGTGAAGGAGTTCATCGAAGAAACTTGCACGTTGGCAGCAGATTCATAGTAGTAACCATTTGATGGGTCGTCTGCAGAAGTGCGGGCTCTCCAATTGTCACTACTTGTAAATGGACTTTGGCTGACTGTTGCGTTCGGGCAAAGAGGCGCTTGGCACACAATGTCTACGCAAAATACATCGGTAGTCCATGCTCCTGAAAGAGCCTGACAATCTGATTCGCTCATTTCTCCAACACAATCTCCAAGTACACAACACCCACCAAAAGCATCATCGCCAGCGGGCAAGATAGAAATTGTACCAGTGCCTACCGCCGCTTTCCAACCACCGACTCGTAGAAAATAAGTTTCACCTGCGACGAGTGCATGTTCTAATGATGAGTAGAACTCTTGGCAACCTGTTTCGGTATTTCCATCGCCATTGCATGCAACTTGATTTGCTGCATCAGAACAATTGCCTTGATAGAGAACGATCGATGTGTCATAACTATTTGGATCGCACGTACTGAAACGGTACGTGGCATTTGAAGGTGCGATAAAGGAGTACCAGATGTCTGGGCTGCAATCCCACATTCCATTGTTATCAAATCCACACCACATAAGGTTCAAGCATTCCGCGTCATCTGTTTGCAAAGGGCTCGATGTAGCGAGCGTTGTGTCAAATGGTGTTTGCCCAATAAAAATTTCTTCAGCAGTTGAACAATGATTATTCGCTGGCGGTTGGGGTTCTGCGCACAGGTCGGGCTCGTCGCATGTTGAGCCAACAACAAACGTCCCGCCGAAAATGAGGCATGTCGCAGCATCAAAATCAGGGTTACAGTTTTCGCTCAAACAACAAACGCCTTCTCCTGTAGGTGGTGGCGTAATAGTTAAGGTTCCAGTCCCGACAGTTTCTCCATTCCATGACCCAATTCGGATGTAGTACGTCTCACCTATATCAACGTTGTACATGATCGAAGAGAAAAATGCTTGACAACCAGTTGGATCTTCATCACTGTCTCCGTTGCATGCAACTTGATCATTGGGATCGCAGCCAGCTTCGTACAGCGCAAGTGAAGTGTCGTATGAATCATAATCACACGTTGTGAAGGTAGTCGGCCCAGCAGCGGTGGGGATATAACGATACCAGCCATCGCTTGCGTTGTTCCACTCCAAATTGGTACCAACACAAGTCCAACTCGAACCATTGTGATACCCGTTCTGACTTGGTTCTGGCTCACTTGGCGTCATCATTGAAGTGTCAAATGGGTTTGCGCCTTCATACACTTCTACTGCATCATCGCATTCGTCACCATCTAGCATGCAAATGACGGTAGCGCAGACGGAATCATTGCCTCGGTATACTCCGCCGAGATTCCCGCAATTCCACGTAGTGACGGCGTCAATGCATTCGGTTTCGCTGACGCAGCACGCACCGATTCCACAATCTTCGAAGATACAATAGGAGCCTTCACCGAGGAAAAGACCACCATCGTTTGCACAATCATCGCTTCGCATCCCATCAGTGCATACGCCCGTATCGAAGCAACAGGCACCGATCGGCGTGCAGTCGTAGACGAAACCCCATTCGCCGATTACGCGGAGGAGGTCCCCCACATCGACGCAACAGTCACCACTTGGGAGGGGTGCGATATCGCCACTAGGTCGGTAGGAACCATCGCCGCATTCGCCCCATTGATCGATAATTGTGAGCAGGTCGCTCACAGCGATCACGGTGTCACCATCAATATCGGCGGCACAATAATCCAAATCCACAATACATGGGTCAATTGCCACTTCGTTCCCTAACCGGTAGGCAAGTTCAAAAGGCGTTTCGCCTTGGATACCATTTCCAAAACCATTATCTGGGTTGGCCCAGATGGCCGGAATTTCGTCACCTAGCAATGACTCTGCAATTCCAACTTGGCCAGCGGTAGGAAATGGATTTGAACACACAATTCCAAAATAGTAATCACCTGTGTCGAGTGTAAAATTCGTGTCGATAGATACAAGGAACCCAAATCCAAGCCACTGGGGATCAACTATTGAATCAGCAGGATCGACGATTGCAGAAAACACATCACCTACGAGATTTAAGCTCGCCGCTTCTGGTGTTGAATATACTTGGAGTTGGTAACTTGTGATGGAACTTGGGTCAATAAACCCAAACCAGCCCGTTAGGACTGCTTCGGCTTTTGTTACGGTTGCGGGGCTTGCAATTGTAATGTTGTCTGCTGCGACGATGTCATAAGGGTCGAAAATGGAGTCAAAATCCTGACTTACATACCCCTGCGTACCCACACCTGAGCCGTCCATCGGTCCTATTTGGTCAAATATTGGTACGCCAAACGCTGTTGAAGAACAGAGGGCGAACCCGAGAATTGCGGAATAAAAGTTCATGTATAGATCTCCTGCTCATAGTGTAGTCATCTCGGTCAATGGATCAACAAAAACCTTTGTTTTT
>JACNLW010000105.1 GCA_014381305.1 Planctomycetota bacterium
TGCCGACAAACATGGATTGAAAATTTTAGAAGATGCCTCGCATGCCCATGGTGCAATGTACAAAGGAAAGCCAATCGGTTCCTTCGGCGATGTCAGCATCTTTAGTATGCAAGGAAACAAACTTGTTCCAAGTGGCGAAGGCGGTGTTTTGCTTTGTGATTCCCAAGAGTTATACGAATCGGCAATTCGCCTTGGCCATTATGAACGATTACTTGACCTTGAATCTGAAAACCGATACTTCGCCGCAACAGGTTTTGGTTTTAAGTTTCGCATGGCACCAATGTCAGCCGCGCTTGCAAGAACACAGTTACAACATCTAGGCGAACGAAACGAAAAGCGAAACGAAAACTGCATCTATCTTTCTGAAAAACTAGCAACCTTAGGTATCGATCCATTTCTTGCATCCAAGGATTGCAGGCGAGTGTATTTTGAGTTTCTCGTTCGATACAACGAGCAAGAGACTGGCTTACCAATCAATGACCTTGCAACCGCGTTGCAAGCAGAGGGCGCACTCGTTGCTGCACCGCGGTATCCATTGCTCCATCAACAACCTGTGTTCACACATGGTGTGTGGTCTAAAATTGCAAGGCTCCCAGCCACAAAAGAAAACCCACTGCACGTGTACGACCCAGCAGATTTACCGGCAACAACGCTCGGCAACGGATCTCTCTTAAAATTACCCGCCTTTCCATCTGCATCAGCCGATTTACTCGACCAATACTTCGAGGCTTTTTCGAAGATTCTCGCGCACGCAGATGAAATCCCGCGATCAGACTAATGTCCGAATCACACAAACAAGTTCCCCCAGATGCCGATGAAATACTTCGAAGTTTACACTCGCCTATGGTTGCAGTCGCAAGGTGTCTGTTACTCGCAGGATGTACAGTTACAAAAATTATCAGACGGGTTTCTTGGCATGCGACAGGGTTGGAATTCGTTGCTCATCTCGACACGCCGGTTCTTTTTGCATCTAATCACCAAAGCCACGTGGACACACATGCCATTCTTGATGTGCTCCCAAGGCAATTAAGAAACCAAACTGCAGTCGCAGCCGCATTCGATCACTTTGGAGATGCGGAAGGCAATTCGTTGAAAAAGAAGTGTATTCAGTTCACTGTTCTCGCGGTTTGGAACGCGTTTGGAATTGAACGAATCAACTCGCCCCTGCGATCGATTCGAACAATGTCCGCGTTAGTTAAGAAGGGTTGGTCTATCGTGCTTTACCCAGAAGGAACCCGAAGTGAGAGTGATGAAATCGCGCCGTTTAAGTCGGGCCTTGCAGTTGTTGCAAAACTAGCGAAATGCCCAGTCATTCCAGTCTTTGTTACTGGTGGAAGAACGATATTACCGAAGGCTACATATATGCCACGATCAGGATCCATGAGCATTTCATTTGGCACTCCGTTATTTATTAAAAAAGGCGAATCAGCTGAAGACTTTACAAACCGCGTTGAAATGGCCGTTCGAGAGTTGAACACGAACAGATGATCGACGAAACTCTCCAAGTTGGATGGAGTGGTGTGGATATTGCACTGCTTGTATCTTTGCTTCCATTATTGGTTCTCAGTGCATTTTTCAGTTGCAGTGAAACTGCGTTGTTTAGAATTTCACAAGCGCAAAGTTTGCAATTACAGCAACTCAGAACACCCCCCGCGAATGCCGTCCTCGAGTTGATCAAACAACGCCGTACTGTCTTGATTACTATTCTTATTGGAAACATGACTGCGAACGTGTTTTTCTTTGTCGTGAGTTCAGTCATCATGTTACGAATACCCGGCGGTGTTGCAGCAGAAGTGAGCATCGCATTTGCTACGCTATTTTCTATTGTGATCTTTGGCGAAGTGCTACCAAAAATGGCAGCAACTGCGAGACCAGTGGGTATTGCAATGTTGCTATCCCCGCCGTTACTTCTTCTTCACCATTTCATTTCACCTCTTCGACGATTTATCGACTGGTTTATTATTAGACCTCTGGCAAGACTTGCCACAAGTGAACCCTCCCCGCCACTTGACGCGCAAGAACTTGCAGCACTCGTTGCGCTTTCTACAAGCGATGGCATTATTGATTTAGACGAACAGCAAATTCTTCATGACGTCGTTGCACTCAACCACATACGCGTGCGAGAGGTCATGATGCCACGCGTTCGAATGGTAGCAATTGAAGCATCCTCTTCCGATCTTGACATTCGAGAAGTGATTACAAAAAGCCAACTCACACAACTTCCGGTGTACGGAGAAGATCTTGACGAAATTGTCGGGATGTTGCATACTAAAAGATATTTACAAAGAACTGCTGAAGGCAGCGTTATGTTGCAAACATGTATGACGCAACCCTTGTTTATTCCACAGGTCGCGACGCTCGATAAACTTCTCAATCACTTCAGAGAAACTAAAACGCGATTGGCGATCGTGGTTGATGAGTTTGGCGGAACTGCTGGCATTGTCACCCTTGAAGATGTGCTCGAAGAACTCATCGGCGAGATTGGTGACGCAACAGAGAGAAACGTAGATCCACCAAAACAACTTGAATCCGGCGAATGGCTCCTTGACGCGGACACTGGTGTTCGGGCATGGTTTTCTGCAACCGGACCACTTGTCGAAAAATTCCCTGCCGCCACAATGGGCGGTTTGATCGCAGCAAAACTTGGACGAATACCTAAACTTGATGACACGATCGAACTTGCAAATATCAGATTAAGAGTTGCATCAATGGATGAATATCGGGTTGCAACTGTCATCGTCTCTGTACAGGAGTTGGGCACATGACACCAATCCTTATTGCAATTGGCATTCTGTTTGTGGGTTTACTGTTAAGTGCACTGTACTCCGGCCTCGAAACCGGCTTATACACGATCAACCGAATTAGACTTGATGTTCGCTCAGCAGCAAAAATACCTAGCGCGCTTCGTGTCAAAGCGCTTGTCGACAAACCAACTCGCATGCTTGCAGTACTTCTGATCTGCAATAACTTCGCGAACTACCTTGCAAGTTATGGAACAGCGATGCTGTTAGATCAGACAACGCTTGGGCCATTCCTTTCAATTACACTCAACGCAGTTTGTTTGATTCCTATTTTGTTTATTTTTGGAGAAGTGTTGCCAAAGGATCTATTCAGAGCACACACTGATTCGTGGACATATACATTCTCGCTCCCACTGCACTGGGCAGACAAACTGTTTTGGTGGACTGGTGTTGTTCCAGTTGTCTCAATGATCGGAAGTATGGCACAAA
This sequence comes from Planctomycetota bacterium, assembly GCA_014381305.1. GTDB lineage: Bacteria > Planctomycetota > Phycisphaerae > Phycisphaerales > SM1A02. The sequence goes on from JACNLW010000105.1 coordinate 3,231, forward strand.
AAGTACTCGGCTCAGAATCTGATATTGAACCATCTCCACGCAGGCGTTTTGGATTGCTGTTTAAGGAAGGCTTAGGAACTGGGGCGATCAGTGACGAACAAACTTCGTTAGCAGACCGAGTTCTCACCATGCGTTCGCTCACTGTTGCGAGTGAGATGGTGCCGTGGGCGAGAGTTTCATGTGTCAATATTAATGCAACCTCAAGCCAACGCAACGCAGCGCTCAAAAACTCCCCGCACACACGTTTTCCTGTCATAAACAAGAACGGTCAAGTAGAGGGTGTACTCCAAGCAATTGCAGCGCTTCTCGAACAAGAAAAACCAACAAGCGAAATCATGCAACCCGTCCAATCCATCGATGCGACAATGTCAGTTGGGAAAGCAATTAAGCAAGTTCGTGAAAGTGAACAACCAATGGCAATAATTACTTCGCCTGATTCTAAAAAGCCAATTGGCATTGTCACACTTAAAGATCTTGTTGAACCACTTGTAGGTGAACTAGCTGCTTGGTAGTTGAATGTCTTCGATCTTTAACTGCGACGATCGATGTCCTCGATATTCATTGATAGAAACGGTTGCCACAAGATTTATTGTTTTTCCCTTGGGCAATCGATCAACCATCTCTCCTTGATTCCACCACACACACCGAATACTCGCGCCTGTTTGTGAAAGTCGCATGCTGAGATGAGAACCGTTTTGTCCCATCGTATTGCAATCAACTATTTTAGCACTGTTGATTTGAATTCTCGGCCTAGGATTTCCTATGCCAAAGGGACCAATTTTTGCAATCGAACATGCTGCTTCGATGGTGATCTCTGATAGATCTGCAACAGAATCAATGTTTACAAATGGCACCAACTGTTCTTCAGTAATTGCTTCGTTCGCGTGCGCGGTTATTGCTTGCACAAAGTCTTCGTACTTGTCGCGATGCACGGTTAATCCCGCAGCTGCTGCGTGCCCGCCGTACGTCACAAGCAGTGATTCACATGCATGCAAACCTTCCAAAATAGAATAATCTGAGATACTTCGCGCAGATCCAACAAAGTTTTCGCCATCCGAGCCAAGGATAATCACTGGGCGATTCAGTTGATTCACAAGTTGCCCCGCGCAAATACCGACAACCCCCCGAGCCCACGCTTCTTTATACAGCACGATGCATCTGTTCGACGGATCGTCAAGCGAATTTTCTTCAACCATTTTCAAGGCATCTGCTTGAATATCGCGCTGCGTTTTTTGACGGCGTTTATTCAGTTCTGCAAGTTCACCCGCTGCTCCATCAGCTAGTTTTCCATCAAGATGTGTCAGTAAATCCAGCGCAATTGCTGCGTGTGACATTCTCCCCGCTGCATTAATGAGCGGTGCTATTCCAAAACTCACATGCGTTGCATCAAGCGAACTCTTTGGGGTTTTGATTTCTTTCATAATCGATTGCAGACCAACTTGTGTTGTTGTTGGCAACATTTGAAGTCCCCAGCGGGCAATAATCCGATTTGATTTTTTGAGAGGGACCATGTCTGCAATTGTTCCAATCGCGGTCATTGGAATCATGTCGAGCAGCACATCCCGAAATTTTTCATTGACCGTTGGACTCTCTGACCAAACTTCTGCGAACGCCCATGCAACTTGGTAGGCAACACCAACTCCAGCAAAAAGCGTTTTTGGTTCACCTTCGAGTGCTGGATGCACAATTGCAGCACACTTTGGCAGTTCGCCATCTTTTCGGAACGTGTGATGATCTGTAATGATGAGAGTAATACCAAGTTCGTCCGCTTTTTGCGCAGCTTCCACCGCGGTGATTCCACAATCAACAGTGATGACTAGATCAATCCCCTGCGAAGAAAACTTCTCGATCGCCTCAGGGCGAATCCCATATCCCTCATCGAGGCGGTCTGGAATATAGACCGTGGGTCCTTCCCGTCCACTTGCAGCAACGATCGTGTGATACAGCACAGCAGAAGCGGTAATTCCATCGGCATCGTAATCACCAAAAATGAGAATTTTTTTCTTCGCTCTCACCGCCTCGACAAGGATTTGGGCCGCTTTCACTGCCCCGGGCAATTCAGCTGGCCTTTCGAGATCCTTCATCGTGGGATTCAGAAACGCATCCCTCGTCTCATTACTCTCAAACCCCCTCGATTCGAGAATCCGACCAACCAAATCCAACCTCGGATCAGAAGCCTTTGGCGTTTTCCATCGTTTCGTTAATCCCTTCATCTCACGCATCCTACTAGACCGCGGGTCAACCCCTTCCAATTTCCACCATGTTTCCATGAAATAAACTCACCCCCGGTGAGTTTATTGATATTCAGCGTTCATTTCCCTTAAACTCACCGGGGGTGAGTTTATTTTGGGGGTGAATTTGCCAATTGGGGCAATAACGCAAGATATCACCGTTGAAAAATTTGGGTATCATTCGCAAGTTACTGATTTCACAGACTGACTCATGCCTAATCTCTACCCTTCAATTTTGTTGTTTGGACCTCCGGGAGTAGGGAAAGGTACGCAAGGACAAATGCTCGGATCCATTCCGGGGT
>JACNLW010000065.1 GCA_014381305.1 Planctomycetota bacterium
ACTACTATTTCTTTGTTGCTACTACTACTACTGCCACTACTACTAAGAATGATACCACCTACTTTTGCTACTACTACTACTACTACTACCACCTACTATTGCTACATCGATGCCATTGCGAACCAAGTGGAGCATTGGTGATGTGGGGCTCAGCGCTTTAAGCATAGGAATCCGCATTACGTTGATTGGTGTTTTTTCGATCAATGATAATGAGGTATTTCCAGACCGACTTAACTCGCGTTGCATGCATGCATTAAATCTTTGTATCTGAGTTTCAGAAATAGAATCTTTCCCTAATATGCAATGTGTTCCATGCGCTGATTCACCATACAACTGAATCATATCTGAGGCTGGGAGAATAGCTCTCCATGTATGGTACGGCTCGAAGAGATAACAAACCTTAGGATGTGCAGCTAACAACTTTCCAAGAATTGTAGTGCCAGATCTGCCGCAACCAAAAATAAATGAAACTGGTTTTTGTAGTGAGGGCACATTTTTTTGTTGTGCGTCTTGTTCTGCTCTTCTAAGAAGTCGCCCGTATTTGATCGATCTTGCAATAGGGCGAATGACCTGTAAAACTTTAGTGAACATTGTCTGCATCTTAACAGAGGCGGGTACTACTGTATTCGATCAACAGCAATTTGGAATTGCTCTAAGCAGGCATGCAAATATCTTGGATCACCTTCTGATTGCATAAATGCAGGTGCAGTTGCTGCAAGTAACAGTCTTCTAATATTTGCTAATTCATGATAATCATCAGCAACTTTCAACCCTATAGATTTTCTCGCATACGCCATCGTTTTGAGTGGGTTTGATGATTCAAGCCTTGATTGATGCCCCCAAAGTTGCCGTTCAAGATAAATCGCGTCTTCTACCCAGTGTCCTGCATGTACTTCGGCGAGATCGATCAAGCAGACGGGTGCATTATTCTCTTCTGAGCGGCACATTGAATTGGCAAGGTGGACATCGCCGTGCAACCATTGCCGTGTGTGTCTTGCTCTCCAAACATCAAGCACGCCTTCAAGATGTGCATTGCACCATTTGTGTATTTTTTTCCACGTACGCTTGTCTTCAATCGAGTTTGTGCGAACACTTTTTTTCGCACGTTTTAGAAGTTCGTCCCAATCTTCTCGCCGTCCAAGTTGATCCACTGGAAATTCACGTGCAGCTGAAGTAAAAGAAGATGCAGCTTTTGCAATCCGTTGAATAATATTGTCATCCCAGTGTTTTCCGAGTGGCCCAAAGGGGAGGCGTTCGATGACAATCCAAGCAAGGTCATATCCACCAAGACCAATGCCGCTTGCAAGGAGTTTTGGAACAACCCCATCGCAGTCTTGCATTCTTCGTGTCCATCGCAATTCTCTAAGAACGACGGGGAATTTTACAACTACATCTTCAGTAGTTCCATCTTCATGCGTCCATGTTGAAAAACCAGTTGCAGCGCCACCACGTTGCCAATCGGTGCGAAACCATCGGATTGGCTGAAGTTGATTCAAGCATTGTTTTTGGAGGACGGGCTCAAGTGCACGAGCAAGTGAAGCAGGGAGGGCTGTAGTGCCGAGGCTCATCAAACTTGCTTCTCCAATTGATCCTTCACAATTATTAGGATACGAGATGATTGCTTCTAAGGCAAGTGAAATCCTTAAGGGGTTGCGTTATGCGGCAGTCTGACGTAGTTTGGGGGGTAATGAAACATGCACGATGGGACGTTTTGGTTGTTGATCTTGATGGAACGCTCCTCTGTGGTAAGGGGAAAGTTTCAGAACACAATCGAAAGTCGTATGAAACAGTTAAAAATTCAGGTATTGAAATTGTGATCGCAACCGGTCGTTCTTTTTCAGAATGTGAACATATTTTGAAATCTATTGAGCACGAAGGTGTCGTTATTGTTGCCGGTGGTTCTCAACTTTGCGATGCGCAGGGGAATGCAATTGCAAGTGATCCATTGGATCGGGATATAGTTCGAGAAGTAGCAGAGCATATACTCGACGGCGAACACAGATTACTTTTATTGAAGAACACTTCTGTTTGCGATGCGCAATACGTACTCGTTGGAGATGCACCTTTGCACCATGCTTCAACTTGGTGGTTTGATACTCTAGGAATTACATTACTAGAAGTTGCAACAATTGAAGAAGACCCTTGGCCAGATCACACGCTACGTGCTGGTGCTGTCGCAGAAGAGTGTAATCTGAGACAACAAGTTGGAAATCTAGTTGAACAATTACAAGAGAGAGCGAAACTCCAACATTGGTCAGCGGTTACTTGTAGTGAAGCGACTGGATCAGAAACGCACTTGCTAGAAATATTCGGTGCAACGGTGAATAAATGGACGATGCTGCAAAAACATTTGGGCGAAAAATTTGACCCAGAAAGAATTGTTGCAATCGGAGATGGGCTCAATGATGTGGAACTACTGCAAGAAGCTGGGCGATCAATTGCAATGTCAAATGCAAACGCGTTTGTGCAATCCCATGCAGATTTTGTTTCAGGTCATCACGATGCGCACGGATTTGCAGAAGCAATGTACACATGGGTGCTTGAAAAGAAGTCACTTCTGGAGCAAATCCAATGACAAAGAGCGCCCAATCTAGCAGGTCGCCAATTTTTTCACTGTTGCAAGGTGTGTCATCTGTTGAAAAAGCATGGAATGTTTTTGTGCCTGTTTGCGAACCGTTTCGAACTATTACAAAAAGTATTCCTGACGCCGTTTTTGTTCCAACGGCTAGCCGAGGCCTGTTTTTAGCAATTGAATCGCAAGCGCCATCTGTTGTATTTGTTCCAAACCGGCAACTCCCCTCAGTACTCAAAGAATTGTCTAGTTGTGCAGACATTTTTTCTTGCCCGCTCGTTTTTCTTATTGAAGACCATCCTTTTGTCGCTCCTCTGATTAATCCACGCCAACTTCTGAGTGACGCAAGTGTGACTACGCTTGAGCCCTGCGATGCAACTGAAAGTGAGTTTGTTGGGGTAGCTGCTGCACACATAGCAGGGGCATCTCATAAACCTGTCGCAGTGCTTATGCATCACGGGTTGCTTGGCGCAGCGGCATCGGTGGTTGAACAATCAGCACAAGAGTTACCCACGACTAGGCTACACGGGGAAACCAATGATCCAATCCGTTTATCACGCAGATTAGAATTGAACAGGCAGAGGACATTGCCAAGTCCGGGAGAACGAGGATCAGTCGGGTTCATTACGGTTGGTCTTGCTGATAATTCGTTGCGTTATCTTGTGAGTGAACTGCGTTTGCTCGGGCGTGTTCCAACATTAAATGTACGACTTGTTTCGCCCCTCGATGATATACCAATCAAAAGGATGTTGACACGATGTCACAATCTAGTTGTTCTTGAACCAAGGCCGGGCGAAATTGAAGAAAGGGTGATGGCGATTGCAGAACAAATGCGACGAGACGGAGAAGAAGTTGCATTGGTTTGGGGTCGGGAGTTACCACCAATTGATCCAGAACATGTGCCAATTCAAGTTCCACAGGATGCAATTCATCCGTCAGTTGTTGCGAGAATGATCAAGCATTTGCTGCATGAAGCGAGACCGGCATCTGGTGTTGACAATCTCTTGTTGCAATCACAGCCACCGCTCCCTCAAAGACCGCAACGGCGAGCACATTTGGGTACTGCAGCGGCACTGCAAGTACTCTCAAATGTTGCACAGAAAGCTGCTGAAAAAAACGATACGCACACAATTACGATTGATGGCGCTCTGATATGTTCTGGTGATGGAGAACATGTTTTTATTGAGACATGGGGTAGGTCACGTTTTCAAACAGATGGTGTAGCTGTTGTGAAAAGTTGTTTAAACATTGACGAAACGCGAATATTTCTTGTGTGGGAAGGCGGTGCAAGTAATGCCACAACAAGTTTCCTTGATGCATCAATTTTGCCATCAACCAAAGACGACAAGAGCAGAGTCGTTCGAGTTGGTATTGATCACCGTGAAGAGTTAAATGAAGCAATTACAACAGCAATTAATCGAAGCGGTGTCACGATCATCGTCGTTCAAGAAGGCAATGAGCCTCGATATGATATAGATAAACTTTCAGAAGTCTGTAAAGCGATTGACACGCGTGGTTTTTTAGAGACAAACATCGTTTCAATCACAATGGATGAAATGAGTGAAGTAAAAAATACTACTTCAACCAAGAAGAAAAATTTTGAAGCAGTCATGCCACTTGAAACACGTATCTGGAGTGATTGGCTCACTAACAGTGAAAACAAATTTCATGTATCACTTAGACCAGTCATGGAGCAAGCGAAGGTTGTGCGAGTAAAACCGCCAATTCGTGTAGTTTCTCATACAGATGCTCGATTGACACCGCCAACTCCAGTGCATGCAAACTCTCCTGAGTGGCGTGTACATATTGCAGGAACCCGAGGAGATCAACTTGGAATTGTGGCTCAAATTTTACTTCGAAGTGCGGAAATTATGGGATACGAAACAAGAACGCAGTCCAACAGCATAGTTGTAGGTGCTGGCCGTCGAGCGTGGTCGCAAATTTTGTTCACTCGACCGCAAACACCAAGATCTGAACGACCACTCGTTGGATTTATTCCTTGGGGTGAGGCAGATTTACTTTTGGGTTGGGATCGAGAAGAAGTGATGCGTGCCCTTGATCCTGAAGGAATTCTACAAATTGCATCTCCGCAACGTACGTATGCAATTATTAACACAGGGAAATTGGATCTTCAATTAGGTCTTGGGAAGAAACAAAGCGAATATATGATTGCCCTTGATGATGTGAGTCACCATTTCTGTGCTAAAACTGGAATGACTGGAGACTTTTCTGCGTGGGCGAGGTATCGATTTCACAACACACGCCTTGGCGACATTGTGCAACTTGGCGTAGCATTTCAGCAGGGGCTCGTCCCACTTACAGTTGATGCAATGAACACTTCACTGCAAGAAGCGGAAAGTCGCGGTTTTGCTCGAAGCCAAGAAGCGTTTGAGTATGGTCGGCGGATTGCATTGCAACCAGATGTTGCATGGATTCCTGTTGATGAGGAAGCAGTAGTTGATCTTACTCGTATTACTCGTAGGTATTTTCGAAATATACGAAGGGTTGGATTTCGAGGTAAAAAGAGAGCAGAAATAGCGAAGCGTCTTTTCGATAGAGCATTGAGAGAACTTCCCGGATTGTCTGAAACCGTTGATGGTCGCGATGCGTTGTATTCAGCTATTGTTGGCATTCGGCGCTGTATGTTGTGGGGAGGTGAAAAGGTTGCAACCAACTACGTCGATCTCATCGTTGGTGTTTATCAAAATGATCAAGTTGAAACTGGGCGTGCGCTCACGAGATACAGCATACTTATCCTTGCAGAATCGATGCTCATTCGTGATCCAATTTACCTTGCACGCTTAGCGAGAAGTCCAGAAATTATTCGCAACTTACGAAGCAGGTTGAATGTAAGAAAACCTAGGGGAGACGAGTTGCATCGAAGGTTCTTGTCTCGATTTGAATTGTGCCTTGGGAAATGGAGATTAAACGCGGAGATTCGATCTAGCGATTGGTCTACAGCGTTGATTTCAAATGTTGGAAGAATTATCCCAAGGCGATTCCGTGGCCGAAAACGAGATCGAAAAGTTAGAACACTGTTGATACATTTGATGAACCAAGTTGCGCAGGAACAGGTAAAAACCAGTGATTGGGTGCACAGCTTTGAACAATTGCATGCAATGGCTATTGACGGTTCGTTGCACACAGTGAGTGTTCAAGAAATTGAACGTATTGTTAGCCGAGAAACAGAAATTAACTTGTAGTTACTTGATATTTTCTACGCAGTTGGCCGCATGCAGCATCAATATCGCGACCTCTACTTGCACGAATGTGTACATTTACACCGGCGTTTTGTAAGGTTTCTTGAAAACGCCGTACTTGAGCTGTTTGGGGTCGTTTGTACGCAATACTTTCTACTTCGTTGTATCGAATGAGGTTCACATTGCATCGGAGAGTTTTGCACAGATCGACAAGTTCTTTAGCTTCTGAGATCCGGTCATTGACACCACTTAATAGGAGATACTCAAGGGTGATCTCTCTGCCAGTTGCTGCAAAATATTTGCCACATGCTTTTAAGATATCTTCGATTGAAGCAAATTCTGCCCATGGGATGAGTTGTTTTCTTAGTGCATCATTTGGAGCATGTAAACTCAGTGCAAGAGTGACTGGGATATCGAATGTTGCAAGTCTTTCAATAGCAGCTGGAAGTCCAACTGTAGATACAGTTATTTTTCTCGCGCCAATAGAGCATCCCCAAGGTGCATTTAAAATGCGAATGGCTCTTGTTACAGCATTGTAATTTGCAAGAGGTTCACCCATACCCATGAATACGATGTTTGTAATTGAGTCTGCGCCAAGGGCGATGACTTGTTCAACAATTTGTCCAACGTCAAGGTTTCCTTCTAATCCATCAAGACCAGATGCGCAGAACGTGCAGCCAACAGGGCAACCAACTTGGCTCGAAACGCAGGCAGTTTTTCGTTTATCTGTTGGGATCATGACAGTTTCAGTTTTTTTGGTTCCGTCATCCCACGCAAGCAATATTTTTCTTGTTTTATCAGAGGCAACTTTTTCGACTACTTTTTTGGACCTGCGAAAGAACAGCCGTTCTGCCAGTAGTTCACGATGGCGTTTTGAAATGTTGGTCATCGAATCGACGTTGTCGATTCCTTTTTCGTAAATCCAACTCAGAATTTGTTTCGTAGCAAATTGCGGCATCCCAAGTTCTGCAACGATCGCTTCAATGTCACGTGGAAACTGTTCGAGCGCGTGTTGTTTGGTACTCATTGTGCACGACCTTGGATTGTGACATCTCTTGATTGGAGAAACGTCTGGAGAGATTTTGGCATAGAGAAAGTCATGTCTTCATTCACAATCGAGTCAGCTTTAAGGTTGCCATTGTAATGTTCTGTGAGGTGTTCGATAATCTCAGTTACGAGATGTTCAGGGGCGCTCGCCCCAGCAGTGACAAGAACGGAGTTGACATTTGAAAACCATGTCGCTTGAAGGTGGCTTACATCGTCAATTAAGTATGCGGTCGTGCCAGCAGTCTCGGAAATTTCTGTGAGACGAAGGGAATTGGAACTATTCGTACTGCCAACAACGAGCACAAGATCAACATCATCGGCAGTATCTCGTACAGCAGTTTGACGGTTTGTTGTGGCATAACAGATGTCATCGGTAGGAGGCGAATTAATCGAGGGGAATTCTTTTTTCAATGCTGAAATAATGACATCAGCATCATCAGTACTCAGTGTTGTTTGTGTGAGATATACCAATTTTTCAGGGTCATCAATGCTTAGTTGAGGAATGTCAGATGGTGATTCCACTATCTGAATATTGTCCGGTGCTTCACCAGCAGTCCCCAATACTTCTTGATGATCTCGGTGACCAATGAGAAGAATTTGCCATCCTCTTTCGTCATATCGAATTGCTTCTGCGTGCACTTTTGTCACAAGCGGGCACGTCGCATCAATTGCAGTAAGGTTTCTCTTTTTTGCTTGTGCACGTACTGCTGGGCTAACCCCATGTGCGCTGAAAACAACAACTGATCCTTCTGGAATTTCACCAATGGAGTCGACGAAGACTGCGCCTCGGTCTCTTAACCTTCCAACAACATGTCGATTGTGCACGATTTCATGGAATACATAGATTTTCTCATGCTCTTCGATTGCATCAAGAAGATGGTCGACGATGTCGACTGCCATGTGGACTCCCGCGCAGAAGCCCCTTGGATTAGCAAGCGTGATTTGCATTTGTGAATTGTACTCAATTTGACCCGTGGTCAAGTTGACAGCGGATTAAATCGTTACATCCCTAAGGCTTCGTAAAGGAATGCATACACATCAGCAGCTTCCTCGATTCGTAGTTTTGTTGGTTTGCCTGCGCCGTGACCCGCGCGAGTCTCAATGCGGATCATGACTGGATTTGCACCAACATGGGCGTGTTGTAATGCTGCTGCAAATTTAAAACTATGTCCCGGTACAACTCGATCATCCGTATCGCCAGTAGTCACGAGAGTTGGTGGATACGAAGTACCTTTTTTAAGATTGTGATACGGGGAATATCCGTACAAAATCGGAAACATGTCAGGATCATCTGGTGAACCATAATCACTCGTCCACGCCCAACCAACTGTGAACAATGGAAAACGCAACATGTCCATCACGCCAACAGCTGGCAAACAAGCGCCAAACAAATCTGGACGTTGCGTCATACATGCGCCAACGAGAAGTCCGCCATTACTGCCACCTTGAATCGCGAGTTTGTTTGTATTCGTCCATTTGTGTTCAATGAGCCACTCGGCGCTTGCAATGAAATCATCAAAAACTTGCTGTTTGTTCGCGAGCATGCCACCCTCATGCCACTCTTTTCCATATTCACTTCCACCACGAATACAAGCAACAGCGTATACACCGCCCATTTTCATCCAGACAGCGCGTGAGGGTGAGAAATATGGCAGTATCGAAATGTCAAAACCACCATACCCATAAAGCAGTACCGGGTTATTGCCATCAAGCACTGTGTCTTTATGTGAAACAATAAAGAGTGGAACCTTCGCTCCGTCACTGCTCGTGACAAATGACCTTTGTACGACCATTTCAGAGAGGTCAAGAGGAAACGCCGTTTTCCAAAAGAGTTCTGTTTTGCCAGAATTTAAATCAAGAGTAAACGTAGAGGGCGGGTAGTTGTAACTTGAATATGACCAGTACACAACTTGATCGTCGTTGTGTCCGCCAAAGCCACCGGCGGTACCAATTCCTGGCATCTTTACTGTATAGAGTTCGTTCCCGTCTAAGGAATGCACAGTGGCTTTTGTTGATGCATCTTCAAGCCATGTTGCAGTAATTTTTCCGCCCACAACATCTGCACCGCGGAGGATGTTTTTCTGTTCTGGGATTACATCTTTTACCAGCGCGTGCGAATCTTCAAATGTCACCGAGATAATTTTCCCTCTTGGTGCTTTGTCATCTGTTTTAAACCAAAGCGTGTTTCCAATTCCACCGATCAGTTCGAATGAAGCGACGAAGTTCGGAACTTGCCAACGGAGTTCCGATTCGTTGGGACCCTTTACGAGTAATGCGTTGTTCGAGGAAGTTCCTTCGCTGACTGATACAACTAACCATCCTCCGTCTTTTGTTACCGATGCACCGTAAAAACGATCCGGATGTTCAGGATCAGACCAAATCAATTTGTCTTCCGACTGTTCAGTGCCAACTGTATGAAACCATAGTTGCTGCCCGTTCGTGGTTTCGATATGACCGTTTGTTTTGGGATACCTTGAATAGTAGAAACCAGTTTCATCAGGAAGCCAAGCAGGGGATGACGTTTTAATATCTCGCATTACTTCTGGTAAAGGTTCGCCAGTGATTAAATTTTTTGAATACCAAACGGACCAATCAGAACCAGCATCAGAAATTCCCCACGTGAGATAGGTCCCCTCTGGGCTTGGGCTATACATTGAAAGGGCACGAGTGCCATCTTCAGAAAAAGAGTTTGGGTCTAACAAAACTTCGTTGATGTTCTTTGGTGAGTCCCCAGTGTATAAAACACTGTGATTTTGTAACCCAGTATTTCTAGATTGGAACCATCGTGTTCCTCTGTGGAATGGTGATCCTTGTTTTGGATAATTCCATGCGTTTGTGAGCGCTTTATCAATTTCCGGAAGCACTTCAATGGAATCTAGGTATTCTCTAGTAACAATATTTTCGGCGTCGACCCATGCAGCGACTTCTTCATTTTTTCGTACATCATCTTCAAGCCATCGATATGGGTCGGAAACTTCTTGACCATGAAATGTATCAACTACAATTTCGCGACGTGTTTCTGGATAATCGTGAATAGGTTCAACGTATCCAGAGTAAAAAAGAGAAAGTACAAAAGTGAGCATCGTTAGCCTCCTACGATGTATGGAAGGTCTTGTAAGCCTTCAGTTAGATCGACTGGACCATTTTCTGTAATGTGGACGTCAGCCTCGTAATGGACAGATATGGAATGATCTGCTGAAAAAATTGGCCATGTTCCCTTGACGTTTTCAATTTGTCCTGTGGTAATTGCAAGCATTGGCTCGACAGCGATAAGCATGCCCGGCTCAAAAGTTCTCCATGCATCGGGCCATTCAGAGGGATGTGTAGGCACAACATTCGAAATAAATGGTGGCGCATGAAGTGTTTTACCGTATCCATGTCCTCCAAGGCCGCGGGTTAAATGAAAATTATATTCGCCTTCAGCAACACCTTGTACTGCGCGAGCGAAATCCATCATAGGGCGACCCGGCTGCATTGCTTTGATGCCAGCGGCAAGAGATTCTCGACCTGCTTGCATGAGTTTTTGATTTTCATCACTTGCATGTTCAATTGCCCAAGTCCACGCAGCGTCGCCAATCCAACCGTTGTGTTTCACGCCAATGTCAACTGAAACAAGATCACCAGCAGAGAGCGGTGATTGTGGCATGATGTGGGTTCCATGGACAACGCAATCATTGACCGAGAGACAAGACTGACTTGGAAAGGGAGGTTGCCCAGGAATTTTGTATTTATAGAATGCGCTCTTGCATTTTAGATCTCGAAGTTTGTTTCCAACGAATGCGTCAATCTCTGGCAATGTTAAGCCGGCTCGAAGAAAATCAGTTAGCGCTTTGTGAATTTCAACGACATGTTTTGCAGAAGCGAGTGCATTTTTTGCATCGTTGGTTGAAACAAGTGGAACAGTTTTCATCATTATTCATCCCCATCCATTTCAAGTTCGCCATCAGAAAGTAAATGGACTATTTCTCCGTCAATCGATACAAGCAATGGGCCGCCACCACAAATTTGCCATGCTAATTCTCGTTCATCTTCGCAATCGAGCAACTGTATGTCACCGCGAAATCCAACTTTAATTCTTCCAACTTTGTCCTGCAAACCAAGAACGCAAGCGGCGTTTACTGTTGCAGCGGTAATCGCTTCAGCTGGTGTAAGACCAAGCCGTCTGCACGCAAGAGCAATCGCAAATGGCATGGATGGCATCGGTGCGGATCCGGGGTTAAAATTTGTTGCGAGTGCAATCGAGCAGCCCGCGTCAATCATAAATCGCCCGCGTGCATATGCATCGTTCAGACAGAAACCGCTTGCGGGAAGGAGGACGCCAATAGTACTGCTATCTGCAAGGAGTGCGAGTTCTTTGTCAGTTGAATGTTCTAAGTGATCGACGCTCACTGCTCCAAGTTCAATTGCTTTTGACAACATGCCCAGTGCATTGAATTGATCAAGATGTACGCGAATAGGACAGCCTAAATCAATTGCTTTTTGAAATAGTTTCGTCGTTTCGTCAACTGACCACGCGCCTTCTTCGCAGTATGCATCGCACGTAATGTTTGGAAATTCTGCAGCAACTGCAGGCAATGTTTCATCAATAACAAGATCTGTAAAGTTGTCTACTTCTGGATCAATTGCGTGTGCGCCGAGAAAAGTGCCGCTCACAAGTTGTGGTATCTCTTGTGATGCATCGTGTATTGCGCGGAGCATTTTTAACTCAGCTTCAGTTGAGAGGCCGTATCCACTTTTCACTTCAACAACGGTAGTTCCCATTGAAGCCATTAATGCGATTCTTCCGACAAGACTCGTTGCTAACTCCTCTTGGGTTGCGTCTCTCACAGATTTGACAGTTGACATAATGCCGCCGCCTTGTGCAAGAATGTCGAGATAGGGTACGCCATGCAAACCCGCTTCAAACTCATCGAGACGTGAACCAGCCCAGCACGTATGCGTGTGGCAATCAACAAACGTTGGCATTACAACGCGACCTTCTGCATCTACAACGACGAGTTCCTCACTTTTGTCAAAAACGGCTTCATCAGGGGAGCCACTTTGTACTTGATCTATTTTCCCGTTAAGTACAAGAACGTACCCGTTTTCGATTACACCAAGATTTCCCATTTCTCCGCCTCGGCGGGGGAGATCACCTTGGTCGAGTGTAATGATACGAGCGTTTGCAATTATAAAATCACTCACAGGATTTGTCTTTCATTGGGATGTTGACTTGTTGCTCAATTGCACATTGGACTGCTTCGTCATAGCCCGCATCAACATGTCGAAAGATTCCCATCATCGGGTCGTTTGTAAGCACCCGTTCTAATCTTCTTGCTGCTTCATCGGTGCCGTCGGCGACAATCACTTGTCCTGCATGTTGCGAGTAGCCAATTCCTACGCCGCCACCATGATGAAAACTCACCCAACTAGCGCCACTTGCAATGTTGAGTGCAAAATTAAGAAGGGGCCAATCGCTGACAGCGTCAGTTCCATCAAGCATTCCTTCGGTTTCACGATTTGGACTTGCAACACTTCCGCAATCGAGGTGGTCTCTGCCAATGACAATTGGGGCAGAAATTTTTCCGCTGCGAACGAGTTCGTTAAATGCAAGTCCTGCTTTATCTCGTTCTCCCAAACCAAGCCAGCAAATTCTGCAAGGAAGTCCTTGGAATGCAACTCGATCTTGTGCCATTGTGATCCACCTTTTGAGTGACTCATCCTCAGGAAATAGATCCAAAATAACTTGGTCTGTTATGCGTATTTCTTCTGGATCGCCAGAAAGTACACACCATCTAAATGGACCACGACCGCGACAAAATTGAGGTCGAATATATTCAGGAACAAACCCCTTAAAATCAAAAGCGTTTTTTACGCCAGTATCGAAGGCTCGTTGGCGGAGGTTGTTTCCATAATCAAATGTTTTTGAACCTTTGTTCATAAACCAAAGCATTGCCACAACGTGTTTTGCCATCGAAGCCATACTTTTTTCTACATACGCTTCGGGGTTTTCGCTGCGGAGAATGTCTGCCTCTTCGCGGGATAAACTCTCAGGGTAATACCCAACAAGCGGATCGTGTGCAGATGTTTGATCTGTTAAGACTTCTGGAATAATGTTTCGTTCTTGTAAACGTATGAGAAGATCTACGATGTTTCCGCAATACCCAATCGAAACTGCGTCTTTTCTATTTTTCGCTTCAACGGCTTTATCAATTGCCAGATCGATGTCGTGTTCTATGACATCTAGATAACGATCATGGACTCGTTTTTCAAGACGTTCAATACAAACGTCTGCAATCAAACAGGTGCCATCGTTCATTGTGACGGCGAGTGGTTGCGCACCGCCCATTCCGCCGCATCCACCAGTGACGGTTAACGTTCCTGAAAGCGTACCTTCGAAATGTTGTCTTGCACATTCTGCAAAAGTTTCATACGTGCCTTGCAAAATGCCTTGCGTTCCGATGTAGATCCAAGAACCCGCGGTCATCTGTCCGTACATCATGAGTCCGCGATTTTCAAGGTCATCAAAATGTTCTTGGGTTGCCCAATGTGGAACAAGGTTACTGTTTGCGATGATGACACGCGGCGCATCAACAGTGGTTCGAGCAATGCCAACTGGCTTGCCAGATTGTACGAGTAACGTTTCGTCAATTTCTAGTGATTGCAATGATGCGATGATTGCATCGTACGCTTCCCAACTGCGAGCGGCTTTGCCACGACCACCATAGACGACGAGGTCATTGGGTCGCTCTGCCACTTCAGGGTCGAGATTATTCATCAGCATTCGCATCGCAGCTTCGGCTTGCCAAGATTTGCAAGTCATTTGCGTGCCTCTGGGGGCTTGAATCACTCGTTTTTGGTTTTTACTATCGAGCATAGTCATCTTGACGATGGTATCCGCTCGGGCAGTTCTTTGCAGGCGTATAATGAATATAGGCACTATAAAAAAGGAGAAGTACCGATGGCAATGCAAACAGAAATTACGATGAATACGATCACCGCGGGAACATTTTGCTGGAACGAAATGGCTACAGGGGATACTCAAACTGCAAGCGATTTTTATTGCGCTTTATTCGGATGGGAAGCAACAAAAGATGATTGTTGTGGGATGGATTACACCGTTTTTAAAAAGGATGGACATCCTGTTGGCGGCATGATGGCAATGGATGATAATTGGCCAGCAGATACGCCTTCGCATTGGGGAAGTTACATCGCTGTAGATGACGTTGACGCAACTGCAGAAAAAATTACCGCATGCGGAGGTACCCTCTGTTGTGGTCCGCAAGACGCAGGTGAGGAAGGGCGCTTTGCTGTGATGACAGATCCAACGGGCGCAACGATAAGTATTTTTAAGGGCGGAGATGGGAAAAATGCGTGGGGACACGGCGCGTTTTGTTGGAACGAATTGCTTACAACTGATATGGATGTCGCTGGTGTGTTTTACGAAAAAATGTTTGGCTGGAATGCCCAAGCAAGTCACACAAGCGAAGAACCCTACGCAGTTTTCATGAATGGAGAAGCGTGGGCAGGCGGCATGATGAACATGCACTGGGAAGGGAAGCCATCGTGGCTGGGGTATGTCAGCGTTGCAGATGTAGACATGACAACATCGAAAGCGATCGAACTTGGCGCAACTGTTTGTGTTGAACCAGCAGATATTCCAGGCATTGGTCGATTCTCAGTTTTCACTGACCCCGTTGGAAGTACGATTGCAGTATTTACCGGACTCTCTGAGTGCTGCGGGGACTCTTGTGGGTGATTTGAAAGTTACATCTATATTTTATTATTGCTTTTTTCCTCTTTGCTATTAGGGTTACTTCTATAGATGTTTTTCTCTATTAGATATCTTTGCATGTATCTTTCAGTCTACTTCGCAAGTATTGCAGAGGTTCCCCTAACGGAGTAATTTTTCTATCGCAGCGATATCATCAGACGGTGCGCGGTCGCAATTTCTCACAGGAACAACTTGGCGTATCTTTTCGTACATTGTTTCAACTGCATCTCCACTCCGAAGTGGGCGATGGTGATCGAGTGCGTCACATCCCACGAGCAGTTCTATTGCAATGACAGTTCTGCAAAGATCAACAGATTGCCGCAGAAGAAGCGCTGATGTTGCGCCCATTGAGTTGTAATCTTCAATGCCACCTGATGTTGGAATGTTTGAAACACTTGCGGGCATCGATAAGGTGCGAAGTTCGGCGCAGCAAGCAGCAGCAGAATACTGGGTGATCATGAGGCCACTTTCAACTCCCTGTTTGCATGCAAGAAAAGGTGGGATATCGTTGTGCGGGCAGTGCCCAGACAAAATCCAATCGACGCGACGTTCTGAAATCCCAGCGACATGACAAAGAGCGATGCGCAGTTCGTCCATCGCAATGGCAAGTGGCATGCCATGAAAGTTACCACCCGAAATAATATCATCATCTTTAGGGAAAACGAGCGGGTTGTCAGTGACTGCGCCTAGTTCAGCTGAGATCGTGCCGGTGATTCTAGCGATTGCTTCGATTGCTGCACCTAAAACTTGGGGCGAACATCGAAAACTGTATGGGTCTTGTACGCGCACATCATCTTCTGCATGTGAGGTGACAATCGTTGAATTTTTTAAATGTGATCGAATTGATGCAGCAACAGTTTGCTGTCCGCTTTGCCCACGAGCAGCATGAAGTCGATCGTCTAAAAAAGTGTCAGTTGCTTTTGCTGCATCGATAGACATTGCAGTTGCGATCACAGCAGCTTCGCAAATTAATGCAATGTCACCAAGTGCAAGTGTTGCGATTGATGCCATGAGGTGCGTTCCATTGATGAGCGCAAGACCTTCTTTTACTGATGGAACAATAGGTTCAAGACCCGCCGCCGTGAGTGCTGCTTTGCCGGGCATTTCCTTTTCGCCAAGAGTTGCCTTGCCTTCACCGCAAAGGACCAAAGCAAGATGTGCAAGGGGTGCAAGGTCGCCTGATGCACCAACGGAACCACGTGATGGAATGATGGGTGTGACATTTGCGTTGAGCATGCCAACGAGCAATTGAGCAACGACAGGTCGCACGCCACTGAAGCCGCGACACAAACTTCCGGCAAGAATCACCATCATGCCCCTGACGATATCTTGGGGAAGCGGTTCGCCAACGCCTGCAGCGTGTGATCGAAGCAAGTTCATTTGCAATTGCGCAAGTTCATCGTTAGAGATCGATGTTGTGGAGAGCGCGCCAAAGCCAGTGTTGATGCTGTATGTCGGTGTAGATGAAGCAGCGGCTTTTTCTACGGTAGCCCGAGAGGCACGCATGCGGGCGAGGGATTCGTCGCCAATCGAGACTTTTAAACCCTTTCTGGCAACAGAAACGACATCCGGTCCGATCAAGGGACCGCCATTGAGAATAAGTGATTGCTGATCCATCGACACAGAATACCATAGCGGAAGACTGAAACTCACCCTCGGAAACTCACCCCCGGTGAGTTTTCTTCATTTACCACCCAATAACCAATAAACTCACCGGGGGTGAGTTTATTCTCCGCAAAACTGACCATGGATGAATACACCTAAAGTAAGTTTGAGATCAATGGGGTCAGTTTCCTGCCATCTTCAAGAAAAACTCACCCCCGGTGAGTTTCTTGTTTTCAGCGTTCATTTTCCTTAAACTCACCGGGGGTGAGTTTATTCCCAAGATTGACCCCGGGTGAAATAATCGTTGATATCGCAAAGCCTGGTGATATAAACCACACTGGTGCGATTAATTCACCCGCGGTCTAATAAACTCACCGGGGGTGAGTTTATTCCAGACTCTAGCGAAGCGGGGCTTAATGAAGTCCCGCACTCTTGTTGGTAAGATGTACTCATGGCAGAATGGATGCGAACAGCAATACTTATCGTAACATTAGGGATTTCAGCAGCGGTAGGTGCTCTAGGCGCTGATTGGCTAGTGGGATCTAGAGGTGGACTCGGGCCAACAATCTTGCAGTCAATCGACCCGATTCGAGCATCGCTTGCGATCCTCCTTGTTCTCGCTATTGCGACGATACTTGGCCTCTTCGTAGGAAAAGTAAGTTCAGCAGCAAGTGGAATGTTCGTCGTAGGGTTCGCTCTCTTTGCAATGGTTATGAGAACTCAGGGCGTTACGGAGTTCATTTTTTCTGAGGGTAATACTACGCTCTTAATAGTAGAGGCTCTGGGTTTGAGTCTCTTTCTTCTTATCTGTTCTATCAGCATGTTCCGAATTTCAGGACCGTTGGAAGATGTTCCACTGAACGAGAGTGAGAAGTGGGACGCACCTTTTTCGCCACGAAGCATTGGAATGACGTTGCTCATTTCGCTCGCGATGCTGCCAGTGATCTGGCTCGTTGCAGTAACTCCAAGCAAGGGGCAAGTCATCGGAGCAGCAGCAGTAGGAGGCATTGTAGTTGCATGTCTTGCTCGAAAATGGACACCGAATCTGCAGCCGCTTATACTTTTCGCCGCGCCAACAGCAATCGCAGCAGTTGGCTATGCAATCGCAACTTCTATGGGCGTAACTGATATCGCTTTTACGCAAAATACGATCTCACCGTTCATCTTTCCTATGCCACTCGAATATGCCGCGGGATCACTCATGGGCATTCCGATTGGATTGAGTTGGGGTGCGTCACTTGCTAAAAACGAAACATGGGTTGAAGTCACAAAGGTATGACAGGTCACCCTGAGCAGGGAGTAATGTCTGCTAAAAAAATCGGTTTTGTTGAATTACATTGTCCAGGCCGATGGGGAACAAATTATGTTGTATTCGCAATTCTCCCACTTCTCATTTTGTTTCTACTGTCTATTGAAATGGTTCACATTTTTTATTTTCTAAGTACGATCGCTATCATTCTCGCACTTATCATTCTCTTCGATGTAAAATCGAGAAGAAAAGTGCTTAGAGGAAAGAAACACGTTGGCATGGCTTTGCAATTACAACAACTTTCACTTCGGTGGCTTTGTTTCAATAGTGGCAAGGGCGTGCATCCGTGGAAGCGCGAAGAACTTTCACTTCCTCAAACAATTGCAGATGTGTCAATGGCAGATCTCCTCCAAGAAATAGAGATTCCAGAAGGGCTCATCGAACCTGAACTTGTACAAACATCGCAGCCCGGATCGATGTTCGGCTGCCTTGCTGGGATGTTTCTTAGTTTGTTTTTTATTGGCGGTGCAATGACTTATGCAATGCGTGGCGGAGGTGCGTCTATTTTTGGATGGTTCATCGTAGCACTGCTGCTATGGAATATGGCAAGACTTGTCTTAGGGTTGTCGTTTATACATCGCTCAAGAAAACTTCCAGCAATATTGCGAAGGATCGGGCGCGGAAAAATTATTGGAAAATCATTTGTCGTAGGTCCTGGTTGGGTCAAGTTTGGTAAACAAGTTTGGCGATGCGATCGCGACATGCTTTTGATTCGCCGTACTGGATACCGCGCTATTACTTCGGGAATAGTATGTTTGTTTGCAGGGCCTGAAAAACGCAGACAACTTGTTTTTAGCGGGGTGCAAGATGACGACTTTAGAATTCTCTTTGGAGCATGGCACGTTGACCACGTCCGCTTTGAGTTTATTGATTCCGAATTGTCATAAGTCCACAAAGAATAAATCGCGGGTTAAACTATTAAGGGCACGCTCCCCACGCTGAGATCAAGATAAGCAAGTCATCAATATTAACTCTGGCATCATCATTCAAATCACTAGGGCAATAACTGCAGTCAACGACAAAGCACTGCACGCCGTCACCGTAGTAGAATCCATTAGCAGAAGAGCACTGGTCGACTGAAACAAGCAAGCAGTTGCCCGCAACGCAACACGCGCCAATTGGTTTACAGCACGTCGTATCCATGCAAGTGGTTCCGTCTCCGCTATACGTGCTTTCGGGTTTGTCTGCGCACTCTTCTTCAGTCAATTCGTAACAGGTCCAAATGCCTGAACTTGTATCTAGGAAACAACAAGCCCCAGTTTCGATAGTTGGCTCACATGGGATGCACTCACATGGAATGCCAGGATACCAAATTCCTTGTATGGCATCACAAAGTGTCATGTTTGCATTTGTACAAAGGTATCCACCTGCATCAACATAGCAACATGCACCGACATCTTCTGGTGGTGGAGGACAGTTCACTTGTGCACACGTTGTATTTGGAAAAAATGTAGAGCCAAAGTAATTCATGCAATCTTTTTCATTCATGACATCGCAATGCGATTCGCAATTATCTTGGTAACAGCAGACGCCTAGCTCGCCACCACCATCTTCATCTGTGCAGACAAGGTCTCCGAGCATCATTTTATCTGTTCCATTTACTGTGCCTTGGTAATCAATCAATACACTATTGGTGGTGTCACCGCCTGTGACGGGAAGCCCTTGGATTCCATAAATCATGTCAGGAGTCGGGAAATGTAGGGCGTCTCCTGATGCCCAGATTCGATTTGCAGTTGCGTCAACACCTCCTGCAGCATTTGTGTGAATATACCAGACGCCAATGTCAAAGGTATGTGGAGATAGCACCCAACCACTTGGGGTACATTCGTATTCGAGCACGCGTGAATTGTGCGCAGACACAATTTCTATGTCGTTCTGTGATCGTTCACTCAGGAACATTGTGCCATCGACACTAAAATCAATATCTGCCACTGGCGAAGAACCATTAAAATTTTGAAGAACAGGTATGTCGATTTCGAGTGTCTCAGTGCCAACAATTGGTTTGCCGGTAGCATCTAGAAGAACGGACCAGATTTGGTTGAGCCCGCTTCCTTGATTGTTTACGTCATTGTTCCAAAGACTGTAGTGCAACTTGTTGTCATGCACTTCAACGGCCCATGGTCTGTCTCCGAAATGAACAGGACCTGGAGCACCAGTATACGGCGATCCATGGTCATAAAAGTCAAGGATAACGCCTGTACTAGAATCAAGGCGATAGATTAAACCGTCCTCAAAACTCGAAACAAAAAATTGATTATGGTCACAATCATAGGTAATTGACCCTAGCGAACTTTCTGCATTGGGCATCGGAATAGTTGCAAAAATAGAAGGAAGTGCGGTGATGGTATCGATTTTATACACCGCTCCCCAACCACCATCGCCTTCTATATCTTCGGACCATGTTTTTGTTGCGCTCACAAAGAGATTGCCCATCTCGTCAATGGCAAGACCAAAAATACTTCCAAGTTCTGGCGCAGGATCATTGTTCGGATCTGCCCATGAAGGATGTGAATATCTTGCAAGAATTGTGTTTTGGTCAAGTGGAAGTGCACCAGAGAGGTCGAACACAGTAATCATGTTATTTCCGAGAATACTCGGCGAAGCAGTTTGCACTGCAATTTGTCCATTGCCAAAAAGTTGGTAGTTCGGGTCTTGAAATTGTGGTCTTCCAACACAGTCTGTTCTTGGAACAACATCGCAACCATCATTGACAGGAGTGCATGGGTCACAATCACAGTAAATGCCAGGGTTCCACACCCCGCCGAGTGCATTGCATTTTGGTTCTTTTACATCAACACAAGTAGTGCCAATGTCACCATACTCGTAGCAACAACCTCCTAATTCATAAACAGTGAAATCGGGGCAATTAATGTCAGTGCAGGAGAGGTTCGCCCAGTGAACACCACCGTAATTGAGATAACAATCGGACTCGAACAATTCATCGCAGAACCATTCACAGTTCACTTCATAACAACATGCTCCAAAGGGATCGTTTGTTGCAAATGAAGGATTTGCAACCAGTGCGACTGCAAAAGTGGCAATACGTTTATTCATTGTAAAAATCATGGGCAAACTCCCATCGCTCCAATTAATATCAGGAGATCGTCAATATCAACTCTTCCGTTTTTGTCAATGTCTGCGAAGCAAACAATGCACTGCACATTTTGGCAGAGGGTGCCGTTTCCGTAATAAATTCCATTTCCATTTGCGCATTGTGCACTACTCGCGAGCAAGCACAAACCCTCAATACAGCAAGCCCCAATAGGCGCGCAACAAATGACGTTAGAGCATACGCTTCCATCACCAAAGTAAACTCCAGCAAGGTTAGCGCAAGGTCCAGCTTCCAAGATGCCGCACGTCATAATGCCTGAAGAATTCATATAACAACATGCACCTGTCGCAGGCAGTGGATCGCATGGGATGCAGTCGCACGTTTTTGTTGCATGGAAAGCACCGAGCAACTCCTCGCAGTCATAGACAGACATGAAATCGCAGATTACTTGTCCATTCATTTCGTAACAGCAAGCTCCCATTGTTTCAATAGGGCACGCAATGTCGCTACAAGGCAAGTTGAGATAAAACGTGCCTTGATACATATTTAGACACTCTGATTCAGTCGTGTAAAGACAGATCCATTCACAATTATCTTCAAAGCAACATGCACCTTCGTTGACTTGCGGTGGGCAGATGATTTGTGCGCATGCGCTATTGATGTACCAAGTGCTGTTTGCCTTTGCGAGGCAATCTGGTTCAAGCATATTGTCTTGGCATTGCCAGCCGGTGCCTGAATCTTCAAAACAGCATGCTCCAATTTCAGGTGGATATGCGCAATCTATGTTTACGCAGTCACTCCCGTTTCCGTAATAGATTCCTGTGTAGGTCGTGTAGCACTCCTGTTGTGTGACGATGACGCAATAATCGATGCCGAAAGGATCAGTGACGCAACACGCGCCTACAACTTCAGGGTCGTTGCAGTTCATGCAATCGAGTTCTCCCATTGAATTTTTTTGAACACCCGGCAACGTAATTGGGATGCTCGAGGTAATACGAATAGCTAAGAAATTTCCGGGGAATGGAAGCCTCGTTAAACCATAGATTCCACCGGGATATATTTGGTCGCAGGTTGCCCATGTGTGCGAATCATCATCCGAGGCAACTCCTCCGACTGCGTTTGGAGCAATGCCTGAAAACACAGTGGAGCCGAGATCCCAATTTCTGGAAGAGGGCAACCAGCTAGCACCTATTTTTTCGTACTCTAAAATTCTTGCTCGGTGCCCAACGTCGATTTGCCCGTAGTCGCCTAAAAAGATTCGTTCAGCAAGGAGCATTGTTCCTGTTGGTGAAAAAGAAATGTCAGTTACTGGGTTTGACCATTGTTGAGAGGGCAAGTATGGAAGCACAATTTCTCTTTGCGGTGAACCAATAAGAGACCCAGTAGCATCAATCGCGACGGACCAGATTGAGTTGTTAGGGTTTGCAGGTGGTGGTCCTGTTGTCGCAGGCCACGAAGTGTTTGTGCGGGTTTGGTCTCTCAGCCACACGCTAAAGTAGAGACGGGTGCCAGATGGGTTCATCGCAACTGCAAAGGTACGTTCCCCCAAAGTTGCGTAACTGCCATCAACATTTTGGTTCGCGCCAAACGGATCATAGGATTGTATGACGTTTCCAGAACTCGTGAGTGTGTAAATTTTCCCGTCATCTAGATTTGTCGCGTATACATGTGACGAACCAACATGTATGTTTCCAAGACCCGGACCAAGGTTTGGCATTTTATTTGCGCCAAAACCAGTCTGCACAAAATTGCTAATTTGGCCAGACGTACCATCAATTTTATAAATGCCGCCAGAACCAGCGGGCCCTATAACTCCAGGAATTGCTGGGTCAAAATACCCAAAGACACCTGGAGAAGCCGAAACATAAATGTCGGGGTCAAAGCCAGGCGAAAGCGCAACGCCAAAAACGATGCCGAGGTTTCTTGCTGTCCACTCATTTGTTCCCGCACCAAAATTACTAAAGATAGGAGGGTTCCAAAGTTGACCAGCAGTTGGCCAATACGAAGCACCAGTTGGTGGGATTCGAGTGTCAACTAGTGTGAGCACTGCTCCATCTGGATCAAGCACCATTGTTTGTGGGTCAATGCCGCAGAATCTAGTTGAGACTGTTTCACTGCATTCCACAGGGAGTGCTGCGGAGCCTCCGCCGTAGCCAAAACAGAATGGTGATGTTAGAAAAATGGTTCCAAGGGGGGCCAAGAATCTAATTGTGTGCATTGCTCTCTCCTTCTCTTGAGCATTAAGAAACCGAATTAGATACTAGGAGATTATTTTGTTAAACACAAGATTAAATAGACAAGTTTTGTAAGTATTTCATCGAAATCATAATTTGTGCACTGTACAGTTGCCTATAATCACATTTCTATGCTCAATATTCAACTTTTAGCTGTCGTGTTTGCTTTCATTGGACCCAACCGTTTGGAAGTCGCCTTAGAAAAAGCAGGTGACAATCGATCTGAGTTAGAAGCAGTGTTGGAGCATTATCCTGAAGGCTCTCAAAAAAAAGAAGCAGCTCGATTCTTGATTGAGAATATGGCGGGGCACAACTATGCAGAGCTTATTTTTTTCGATCCAGAAGATGAGAGAGTTGCATTCGATGCGCTCTCCTATGATAATTACGAGGCAGCCTCTGCTGCAATGACTGAAATCGAAAAAAACGCGGTGAAGTGCACTATGGCAAAGGCGAAGTTGTTGAAGGGAAAAAACTCACCGGGGGTGAGTTTCTTGACATTTATCGTTCATTTCCCTAAAACTCACCGGGGGTGAGTTAAAGTAGTTGACCGCGGGTGAAAAGAATTGAGATATGGTGGAAACCAGTAGTAGTTGACCCCGGGTGAAATAATCGCAAATAGTGCATCCAGATAAATAATACAAAAATGATGCGATTAATTCACCCGCGGTCTTAAATTAATTCACCCGCGGTCTAGGTTAATTTAATCTGTTGCGTTGATACTTAAAGTTGCAGCTGCAGCCGTATGATTTTGGCAGAGTGAACTCCCATCACCAGAATCAATAACTTCTTTCAAAGACATACTAGAAAGACTCTCTTCGAGATTTGCAATTGCATTGTCAATTTGTCTATGGAGCGGGCAGAGTGAGTGTTGGTGTTCAGATCTCCCAAGTGGACATTCTGTAATTCTTTCGAGCGGGTCAATCACAGTAACAACTTGAAGTAGATTTACTTTCGAAGGATCGCACGCAAGAACAAATCCGCCATTGCGACCGCGTTGTCCCTTTGAAAGTTTTGCTCGACCAAGTTGTTGCAATACTTTGACGGTATACCCTGGTGGCACAAGAGTCGCTTTGGCAATTTGGTCCGCTGTAGAAGATTTTTCTTCTTGTTCAGTGAGGAAGATCATGATGCGGAGAGCGTATTCAGCAGTTTTTGAAAGCATGTATTGTGTCCTTATCCGTTAACAAGGATAATTATATCATCTAAAGGGTTTTTCATTTGAGAAAAATCCCCCAGGCACCTCGCCGGTTCCCGCCTTAGGTGAGGCAGAGGGAGGGAGGGTGGCGGAAACGACGAGGTGCCTGAGGGATTCGGGGAAAAGGAGAGAATTAGAGAGAGTTATATTGATGTGGTTTTTTGTCCACACAGGTAGGATACAACAGAATTGTTAAATGTCAACCAATATGTCCAAATAAAAAGTGAAAATAATCACAAAGATACAAATTGCTGTTAATTTGTCTGTTTTTGGTCTAATAAAGGAGTATTTTCGAGTTGTAGTTTCGCATTTTCTAACCTTTTTTTCCATATTTCACTCTTGGGCCATACTTTCACAAGGTAATGAAGGTGTGGAATGGCCTTCTGGGGCGTATCACTGCTGAGCCAAAGTTGTGCAAGCATTCGATCAGCGTAAGGGGGATGATATATGCCGTACTTGATGACAAGTTCCAAATGGCGCACCATCGGTTCACCTTTTGCTACGTCACCATTTTGAACTTCGGCCCATGCTTGTTGCCCTTTGTGTTCATGCCATCGAATCCATCCGCTGTGAATAAGTACAAAAGTGATCACCGTACCAACAAAAATCCAACTGATTGATGCAGGTTTGAAATCTCCATTTGCTTTGAGTTGAAATCTTCCAACTCGCAAATGTGCGGTTGTAAATAATTGAAGCGTTGTGACTGCTCCCCACGCTGCAATGACTCCAAAAGTAATTGCCAACAAAAAAGGAATTTCACCATAGAGCGAGCGCGTTGCTAGCGTTGTAGCAGTACAAACAATCGCACCGAGAATTTCTTCTGTCCAACTCCACGCCCAAGGAACATCTGGTTTTGTAAAATTACTGAACGAACGAAACAACGATGGTTTTCCGTAGCCAAACTTCAGTGCATCACGAGGACACGAAGTGACGCAATCCAAATCCTTGAGACAGCCGGGCGTAACAACTCTCCCATGCACTTGTATTTCATGATGGACTCGGATGTGAGAAGTGCATACAGCAGTACATTCGCCGCAACCATCGCAGTCGCCAACAAGTTGAATACCAGCTGGGGATACTCTGTCGATTCCTGCAAAAAGTGCGCCATACGGGCAGACATATCTGCAAAATCCCCGTGACCCCATGAGCCATACAATTGCACCTCCAACGAATATGAAAGTAACAGTCGTCATCAATGGTCCCGGAAGATTCCGAGTGAATTGTTCAGTTGTAAAGGAGCCTAAGCCTTCATCATCTGTAAGCACTCGCAAGCCGGGCCACGTGCGACCTTCATAAAGTCGCACTAAGGTTGGCCAAACAAACATGTAAAAAATTGCAGCTACAGCTGCGAGTGGAAGGAGTCTTGATCGCACTGGCTTTGGTTTAATACCAAATTTGTTTAAGATCCAACTTGCAAGATCTTCTAACGCCAAAATGTGACATCCCCAGGAACAGAAAAAACGACCAAACATGAACACACTGATTAAGATGACGCCAAGAAGAATTGCTCCAATAGTCACAACGCCTTGCTCTAACGTAAACATCGTTTCATTGAGTTCAGCAGGCGCCATCGTTCGACCAGCAATCCACCAATGCAAAAGGTGGATCATGAAAAGCACGTAAAGAGAGGCGAGAATGATCGCTCGTCGCTTAGATATTCTTGCGCTTCTTTTTCTAATTTCTAGCTGAGTAGGGAGTGTTTTTTGCATGAGAAAGGTGCTATAATTCCATATCGACACAAAACGGATAAGAATATCCGAATAATGTAACACATTACTCATTTGCCAATGAGAAACACGTAAAATTCTATAGATAAAAGGATTACAAACTATGCAAAATCGATCTTGGGCTGAACCTTGGCGAATCAAAATGGTTGAGCCAATCAAAATGACCAGTTTTTCTGACCGAGAAAAGGCACTTGAAAAGGCGGGTTTCAACACCTTTCTCATCGAGGCAGAGGATGTCTATATTGATCTCCTTACCGATTCTGGAACGACGGCGATGAGTGATCGCCAGTGGGCAGGCATGATGGTTGGAGATGAAGCCTACGCGGGTTCTAGAAATTATTACAACTTAGAACGTGCAGTGTTCGAACACTATGGGTTTACACATCTTATTCCAACCCACCAAGGTCGCGGCGCGGAGCACATCCTTTCACAAATCATGATTAAAGATGGAGATTATGTGCCGGGCAATATGTACTTCACAACTACGAAGTTTCACCAACAGCATGCCGGTGGTACTTTTGTTGATGTGATCGTTGACGAAGCACATCAGCCTTCGAGCGAATTTCCTTTTAAAGGAAACGTAGATATCGAAAAAATGCAAGCGCTTATTGACAAGGTTGGCGCTGATAAGATTCCATACCTCTCGCTTGAAACAAATGTGAACATGGCAGGCGGTCAGCCATGCAGCATGGAAAATATACGAACTGTCTGCGAACTTTGCCATGCACATGGAATCAAAGTTTTCCTTGACGCAACGCGTGCAGTCGAGAACGCATGGTTTATCAAACAGCGAGAAGCTGGATTTGAAACTAAAACAGTCAAAGAAATTTTGCTTGAAATATGTTCGCACACAGACGGATGCACAATGTCAGGCAAAAAAGATTGCCTTGTGAATATTGGCGGTTTCCTTGCGGTGAATGATGATGAACTTGCAGAAGAAGCGAGAAACATGCTTGTTGTGTACGAAGGGTTACACACCTATGGTGGTATGGCAGGACGTGACATGGAAGCGATGGCGATTGGCATTGGCGAATCAGTGCAAGAAGAACACATGGCTTCGCGTGTTGGTCAGGTTGAATATCTTGGCAAAAAACTGATTGATGCTGGTATTCCTATCGTTCGACCAATCGGGAGTCATGGCATCTTCTTGAACGCCCAAGAGTTTCTTTCGCACTTGCCTCGAGAACTGTTTCCTGCACAAGCGCTTGCAGCAGAGATCTATCTTGACTCAGGTGTTCGAACGATGGAACGCGGCGCAGTTTCTGCGGGTCGTGATGCAGATGGCAATAACATATATCCTAAACTTGAGCTCGTACGTTTAACAATCCCTCGCAGGGTCTACACACAAGCGCACATGGATGTTGTTACAGAATCAATTATCTCAGTTTGGGAAAAACGTTCGGAGATTACAGGTCTTGAAATGGTGTACGAACCGAAACGGCTTCGGTTTTTCCAGTCTCGATTTAAAGTCTCACAACCTTCGGCTGTTGATGAAGACGGATGCAAGTGTTGTAGTTCGACTGTTAGCTGATTTGAGCGATTCTCCGAAAGTCAAGCATTCGTGCTTCAAGATCTTCTCGAGTTGTGGAGCAAAGTCCATCTAAACCGAAAGATCCGAGCGTAAACGAAGCGGTCACAGTACCCCATGCCATGCCTGCTTGCATTGCAGGGAAGTCTAACCGTCCAGATGCAGCGATGTAGCCCATGAATCCGCCGGCAAAACTATCACCAGCTCCGGTCGGATCGATGACACCGTCCAGCTCAAGCGGGAAAGCAGGAACAACTGCAATGCCATCCTTGTGGACAAGAACTGCGCCGTGCTCACCTTTTTTGACAATAACAAAACTTGGTCCCATTTCAATAATTGCTCGTGCTGCCGTGATCGGATTACTTATCTCTGTGAGTTGTTCTGCTTCAGAATCGTTGATAATCAACCCATCAATTTCTTTGAAAAGTGCGAGTAATTCATCTCGGGCAATGTTGATCCAAAGATCCATCGTGTCTGCAACAGCAAGTTCCCTGTCTGGAAATTTGAGAAGCAAATCCATTTGGACAGTAGGGTGCGAGTTTGCAAGGAAAATCAAACGGCTATCCGAATAAGAGGCCGGTACTTTCGGGGGCGCTTCTTCAAGAACGCCTAGTTCAGTGAACAGCGTTTCACGCTGATTCATATTATCGAAGTATCGACCACCCCAAGCAAACGTTTTTGAGTCGTTTCGCCGTTCAAGTCCATCGAGGCACAAACCGTCAATTGATTCGAGCAACGTTGCGTGATTCTCTGGCCAATCACCACCAACAGCGCCAACGATTCTCACGGGCTCGTGATGAAATGCTGCAGCAGCAGCGAAGTACGCACATGATCCGCCAGAAACTTCCTCTGCTTTTGCAGTGGGTGTGTGGACAGTATCAATTCCAATAGTTCCGGTTACAAGTAATGGCATGTTGCGGATTATAGTGCGGCGCGTACGTTGCCACCAACGCCTTCGAGAAGTGTCTTGGCAGTTTCTACATCGACTTGTTTTTTACACATCACAATTGCAACTTTAACTTCTCCAGAGGTGAGTTCGAGCAGTGCTATCGCTTCATTCCTCTCCACGTTGCAGACTCTGCAAAGAATCCGAATTGCTCGATCTTGAAGTTTTGAATTGCTCGCTTTGAGATCAACCATGAGATTTCCATAGACTTTTCCAAGACGAGTAAAGAGGGCAGTTGTGATGATGTTGAGTGTCAACTTCGTAGCAGTTGCAGCTTTCATCCTTGTAGAACCCGTAAGTGGTTCAGCGCCTGAGCGAAGTTGTATGAGATGATCACACGATGGTTTTTCAGAACTGCATGTAAGAAATCCAGTCATTGCACCCATTTGTTTTGCAATTGTAAGACCGCCCAGCACCCACGGGGTGGTTCCACCAGCAGCGATGCCAAGAACAGTATCGTTTTCGGTAAGGTTCAATTCAACGAGTGCAATGTTTGCACCATCAGGTTTGTCTTCCTCTTCCTCTGAAGATTTTTTCAGCGAACGATCTCCACCTGCAATCAATCCAACGACAAGCGATGGGTCACTTTGGAAAGTAGGCGGACATTCCGCAGCATCAAGAACACCAAGTCGCCCCGAAGTCCCACAGCCAAGATACAAAAGGCGGCCACCTCTCTTTACACGCGCTGTAAGGGCGTCAATAAAAATTGCAATTGTTTCCGCTGCTTCTTCAACAGCAACGATCGCTTGTTGATGATCTTCAGCGAGTAGTGATACTAATTCGTGCGTATCACAAAGATCGAGTTCCATTGTGTATTTATTTTGCTTCTCAGTTTCAATGTGACTTCGATCTAAAGGCATTTCCATCCTTGCAGAATAAACTAAAAACTCACCCCCCGGGAAAAACTCACCCCCCGGGAAAAACTCACCCCCGGAAAAAACTCACCCCCGGAAAT
>JACNLW010000028.1 GCA_014381305.1 Planctomycetota bacterium
CGTTTTCGCAGTGCGCTGTTAATGTCACACCAAGTTCTTTACAAAGTTGCATTAAATCAAGAAGATGTTCATCTGAAATATTGAGCGCACCTTTGTACGCCAAGAAAATTTTGAACGACTGCACGCCCTCTTTCGCAACTAACTCACGGAGTTGTTCTTTTGCAAGATCGTCAAATCGAACAACGGCAAGATGAAATGTAAAATCGCAACAACATCCTGCTTCTGCGAGAGTTTTCCATTCTGCAAATGCGTTTGCGGGCTCATCATCTGGTCCGGGACAAATCATTTCGATGATAGTCGTTGTCCCGCCAACAAGCGCTGCCTTGCTTGCTGATTCATGATCATCGATGGCATTTGTTCCCATAAACGGAAGATGAATGTGCACGTGTGGATCAATGAATCCAGGAAAAACGCACTTCCCAGTTGCATCGATCACTCGTTCTCCCTCAAGCCCTCCACCTTCGCAAATTTCAGTTATCAATTCACCTGCGATTCCAATATCACCAACAAAACAATTATTAGGAGTGTAGATCATTCCGCCTTTGATCACAGTATCAAACATCACGCTGCTTCCTTTGCAATAGCTTCATCAAGAACTTCAAGCATAAAACAGATGTCTTCCGCAGCCAAACACATTGGCGGTGTGATCCGAAGAACATTCCCATAGAAACCACCTTTACCAACGAGCAATCCTAAATCTTTACATGTTTCAAGTACATCAACTGTAAGTTTGGCAGCAGGTGTTTTATCTTGATCCTCGATAAGTTCTATGCCTACCATTAACCCCATGCCACGAACATCTCCAATGCACGTATATTTCTTTTGTAACTCACGCAACCCGTCAAGCAATTGATTTCCAAGACGTTTTGAGTTTCCTTGCATGTCATCATCAAGAATCACTTCTAAGGAAGCGAGACCTTGAGCACAGGAAACAGGGTTCCCTCCAAACGTGTTGAAGTGCACTGCTTCTGTCATGGATTGTGCGATTTCTTTCGTAGTCACAACTGCGCCAAGTGGACATCCATTTCCAATACCTTTTGCCATGACAACCATATCTGGAACAATGTCATTATTTTCAAAACCCCAAAAATTATCGCCTGTTCGTCCAAAACCAGTTTGCACTTCGTCGGCAATGCAAACTCCTCCCGCATCCCGAACATATTTGTATGCATCTTGTAAATATTTCGGTGGCATTTCAACTATTCCACCAACCCCTTGGATTGGCTCAGCAATAAATGCGGCAATACCACCGGAACTGCCTCTTTCAATTAAATCCTTCACATCGTGTGCGTACTTTTCGCCGGCTTGTGGATCATCGTATCCAAAATGCCCTCGGTATCTATTGGGTGTGACTGCATGCAACACACCAAATCCATGTGGAACTGAATATTTCCAGTTGGAATGCGCTGTCAATCCCATCGCGCCCTGCGAACCACCGTGGTATGCATTCCGCAGTGCAATCACATCGTAATGTTTGGTGTATGCACGCGCCATGAGAATTGCTAAATCGTTTGCTTCCGAACCACTGTTAGTGAAGTACACGCAATCCAAACCTTCGGGCAATGTGCTTGCGAGTTTTTCCGCAAACTTTGCAATATTCGGATGCAAATAAATTGTTGTCGTGTGTTGCAACCGAGAGTTCTGTGTATTGACAGCATCTATTACTCGAGGGTGACAATGCCCAGCACTAACCGTAACAATACCCGCAATGGCATCGAGATACCGCGTACCTTTCTCATCAAACAAGTACTGCATGTGCCCATCAACAATCATGATCGGATCTTTATAGTACGTCATCAGTGCTGGCGTAAGATATTCACCACGAAGTTTTTGTACTTCTTCTTTCGAAGGTCCATCGTATGCTGGTGGTGTGTACTCACAAGTTGGCAACTCAGCCATGTTGTCGTTCTCCTTGATTGGTTAGCCAGTACAACACAAAAGCAATTGTGATGCCGACAAACCAAGCGTAAGTATAAATTGAATTGAAAATTTCTGGAAACACATCTGTTTTGAATGCTGCATTTATAAATCCAGGAAGATTCGGCAAAACTGCAATAACAAGAATGACAACTGTACTGATTCGTAATCCTGCGTACTCCCCCCTTGTATCGTAAAGCGCGTCGCTGTTAAGGCGCATTCTGCGAATAACAAAGTAATCACAAATCATAATGCCAGCGATTGGCCCAAGCAAAGCACTATACCCAATAAGCCAAGTAAAAATATATTCACTTAGATCGGTATACAAACGCCATGGCATAATCACAATGCCAATGATGCATGTAATA
Organism: Planctomycetota bacterium; assembly: GCA_014381305.1. Taxonomy (GTDB): domain Bacteria; phylum Planctomycetota; class Phycisphaerae; order Phycisphaerales; family SM1A02. Next base: position 2,286 of record JACNLW010000028.1, read on the forward strand.
ATGCCACCGGTTCTAAACGAAATTTTTCGCGGCATGAGATTTGCAAAACCATTTGCAGGACTCACAACGTTCGCTGCAATGTTTGTTGAGAGCGTTGCGATTGTGAGTGCGATCAAAGCAATGACAACAGTAGTGGCAGATCCAAGTTTGCCGACAAGTTCAATTGGGTCCCAAATCGCACTTCCAAAGATAACGATGGTTGCTGAAGTGACTGCAATTCCAATGAAGGAAAACAACGTCATCGTTGTTGGCAAACCAATGAGTTGACCAAGGGCTTGATCCTTTTGTGATTTGCAATACCGCGTAAAGTCTGGAATGTTTAAACTCAGCGTTGCCCAAAACCCAACCATTGCAGTTAACTGCGGAAAAAACATTGGCCAGAATGGAGCGGGATCTTCTGGCGCAGGCGGAAACATTTGCGTCACACCGCCAACTTTCACAGCAGCCCAAATCAACATCGCTAAACCCATCGCAATCAAAAACGGCGCAGCCCAAGATTCCAGCCACTTGATGCAATCAATACCCCGAAGAACAATTATGAAATTTAAAACCCAAAACGCCATGAAGCACGTAAATTGCATGATTGTGATTCCAAGAAATGGAACCACTGATGTGTCTGCTGCAATGTCGTACCACCCGAGTGCACCTAAGACTTGATAGATCGCAAACCCGCCAATCCAAGTTTGAATACCAAACCATCCGCAAGCGACGAGTGAACGAGCAATTGCAGGAATGTGCGCACCTTTGGTTCCAAAACTTGCGCGGGCAAGAACAGGAAACGGAATGCCGTATTTCGTTCCAGCGTGGCCCATGAGAATCATCGGGACCAGTACAATTAAGTTCCCAAGTAATACTGTGCCTAGCGATTGCCACCAAGTCATTCCCGCTTGAATCATCGATGCAGCGAGCGTGTAGGTAGGGATGCACACCGACATGCCAATCCACAAAGCGGCAAGGTGCCATTTATTCCATGTTCTGCTTTCGGCCGGAACTGGCGCGATGTCAGGATTAATGAGGTGGTTGGTCATTAGGGTTTAGTAATTTTCGTATAACTTTCTGGTCTGCGATCACGGAAAAATTGCCATGTGTTTCGCACTTCTTCAATCATGTCTAAATCAAGATCAGCGATGATGACTTCATCTTGATCGCGCGATCCTTCGACCATGATTTGTCCGCGTGGATTACAAAAATAACTTTGCCCATAGAACTCGCCGATATTCCAAGGCGCTTCAGTACCAACCCTGTTAATAGCACCAACATAAAATTGGTTTGCAACTGCGTGTGCTGGCTGTTCAAGTTTCCATAAGTATTCACTTAAGCCCGCGACTGTAGCAGAAGGATTAAAGACAATTTCTGCGCCGTTCAAGCCAAGTTCACGCGCGCCTTCTGGAAAATGCCGGTCGTAACAAATATAGACGCCAATTTTTCCGGCGCTTGTTTCAAACACAGGAAACCCAAGATTGCCCGGCTTAAAGTAAAATTTTTCCCAAAAACCTGGGTTGCAATGTGGGATGTGGTGCTTGCGGTATTTACCAAGGTATTCGCCATGTTCATCAATGACTGCGGCAGTGTTGTAATACACACCTGTCATATCAACTTCGTAAATTGGCACAACCAGAATCATCTTGTGCTGCTTGGCAAGTTCTTGCATCAGTTTGATAGTTGGTCCATCTGGTATTTGTTCAGCAATCTCGTACCAACGTGTATCTTGCTCGGCGCAAAAGTATGGTCCATAGAAAATTTCTTGCAAACACGTCACCTGCGCGCCTTGATTGGCTGCTTGTTCGATGAGTTCGATGTGTTTATCGATCATCATTTTTTTTGTTTCCGAAATAGAAGCTTCCGGAGGTGCGGGGTTTGAAGCTTGAATGAGTGCTGCTCTTGTAATTCGTGCCATAACTTCCTTTCTAGAACCAACGGCTAACTAATATTCTGCCTTCAGTGTAAAAACGTACAGAGTCTTCGCCATTGGAATGCAATGTGCCAAAGAATGAATCTTTCCAACCACAGAATGGGAAAACTGCCATTGGAGCGGGAACACCAACATTGATTCCAATCATGCCAGCACCTGCTGTATCTTTAAATTTGTTTGCTGCGTACCCGCTGTCGGTGAACATGACTGCCATATTCCCATATGGGGAGCGGTGCGTGACAGCGATTGCGTCATCAAGTGTATCGACCCGCAAAATAGAAAGTACAGGCCCAAAGATTTCTTCCATTGCAAGCGCAGAATCGTGCGGAACGTTATCAAAGATGGTTGGTCCAACAAACCCCCGAAGTTTGACCTCTCGTCCATCAAGCAGCAAGTCTGCGCCTGCCTCAATGCCACCTTCGATTGCCTTGTTCACTCGCTGCACACTTGCATCATCAATGAGTGGACCCATCGTACAACCAGACTCGTCACCTTTTGCTGTTTTTATCTGTTTTGCTGCTTCAACGACGCGTGGAATGAACCAATCAGGAGCATCTCCAACAAGCACAGCAACTGAACCAGCAAGGCACCTTTGCCCTGTGTTTCCCATCGATGAACTGATTACACCATCAATTGCTGCATCTTGATTTGCGTCTGGCATAATGATCATCGTGTTCTTTGCACCCGCCATGCACTGCACGCGTTTTCCTGCAACGGATGCAGTTTTGTAAATGTGTTTTGCAACAGCTGTCGACCCGACAAAAGAAACGGCTTTTACATCGTCGTGTGTTAACAGATGATTTACTACATCAGGGCCGCCGGTAACCATGTTCAGTACACCCGATGGCAGCCCCGCTTCGGTTGCAAGTTCAACTTCGCGGAGTGCGCAAAGCGAAACTTTTTCTGACGGTTTTAACACAAATGTATTCCCACACGCCACTGCCATTGGCCACATCCAAAGCGGAACCATGATGGGAAAATTAAATGGCGTGATACCAACACACACACCAATTGGAACTCGTTCAAGAGAACTGTCAAGCGGAACCCCCGGATTACCCTCTTCTCGCTCACGACTAAACGAAGTTGACACTGCAATACGGGGAAGTGTTCGCCCCATCATCAGCGATGGTGCTCCGCACGCATACTCAACACAGTCAATACCCCTTCGCACATCGCCGCGCGCTTCAGCGGTGGTCTTGCCGTGTTCATCGACAATCATCTGCGTCAATTCTTCAAAGTGTTGTTCAAGAAGTTCCTTGTACCGAAACAATACTTGACACCGATCGCCAACAGGCGTTTCACTCCACCCACGGAATGCTCGATGAGCTGAGTCAACCGCAAGGTCAGCTGCAGAAACTTCATCCATCGAAACTTTGGCAAGCACCTCCCCAGTTGCTGGGTTCACATCATCACATGACGCTCCGCCGCTAGCTTCCATTCGTTTGCCGTCAATAAAATGTTCAATTGTTCGTGTCATACAGTAGAGTTTACCTTCCATTTAACTTCAGTAGAGCATCC
>JACNLW010000051.1 GCA_014381305.1 Planctomycetota bacterium
CGCAACAGTCGCTGCGGCATCTGCAGGTTCTGCAGATGCAGTATCTGAGGGAATGGCGATCGATACAGCAGGTCTTGAAATGGCGATATGATTATTATTTTTAACATTTTGTTAATTGGCATGGCTTTGACAACCACTGAACCATGCGGTTCGATTAGATCAGTGACATCTTCGCTTCTGCTGCCTCTGCATCATTTATTAGTGATTCACGTAGTAAAATAAGATGCTTACCCAACTCCAACAAGGGAGTAGTGATGATATTTTCAACAACGCCAGGTGCTGAAATTCGACCATTGCGAGGGGCTTTGTCTCTGGCCCACAAAACAAGTGAATCAAAAAAATCACTCGAAGCAAGTTCGCATCGAGTGACACACTCAATACACTGAGAAACCAATTCAGGGTCAGCGCCTTCTCGCTGTAAAGACTGCAAAAAACCCGCCGACTTTACTTTACGAGAGGATGAAACCAATGAACGAAGAAAATACTCAACCCTTGCTTCTGAAACAGAAGCACCAAAGTGATCGGAAGCAACATCTTCAATTGAATGTGCTTCATCCAAAATGACATGGTCATACTTTGGCAAGAACCCTCGGTCAATCATTCGCAGTGCCAAATCAGAAAAGAAGAGTGCGTGATTGCAAATAAGTAAATTGCCACGTTCCATTTCACGGCGTGCTTCTTGATAAAAACATGTTTCGTGTTTCGGGCATTTTCGACCAAGACAATTTCCCGCATCACTCCTTGCCAAATCCCAAACATCTCCACGCGGCAAAGTCGGCATGGTTGCCTTGGAACCATCTGTCGTTACTTTCGACCAACGAACGAGTTGGTCCAATGATTTAATCGCATTTGCATCACTCAACAAAGTAGCGGCTCTTTGTTTTGCTCGCTCTAACCTTCGCAATGAAACGTAATTTGCTCTCCCCTTCACAAGTACTGGAGAAAAACCACCACCAAATGCCTTGTGCAATGTTGGCACGTCACTGTTCATCAATTGTTCCTGCAATGTAATCGTGTTCGTCGCGACAACTACTTTCTCGCCATGCTCACGGATTCTTCGTATCGCAGGTACAAGATATCCAAACGATTTACCGACACCTGTCCCTGCTTCAACGAGTAACGTTCGCTTCGTTTCAAAGGCGTGCGCAACTGCAAATGCCATCTCCACCTGTTGCGAACGAGGCTCCCATCCAGTTAAACACTGACTCAGAGGTCCATCATCAGTAAACATCGGCTCAATTGCAACTGTCACTTTTTTTGTTTCCCACCGATTGGATCACGCTTCGGCTCACCTGGAACTCTTGGATACTTCTGCGGCGTGTGTTCATTTTTTCGTATAACTACTATCGTCCCAGTTGTTGAACGATCCATAGATTCAACTTCGGAATGTAAAACATGCAGTGCTTTTTTTGCATGTTCAATTTCTTCTTGCGCTTTCTCGCCTTTAATTGCGATCACGATTCCATCAACTTTCGCCATGGGAACAGTAAGTTCCAATAAAACTTGCAGCGGTCCAACCGCGCGTGCAATGACTGCATCAGCAGCGCCTCGGAAACCTCCATTTTTCGTGCCAACATCCTCAGCGCGTGCATTTGCAATTGTCACATTGTCTAATTTTAAAACTTCTACGACGTGTCTTAAAAAATCTGCTTTCTTCCCAGTTGCTTCAACCAATACAAATGTTGTACTCGGCATGGTGATTGCGAGCGGAATGCCTGGCAAGCCGCCGCCGCTACCGACATCGATGACATGCTTCGCTTCTTCTTTTGCAAGAACTGGCAGCAACGACAAACTGTCGAGAATATGACGGCTCCAACCATCGACAGGCTCTTTGATCGCTGTCAAGTTAAACATGCGATTTGTTTCTAACAACAAATCTAAGTATTGACCGAGTTTGGTCATGTCGCCATCGTCGAACGCAATTCCTAGAACTGCGGTTTGTCGATAAAATTCTTCGGGGATGCATTCAACTGCATGCATTAGTCATACTCTCCATCTGTAAAAGAAAATCCTTCTCGGGTCATAAGTGGGTCGCGGCGCATCGCAATACCGAACAGGATACCCGCCATGAGCCAAGCCACCACCAAACTTGAACCACCTGCGCTCATAAACGGGAGCGTCAAACCAGTAATTGGAGCCAAGCCGAGTGTCATCGCAGTATTGATCACCATTTGAGAGAGCAACATTGCAGTCAAGCCTACTGCAACAAGCCTTGGAAATGGATCGCGGCATCCAATAGATGCGAGAATGCCACCGAAGCCAAGAATGGCATACAAAAACCACACAACAATTGCCCCTCGAAGTCCCCACCGCAAAACAATCACAGCAAAAATCATATCGTTATGTTCTTCGGGCAAGTGATTTGCTGCAAGAAGTTCTTTTGCATCTACTTCGCCAACTCCCCACAATTCCCCTGCGCCTATCAACGTCATCGCCCGCGCACCTTGGTACCCGATATTTTGTTCGTATCTGTCATCACCTTGGACTTGCGCAACCAGTGCACGAATTCTATCTTTCTGATGCGGCTTCAACATCGGATACATCAACGCAGATGCAGTAACTCCAAGCAATGCAATAATGACAAGATGCTTATATCGTGCGCCTGCAGCAATAAGCATCGCGAGCATAGCGGGTAAAAACAACATCGCGGTTCCAAGATCTGGTTCAATCAAAATAAGAAATGCAGATGGAACAACAACACAAAGTGCAACAATAAGACCGCCAAACGTTCGATAGTGTTGTTTAAAACGAAGGTGTGATGCCAGCGCAAGGACAAACGCAATTTTTACCAATTCAGATGGTTGAAAATCCATTAACCCAAGGTTAATCCAACGTCTTGCTCCATTTCGAGGATGCACAATAAAATCTGGCACACCTGGGATGAGCAATAAAATTAAAAGCAGCAACCCAAAACCAAGTAGCCACCAACTTGCCTGCCGCAGTCGCCTTGCAGGGATCATTGCAACTGCAATTCCAACTCCTATTCCTAAACAACCAAGCACGAGTTGACGCGTAGCAGTGCTTGGCCTTGTCGTGTCAATTGTGATCACTCCAATGCACGTAAGTGCGACCGCAGCTGCGACAACGAGCCACCCTGCGTGGACAAAACGTATTGACGATAGGTTTAATTTTTTCGCACCAAAACGGCTCATCGAAGTTCCCCCAAGTATCCTTCGTCTTGCAATGCATGAATGACCTGATTCGCTATAGGTCCTGCGATTCTACCGCCAGAACCTCCGTTTTCAACAAGCACCGCAACAATTACACTTGGCTTGGTTTCATTCGTATGAGACGCCATTACTAAAAACCAAGAATGGTCTAACCCTGTTACTGGTTCAGCATCAACTGATTGTTTATACGGCGGCGCTTCGGCAGTTCCAGTCTTTCCCCAAAGTCGAACTCCCTGCACATCAAAAATACGATCTCGATCATTTGGACCATACCGAAGAAGCGAACCTGTTCCGTAATCTTTCGTCAGTGAATCGTGCAACCCTGCCATTGCAAGTTTCACACCAGCAGGATTGAGTTGTATATCGACGACCTCTTGCTCACCTGCATAAAGTAGCGTTGGCGATTTCCAAATACCGCCCCGTGCCAGCGTTGCATACGCAGCCGCAGCGTGCAAAGGTGACCACGTGATGGAGCCTTGTCCAATTGCCATGCTAACAGTTTCAAATGAAAGTTCACCACGTTTTTTCCAACGCACGATGTCATCTTGATTTGGCGTGTGACCCTGAGAGCCAGTAGCAGAAAAATCTGTTAATTTTGAAGACAATGGTTGTGTGAAACCAAATTTTTGATACCAAAAAAGCAAACGCTCAAACCCTAATCTCGTTCCAAGTTCATAGAAAAATATATTGCACGAACGAGCAAGTGCATCAACTGCTGAGAGTTTCCCATGCGTTGCAAAATTGTATCCTTTTCTGTAAATCCAACATCTTGCTGCATTTTTCACGTGCTCAAAATAATGACCAGTACATGCAATCTCTTCACCTTCTGTGTAGATATCTTCAGACGATGCTGCTGCAAGAACCAAAGGTTTTAAAATCGAACCCGCAGGGTACAACCCATCTGCGGCACGATTCAACCACGGATATCCATTGACATCTTCCTCGTCATGCAGGGCAGGTGTAGAGGCCATCGCAAGCACAGCACTATCTGCATCAAGAACAACAACTGCACCGCGAAGTGGGGTTCCAACTTCTAGTCCCTTATTCCTGTGCCATGATTGCACTGTCATCAAGCCAATTTCAGGTGAGAGAATTGCTTCCAACCTTGCTTGTAATGCAATATCTAATGTAATTTGCACATCACTTCCACCAGTTGGTGAAGTTCGTTCAATTTCGTTTCCAAGCCGATCACGAACGACACGTCCTCGTAAACCGCGCAGTTTTTTTTCAAGAGACAATTCTAAACCACGATTTCCTACTTCATCTCCCGTTCGATACCCGCCCAGATCGTCCCCATAATGAAACGGTCGGCGCTTCATATCTTCCGCCCACACTTTAGATCGAATGTCGCCCAGCAACAGATCACCCACTCCCGGAAGTGTGATTTCTTCTACTGATGATGAACGAAGAAATCGAGGCAGCGTAGATCTTGTGAGACGCACTGTTTGTTCTTTTTGTGAATAGTGACGGTTTCTAGAATGCTGCACCTCAATTGCATCATCAAGTTGTTCGCTCAACTTTATAAAATCCATCGCAGTTTCATCGTCAATTGCAAAAAATACAACATGAGATGAGCGCTGTTCAGCGATTGGTTGTTGATCAAATTCTTCAATATCCCCGTACCGTTTAAGGTGCGCTTCTTCTTGCCGCCTCCAAACAACCTCTGCCGTTTTCTGCACTTTCTTTTGAACTTCAGCAATTCGTTGAATCAAGTCTTCGCGGGAAACTTTTGCAGTCTCACAGAGCAATTCCCAAAAGTTCTCGAGTTGAGCAAGTTGTTCAGGCAAGTACACATCTGCGACCTGTTGACGTTGTTCAGGCGACATCGCTTTCCATTGTTCTCGCCCAACGCTTGCACGAGCGCGTTGCCTTGCCGTCGCCTTGGCTCGGTCGCCAGTAATAAGATCCCAAGGGACAGCGATATCGTATGAAGCTACATCCTCTGCGATCACGCGCCCTTTTGAATCAATAATACGACCTCGCCAAGTTGGCAAGTACTTCGTGTAATAAAGCCGACCTTTTGCCTTTTCAAGCCGCTGAGCACCTTGCACAATTGTGAGCTCGACAGCCTGATAGGAAAGGAGGGCACAAACTCCAATAAAGATGATGGCAAGCGCAATAAGTCGACGGTGAAAGAGCAGCATAGGAGTAGTTATGGAATCCTACTTGCTCATCGCACTTTTTGGTGGTTTGTCCAGATAACTCACCCCACCCGAGAACTCTCCCCCTAAAAAACTCTCCCCCTAAAAAACTCACCCCCGGTGAGTTTATTGAAATTAGACCTTCAATGGCAGAAACTCACCCCCGGTGAGTTTATTAAAAATCAGTCCATGAATGCGAAAAACTCACCCCCGGTGAGTTTATTGAAATTAGACCACCCTTGGTAGAAACTCACCGAGGGTGAGTTTTTGGTATAATCCCCCTCCTTCTCCCCTTGAATG
>JACNLW010000077.1 GCA_014381305.1 Planctomycetota bacterium
CATCATTGCGCATCCACAGTGCCGAATTACACAATCAGCACTTGCAAAACTTGCTCAAGGAAATGTTCCTGTCATCTCATGTAACGATAAGTTTATGCCAGTAGGAATGCTTACACCATTTTCTGCGCACACTTCACACACGGAACGAGTTAATCAACAGGCAGAAACAGCACAACCAATCAAGAAACAATTGTGGAAACAAATAGTTGTGGCAAAAGTAAATGCGCAAGCAAGAGCACTTGAAGAATGGACTGGCAACGACAACGGGCTTAATCGATTGGCTTCTGAGGTCCGCTCTGGCGACCCTGACAACATCGAAGCACAAGCTGCAACGAGATATTGGCCCAAAATTTTTGGTGACCCTGATTTTCACCGAAACCCAGACCTTGATGACCAAAACAAATTGCTCAATTACGGCTACGCGATATTGCGTGCGATAATCACAAGGGCAATCTGTGGTGTCGGCCTACACCCCGCACTAGGTCTTTTTCACCACAACAAGTACAACCCCTACTGCCTTGCTGATGATTTGATGGAACCATACCGACCACTTGTCGATCGACAAGTTGCTTCAATTATTGTCAACGAAGGAACAACGGTCGAACTCACACCCACAATCAAGCAACGACTTATCGCTACTGTGAGTGGCCGATACGAACTGCTTGGCGAGCAGCGGACGATGTTTGATATTTCTTTACATTCTGCAAGATCGCTTGCTACAGCAATTATGGGTGGTGAACGAAAACTCATTTTTGCAGAACTATAAATCTTATGCCCTCGCGTTTATCAGGAGCCTATAGAGCCATGTGGTTATTTGCACTTTTTGATTTACCAACTACGACAAAGGCTGCAAGAAAACGATATACAAGGTTCAGAAAGTTTTTATTAAATGAAGGGTTTGTGATGATGCAATTTTCGGTGTACGCAAAATATTGCGCCAGTGAAGAAAGTGCAAAAACGCACAGGCAACACATCAAACAAAACTTGCCAAGCGATGGACAAGTAAGAGTGCTTGGTGTTACCGAACGGCAGTTTGCAAAGATGGAAGTGTATTATGGGAAAAAACGCGCTAAGGTAGAAGATCCACCACTGCAAATGACATTTTGGTAAACCCTAAAACAACACAAGCCCCGAACTATACGGGGCTTGTGTTTGCTCTATTGTATCCGAGCGACGCTTCCCTACCAACCACAGCCCGTAGTGCCGACCAAATTCTGCACCAACTATTGTATCCGAGCGACGCTTCCCTACCAACCACAGCCGAATCAGGTTGCATTGCGTGCCAGATCAAATTGTATCCGAGCGACGCTTCCCTACCAACCACAGCATTGGTCGAAGTGTCTTGTAGAGTCAAATTTGGGTTGAACACAACTTGTGCAGACACCTTTTTTGCTGTGGTTGGTAGGGAAGCTAGACCTCTGCGCGATCATTTCTAACAGGGGTCGCTTCGGCAACACCACGTTACATCGCCATTCTGCTTACCACAATCATTGACCCAACTGATCAATAAGAAAAGGGATGGCACAAATCAGAGTAAATATCAAACGGCTGTCAGTAAAAAGTTTCATGACGTCATTTATACTAAATTTTAATAGCATTTCTGTCATTATGTTTATCAGCACTGTAACCAGTTGAAAGGTCGTTGATTATTTCTTGAGATATTCAGTAGTCACTGCTTTACAGATGCAGCGATGTTTTTCATACGAGCATTTCAAGATAGGGACACATCACAAGTTCGACTCGGCAAACCCGCCCATATCGAAGAAGTGATTGCACATCAAATTTCTTGCGTTGCTTGTATAGTTTCACCGCTTCAAGAACGACATCCATACCAATAAAGTTTCGGAATTTAAAACAATCAGCAATTTTCTAGGTTGTACATATCTGAACATCCTACGAGAATACGTTTATGCGACTAGTGCTTGCCCTACTTCTATGCTCTTCTGCCTTTGCAGAAAATTTGCACTACACTTACCTCTGGCATTTAGAACAACCTATCTATTGGCCAGATCAGCAGAACGTGAGTGAAGACCGGTACGAACGCGCGTGGCAATCGATTCTTAGAAAAGATGCTGGATCGCAACACCCTGAAAATAATTTGCGTTCCATCTTTGGATTAGACGACCGAGTTGCGGCGTACCAATACAGACCACACGATGCAATCGGCGCAATCTCTTGGGCACCAGAGGCAGGTGCACAAATTTCTTTCTCTGGTGGGCTCATCGAAAACATTCAATCCTTTAGCGAAGCGGGCGGACAACTTGGCTACGTATGGGATTGGAATCATTGGCTTCGCGATGCTCGCACTTGGTACACAAACTCGGAGGGTACCAACACTCCTCGTGCCGATGTTGTTCTCTTTGGTTTCCACCACCCTCTCTTTCCACTTATTTCAGATTCCACGGCGAAAAAAGAAATCCAACTCTACAAAGAAATCTACGGAGATGCGTGGGGATATTCCGCACCGATGTCAAAAGGATTTTTCCCATCAGAAATGGCGTTCAGTGAACGGCTCATTCCAATCCTTGAAGAAGAGGGAATAGAATGGACATTTGTATCCTCTGAAAAAGTTTCGCGTGCTTGCACCGACTTTCCAGTTGTGTATGGAAGCGGTGGAATAAATTGCGATCCACCAAACAAGGCAGACCAACTGAATCCAGCGCAAGGTAGTTACTTTCGGTTAACAATCGACCGCGGTGTCAGCCCTGCTGAAGCTGCGCCGTTTGCATACCAACCACACTATGCAAAATATGTAAACCCAAGCACTGGCGCAGAATCAAGAGTGATCATTGTGCCATGTTCGCAGTCCCTTGGTTGGGTGGATGGGTATTCACCGATTGGTACGGCACATTTTGGAACGCTCCAACAATACAACGACCCAAGCAACCCGATGCTTGTCGTACTTGCACATGACGGTGATAACGCTTGGGGCGGCGGCTTTTCCTACTACTCTGAAGCGACACCAAACTTGGCTGGACAAGCAGTGAGTGAAGGGTACACACCAACTGTTGTGCAAAAATTTCTTTCCGATCATCCCGTTTCCGAGAACGATGTGGTTCATGTCGAAGATGGTGCATGGGTAAATGCAGATGGCGATTTTGGCGCTCCGCAATTTTTAAATTGGAATTGGCCGCCAGTAAATAGTTCTGGGCAAATAGATGTTGAAAACGGGTGGGCTGAAGATGTTCGTAATTGGGCGGTGATTACAGCCGCGCAAAACTATGTCGACACGGCGGAACAAATTAGCATCGATAACGGAAACCCAATGAGAATCAATCACATTCTCTATCCACGTTCGGAAACTTCCTCGAGTGAACGTGCGTGGCATTACTTTTTAGGATCGTTGAATTCTGGCTACATGTACTACGGCACTGCACTTGATATGGAAGTGAAACCAACCATTGCATGCAACGAAGCAATTGAACATGCAAACGCTGCCATTGCTAATGGAAACGATCAAACACCGCCTGAAGTTTGGATTCCACAAAGATTCCCATGGAACCCTGGTAGTGCAAACTTTGGTCCACACCATGGGTACCAAGAATATATCGACGACGGCGATTTCCATGTATGGACATTTGCGTACGATGTTTCGGGTTTAGAGAATGCCAAACTGTTATACCGCATAGATCAAGATGGCAACAATCCGCTTTCTTCAAATGCAAACGAGGTCTACTCCCAAAGTAATGAAGTCGGCAGTTGGATTGAAATTCCGATGACTGTTACTCCATTTCCTGCCGGCAACGTCCACGGAGATGACTCGATTAACTTCTTTGAAATGCCAGATGCAATCGCAAACAGATGCGTTGCTGAGATCGTAGACGTTCGCGAATCCCTTGTTGATTATTTTGTGCAAGCGGAAGACTCGCTTGGAAACATCACAAAGTCCCCTATTCAACATGTGTGGATTGGTGATGGCGAAGGAAGTTCTGGTGGCGGAGGCGGGGCTGCCGTTGAACCTGATCCACTTGTCGCAGGTGGCACTGCGACTGTTTCCTATGATGGCATGCTCGCTGGAAGTAGCGGTGTAAATATGCACTACGGATTTAACGGCTGGAGCAGTGTTCCGCCAGAAGTTGCAATGGCACAAAATCCAAAAACTGAACTCTGGGAAGTGACTGTTTCAATTCCAACAAGTGCAACACAATTCGATTTTGTTTTCAACGATGGAAATGGCAATTGGGATAACAATAATGGTCAAGATTGGCACATTCCTGTTGAAGGCGGTAAACCAGGCGACACATGGGTGATGGATGGCACGCTTGATACGAACGCCATACTTATTGCTGAAAACAATAACCGCCATTTATGGGCTGGTGTAATCGAAGACCAACTCTACATCGCAACTGAACCAGCATCTGAAAACGAAGATGTGTTTATGTTCGTCAGTGAAGATACAAGTGGCATGAACCCTGCACCGTGGGGTAAATCTGGATTTGTTGCTTCATGGAGTGGATACCTTGCGCAAGAAGGGACAAACGGTTGGATCGGTTGGTTTGATTCCACTTCCCCCGGAAATGTTGAATTTGCAAGCGACACAATCCTCGAAGGGATCTATGTGCTTGGAACCATCGATGCGATAGCACTTGCAGTTGCACCGTATGAAACTGATGACAACGGAGAACTTCTATTTGCAAACCAAGTCCCGCAATCAATTGACGGTGATACTGACGTGCAAGCGAACGAATACATCTTGTTGGAAATGTGCCAACTCACTCAAATTGGATGTTGCCTAGGAGACATTGACCAAAGTGGAACAATCGATGTTGTTGATTTACTTGCAGTTGTAGCTCTGTGGGGTACAGACGACACGAGTGCGGATATCAACAATGACGGCGTAGTGAATGTCCCCGATCTCTTAGTTATTATTGACAACTGGGGTACTTGCGAGTAATTCCATTTTGCAGAAAACGCTTTCTTTGTTTTGAGTTATCCCCTCCAAAGCGGTGTTACGTGCTAGTATGTCGGTTAGGAGGTACGTGATGGTTCGAATTTTAATTGCGATTGTTGCTGTAATTGTTGGGTTAATTGTTGGTAGTGCCGTGAACTGGGGCATTGGGAGCTTGAATGTTGTGTTCTTTCCAATGCCAGAAGGTGTTCCTTGGCAAGATACCGATGCCATCATTGCATGGATCAAAACGCTTCCTCAGCAAGCGTTCATTTTGGTTCTTCTTGCGCATCTTAGCCAATCGTTCGTAGGTGGTTTTGTCGCTGCGCTGATTGCGAAGCAGAACATGATGTGCGTCGCGTTGGTTGTTGGTGCCATTTCAATGCTTGCTGGTATCGCAAACATGTTGATGATTCACGCCCCCGCTTGGCTCTGGATTGAAATGCCGCTCTATCTTGTTACCGCGTACTTTGG
>JACNLW010000106.1 GCA_014381305.1 Planctomycetota bacterium
CGATTACGTGGCCAAGCGGAAAAACCCAGCAAATCACTGATATCAAGCCAAATCATACGATATCGCTTATTGAGCAGACAACCAAAGTTCATTTTTTTAAATCTGATAGAAAAGGTGAACGATTACGGATCTAAAATACTACCGATTCGTCCGGGTAAAAGTTTTTTGCGAAAACGATTGTAGTCGTCTTCACTTGTTCGACCTGCATCGTTCCACCTCGTAAAACTAGAGTTGTTTGGATCTGCAATAATTTCTTCCCAGCGATCTTTCAGACCTTGCGTTGTTAACTTGATAGTCCCAGTTGAGCCATCAACATTCGACGTACCAACTTCGTTTGGTACCCAAAACGCAGGAATGTCGTACCAGACGAGAAATGGCAAATCGTTTTTTGGATGCAGCAACCAACCATTCCAATTTGGACCACCTGTTCGGCGATCATCTTCAGAGATGCTTGCCATCGTGCTTGAGGGTTGTGGAATTTGCGATGCGGTTAACGTAGGCATGAAAAATTCACTCAAGCCAGGAATGTCAAATGTTGAAGGAGCATCATCGATTCCATAATCAACACCAACAAAAGCGTTCAACGAATAACTTCTTAACCGCGCGGTTGGGTCAAGCGGAGATTTGTACGAATTGATGGTTGCAATATAAGGATAAGCAGCGCCATCTTCAAGAGCTAGTGAAAGTTCTGGTCCATTCGCATATTCCAAACGGGTAACCCCTGCTTCATCGTAACTCTTCACCCAAAATCGTGCGATTTGATCTGCAGATGAGTCAAATTCATCATTCGCATCATCGTGCAATTGCGTTCGTGGGTTCAAGAGTCGACCATCGTGATCCAGCGAATGCGACCAACTCGCCGCTGCGATCGTTTTGTGATTTGTTAAATCTTTTGTTGCTTTCGTTCGCGTCAACATCATTCCGATACCAGTCACCGCAAGCGACATCAATATGCCAATGATCGCAATAACGACGAGTAATTCAATAAGTGTAAAACCGTGTTTCGTTTGTTTAGTTATGGACATGGTCCAAAAGCTCCAATGATCGCAAGAATGTCGGATACATCTGTGGTGCCATCACCAGTAATGTCCCAGTCAGGTGTACCCCAACCGCTGATCATTGTAAGCAGGTCATCGACAGAAACAATGCCATCTCCAGTAATATCTTCGAGGCATGTTTCAACAGGATTAGGTACTTGTGAAAAAATTTGAACGGAATAGGGTGCTATGTCAAGTAGCCCGCTGTAAGGCAACCCGTCATAACTAAAATTTGTCGCGGAGACATCATGCCCCATGTTGCCAAAATCACTCGAATAATCCACGTCATCAGAATTAAAAATCAGATACCACTCACCTTCGTGGGGGAATCCGATTCGGTACGATTGTCTTGGGTCAACAGTAAAGTTCATAGCAACAACAACATCATCTCCATTCCCACCACTCTCCCATCGATGATACGCAAGAACCTTTGCTGTGTCATTCAAATGATGCACATTTGTTGAACCGCCCGCCAAACCAGCAGAATTGGCGTTTTTATTGAGCCGAAGAGCGATTAAATCTGTATAAAGTTGCAAAATGCCCGAATACGTCGTCACTTTACTCCAATCTAGTGGGTCATCGTCATGGAAAAATCCGTCTTCAAGGAACTCTTGGCCTTGAAACAACATCGGAATTCCAGCAGAAGTCAATACAAGACCAGCACCAAGCGTTGATCGCTTCCTAGCAAACCAATTGCCAGCGTCACCTGGCGCAATTTCTTCGGGAACACGAGATCGACCATTGGCAACCTCATCGTGAGATTCTGTATAAATCACTCGGTCTGTTTGGTCACCGTTATACACAGCCATGACCGAATCTCGGACAGTCCACATCGACCGGTCGCTATCGTTCACTGTTTCGATTACCCCGCGTATCGGATGAATCCAATACACATCCCACTGCGAATCAAATCCTGCTCCGCCTTCGCCAGTAGTTTTTGTCATCCAATCTGTGCCAGCTAAATCTTCGCAAATGATTGCCTTGCCACTGTCGTGCGCGTCCACCTCGTCATTGATCCACTGCAACAACGTCCACCCTTCTGGTATTTCCGTGCCACCATCATCAGTTGCTCGAATCCACTTTGTGCCATCAATGCGAAGTCCATCAAGCCTGTAATCTTCTAACCAATACAACACACTATCACGAATGTACGTTCGAACTTCATCAACGCTGTAGTTTGGCCTTGTGTCGCCCCACGGAGTTTCTGCCCGCCAGTCATTGTAAAAGTAAATACCGCCTAAACCATTTTCACTCCAACCATCGTATTGCCAGAGATCCATATCAGTCGGTCCCCAGTGGTTGTAAATGACATCAAGCAATACAGCAATGCCACGCTCGTGTGCTTCGTCAATAAAACGTTTGAGATCGTTTGGCGAGCCGTAACTTGATTCAACTGCAAACGGGTGCGCCGCGTTATATCCCCACGATAGATCGCCAGCAAATTCCCACACAGGCATCAGTTCAATTGCATTGATACCAAGATCAACGAGGTAATCGAGTTTGTTAGCAGCTTGCAAAAATCCACCGGCAAACGTGCCGACATGCATTTCATACACAACCATTTCGTTCCATGCTGGTCGAGTAAAGTCAGTAGTGTTCCACAAGTATGCATCTGGATCATACACAACACTATTGCCAATTGAGTTGGTTACATTCTTTGCATGTGCATCGTTTCGCCAGTACTGCACGCCATTGTTTATCATGACGTATTGATATTCGTCACCGATCGAAGCGTACGAAACATCTGTTGACCATTTACCGTCACCCTCAGAAGCAAGCATTGTTGACCACATAGACCAATTGTTGAAATCTCCAACGAGCGCAACTGAACTCGCGTTCGGTGCCCACGTTCTAAAACTAACGCCTGATTCGGCGTTGTTCACCCAACTGCCAAGAAAAACGTCAACGAGTTCACCACCAAGATCAATTGGGCGTCCCCACGGATTGTCGGCAGTACCACCGTCTTTTGTGTTGAGGAAAAACATAAAGTTCGTCCAATCGGTGACAGTGAGATCATCATCAACATTTACAGTGAAATACAAATTCAATGCATCGTGTGAGACGACCGTCCATTTGATGTCTAGATTTACATAATCAAAAACATCGCCAACCGTATCTGGGAAAGCTGCACTTCCCGAACTGCCTACGAGTTCATATTCTAAAAATGTTCCTGATGTAGATGGTGTTCCCCAGCCATCGGTTGTTTGATCTGCTCGGCTCAAGTGGTCGACACCGGGGTCGGTGAGTCCACTTCCGCTTGTTGCAATATCAAACCCAATGGTGTCACCAATTTGAACTCCAATTGAATGCAATGGCACAGCCCATTTAACTGTTCCAGAAGACGCGTTTGTGAGATCTGGGTGAATCGTGCCAGAGTTTGCCCATGCAGATTCTCCTTGCAACCAAACTTGGCACCCTGCGCCCCCGTAAGGAACTGCGCCCATGCCTGCATGCGCTGATGGATCGACCACGCGATCTTCTGCGATGGCGACAGCGAATGTAAGAAACATAGAAGTTCCAATCATCCAATTGTTACCATTGCTACGCATGACTACATACTACCTCAATATCACCTGTTTACAAACAAAAATGGGGGAGTTCGGGGAATCCGGGGGAGTTCGGGGGAGTTCGGGGAATCCGGGGGAGTTCGGACATGCGAACTCGCCCACAAAAGAACCAAAATATTCTCTTACGGGCTGCAGCCCCAATTACCGATCACGATGAGCAGATCTTCCACATCAACGTCACCATCGCCATCTACGTCACCTTGGCATGGTGGAGGTGCACATGGGCTAGGGTCTGTATTACAGAATGAACCATCGCCGTGATATTCGCCACTGAGTGCAACACAATCTGCCTCAGCGAGATCACTACAATCTGTGTCGAAACAGCAAGCACCTGTTGGGTCTGGGCAAGGATCTGCTGTTCCACCAATTGTAAAGAATTGGTCGCCAGCGATTAAATCAAAGTTTACATTTCGTGGATCGCCTAAGTTTGGACTTCCGCCAAGACCGCCGATCACTTGGTTGGACATGTAGTCATGTCCGCTGTTATTTATAAACGCGCACACCTTTGCTGAAGTAATGTCGCCTGCTCCGCCATCCCAGTCTAATAAGTAAAGTGGAATTGCAACTTCTATACCTGTTGTCACACCTTCACCGCAACCTAGGCCTTCGCCGTAACCAACTCCACCAACATTGGAGTTGTCAAGAGCAAGAATAAATCCGGTTTTTCCGTAGATCGCACCATCGCCTCCAGAAGTGCCTTGCCCGATATACGTCCCAAACCCAGCACCTTCAGTGTGGAGTTCTGCATAACTTGCGTATGTCGTGAATACTTCACCACCGCAAGTCATACTCACCCACATGTCTGCTTCAAAGCCAGCGTCAAATGTTAAACCGTTACCTGTTCCATCGTCGCCCATTCGGTTCAGACCATCAAAGTCTACATCAGAGTTGTCCGAGCGCAGTCTGTTTTGTCCTCCGCTTCGAGCATCAACAAAGATGTCAATTTTATTAAACACACTTTCCAAGTTACCTGCAAACATGATGTACAAGTACCCACCGTCGATCACCGCGTATCCGGCGTCAATTTCTGAGCCGTTTGAAAAATCGGGCATGCCTAGGTCGGAGTTCCCAAAACCAGTTTGTGTGTTTTGCATAGCGTTTGGTGCACCATACGATGCATCAACCGTGCCGTCGACGACGGGTTGAGCGAATGCGGTTGAAGCGCAGATGAGTGAGAGTGTTGTGATGATTGTTTTCATTTCTTTCTTCCTTCTAAAAATACAATACCCATCAAACAATGTAAACCGCTTGATGGGTGTTGGTAAAAACTATTCATAAAATTACGATCTTCGGCGCCGGACAAGACCAGCCATTGCTAAGAGTGCGATCGCACCTGGTGCTGGAATGTCATAATGCACCCAAGCTCCTGTCGAACCTTCGCCCCAACTGCCACCTTGACCACCAAGCAAATCAATCGCTGGGTCGCCACCGTTACCACCGGTTGTTGCAATCTCAAAATCAAAACCTGTTAGACCCCAGTCTAGCATCGAGGCAACAATGCCTGACATTGTCCATGTAAATG
>JACNLW010000079.1 GCA_014381305.1 Planctomycetota bacterium
TGGGCCTGTGGCGGAATTGGCAGACGCAGGGGACTTAAAATCCCCCGAGGATAATACCTCATGAGGGTTCGAGTCCCTCCGGGCCCACTTAATGCGAAGAAAACCAACCCGCGGGCTGTATTTCAAAAATCCCAGTCAACAATCGGAGCCGGGAGTCGTACGATTCGATCAATATCGGAAATCAATGCTAGATCTGCCTTAAAGTCGCCCGTCACCGAAACAGACTCCGCCGTAGAAGAACCAAACCAAACTCGAGAGAGATCATTAACGGTGCACGAAGCGGTGGGCAACGAAGCGTCTGTGCCCCTCGCTGCAGAAGAATCCCCGCCAATGTGAATAGTCCAATCCCCACCAATACCGCCCCAAGAAAATTCTTCAGTGAGATACTTTTCAATTGGATCTATCAACTTTACATTAAACGAAACAGGCTTACCTAAAAATTTCATCGAACGAATACAGGCCGGCAGATCAAGGATACGAGACTGCATCCAGATTTGACTCGCAACGTCGCTGTCAAAATCACCACCCTTTCTTTCTCGAAAAGTCGCAAGGGGTCTATCGAGAAAATCTTGAAGTTGGAAACGGGGAGGATCAGCCATCCGCACGCCATGCACCTGATCTGACAACGATTTTAAAACACTGAGTAACTCAACGAATTGTTCATTCGTCTCCCAACCTGTGAACCAAACATTGTATGGACCATGTTCGCCTTTGGGTTTGATCCACATAAAATGTGTTAACAAACCCTCGTAATTCTCAAACCCGAGACCGAACCCCTTGTCTTGCCAAATTGTTGTTGCTTTCGTTTCGCCAACACCATCTAAGTTGCAACCACCGTGATACCGTTTCCGTCGACATCTGCAATCATGCATCGCCTTGGCATCATCTTTACTTAATCGCTTTGGAGAACGAGTCAATCTTGGTACACGCAAGTGTTTTGGGTCAAAAGTCGAAATGCGATAGTAGGTTGTCGTGCCGTATCCGAATTTTTCGTAATACCCTTGATCAAACATTCCAAGCATCGACAGTGCAGCACCACTTGTGGCACTTTCCGCAATCGCCTTGGCTGTCACTCTGCTTGCAAGACCCTGTTGCCGTGCTACTCGGCTTGTTGCGACACCCGTTACTGCCGAGAGGGGAATGTCAGTATCAAGGTACTTGCAGGAACCTGCTCTTGTTACGACGAACACTTCTACCTCACCACCAAGTTCGGCGACGAACGATTGTCCGCCATTTATATACGCCTCGAATACGTCTCTGTCAGAATCTTTTCCATCCATCCACCCGATTTCTCGAAAGATCCGAAGGGATTGATCAAGATCTTTTGATTCATACGGTCTCATCATGGCTGAATCATACAGTGAGAAACACCATTCTTGACATGTAGACATGTGTCGATACAATAGGAGTATGCCGGAAACAAATACAAACATCGACCTCCTTGAAATGGAAGCGCTTGAAATGGCCGCTGGCTGCCTGCGAACGGTCGCGCACCCACACCGCCTGAGAATGCTGCAACTTTTGCTTCACGGCGAATACACCGTTGGTGAACTTGCACAAGCGTGCGACATCCCTTCAAGTGGCGCCTCTGAACATTTAGGAAAAATGCGGGATCGCGGCTTGCTCACAAATCGCCGCCAAGGTCGTCAAATTTATTATTCCGTTGCCGAGCCAGGACTTGCACACATTATGGAGTGCATCGAAAACCGTTTCGGGTAAACGTCCGACTTTTGGTTATCAAATAACACCAATCGCACAACCATTGGCGCACACGGTACATACACGTACCATGCACAAATGATGAAAAAACTACTGAACGCAGCGCTGGCAATTCTCATTATTGTGATCGTATGCAGTCTCATTGGAATCATGGTGCTCGATTCAATGGGTCGGACACTTGTGAAAACCGCCGGCAGCGAGGGACTCGGCGTTCCGGTTACAGTTAAAAGTGTACACGTTGGATTCTTTTCAAATGATTCTCATTTAAAAGAACTTAAAATTGCAAACCCCGAGGGATTTTCAGAGCCGACTTTGCTATCGGTGGAACGGATTGATGCCGACTTTGGCCTTCTTCAACTGCTTGATAAACAGGTGGTGATAGAAACAGCCACTGTGTCGGGCGTTCATCTTGATCTTGAACAAACTGGTGCAACATCAAACATTGAAACTGTGATTAAACACATTTCTTCAGACGAAACGCCAGAGCCAAAAAACACCAAGTCTTCGTTTGTGATTAAAACACTTAATATTACAAACATCTCAGTGACAGCCAGCGGCAAATTTACGGTTGTGGACAGTGGCGCAGTGACGGCACATATCGAAAAAATTGTCATGCACGATGTTGGAACCAATAGCGACGGCGAGGTCGCAATTGAAGCGATCACCAGCGCGGTGACACACGCGATTATGGATAACCTATCGAAGCATCCGGCTGAGGGTTTTTCAAAACTTGCTTTTTCTCACGTGACTGGTCTCATCAACAAACTTCCAGTTTTTAAAGAACTTGGAGTCGGCGACCTCATGCAAGATGTAACCGATGGTCTTGGCAAAGGTGTTGATGGCATCATTGGGGGAATCGGCGATTTGCTCGGCGGCGATAAAAAGAAAGATTAACCCGCAGACAGGTTGACCTTGGGTCAGATAAATTAAAGCCATGAATCGTCGCGGTGGAACCACGCGGGGAGTTTGCACCAAACACGTTTTGGAACGGCCATTGCAATAAAGCCAACGCCGAAAAGTACAAGAATAGGTAAATACTGCGGGAAGTTATCTGCAAGGAAGATTGCGCTGCCAAGCGAGAAGATACCCATCAATACGAGTACCCGGCCCCTGAATGCCAACCATCGGTTTCGCTTATCCATGCGTGTACCACTCCTGCGTTGTGTGCATAGTACCGCACCGCAAACTTTTTTGCCAAAATAGGCAATTTATTTTATAAATATGATCGAGATCGGTTGACAAGTCTAAAACGATGAGTAGAATCGAGTTGTCGGTCAGCGATCGCCGTTGACTAATTTACATTTGAAGTGGTGGGCCAAATTCACGCTATTTTTGTGCGCAGAAATAGGGTTTCTGATATCGCTGCGCACATAGAAAAGGAGTTCTTTATGACGCCATCAAAATCATTTTGGAGACACAAGTTTTTACGAGAAGTTCATGTTCTCGTCCCATCCATCATTGAAACGGCCCTGCAGTACCTTGATTATTGCGAATATTTTTCTTCGACCCCGAAAGGCGAACAAAGAAAACTACGCCCAGAAGAAGTATCAACAAAAGATGCCGCACTCCACATGCTTAACGAATGGAAACTGGGAACTTTTTTTATCTACTCAAATAAAACCGATGGACCTCCGCCGGTTGCGAAGGTTGCGCTGCGATATTTAATCCTCACAGCAAGGTGCGTCGCATCTCCGATGGATAAAAGAGGGCATGAAAAAATCAGATATCTTGGTGAGCCAGAAAAAGAGGTTTGGAAAACCGCGTTGATTCTTTTACGAAACTGGTTCAATCACGAAATGGAATTAGTGTAGTTACGGACAATTTCCAAACGCAGCAACGATGGCTAATAGGTCGGTGACATTGATCATGTCATACGGCGCAGCGATATCTGCGCCGTTTCCATCTGTTCCCCAAGCACCAATTAGCGAAAGCAGGTCTTCGACACTGACCGAACCGTCAGTGTTAACATCTTCAATGCACGTGATGGTTGCACTTCCAACATACGTTTGCCATCCATCTGGAGTCTGATATTCACCGACATACCAAAAACGCACGTCGTTGTTTGGATCAACTGTCATGTCAAAGTAATCACCCCACCGTCCATCTGCGCCAACACTTCCTTGGGCAACCAACGTTGGAATTCCCATCATGCCAAGCGCGTCATTTTGTTTTCGTCCAACAATATAGAGTTCAGGATTCACCGAACTGCTTGCACTTGCAACAATCACCGCAGCTTCGCCGCGCCTATTGGCAGCAATCGCCGGGAAGAATGTTGATTGTCCCACTACTGAGGCATCGCCGCTTTGCAAAAGAAACGGCGCGGTTGTCGGCCAGTTCGTTAGACCTATTTCATACCACCGCCCAACAGCATCTACACCAGTTCCATCAATACCATGCGTTGCCCACAAACTTCCATTTCGATAATGCGCGTTCATGATTCGACCATCAAGTGCGCTGATCGTACCACCCGGGTTTGGAACACCGCCAACTGGAGTACTATGGTAGGGCACAGCAACAAACTCACTCACAACGGTTGGGTTTGATGGATCATTAATGTGCGACACCCTTAACTCAGTACTGTTTCTACGCCCGACAAAGAAAGCTGCTGGCGATTCGCCATACTGCTGCGAACACTGCATGCTTGCGTGCCCCGACTTACGGACATCGGCAATCACAACAGGGTCACCTACAAGCATTGGGGTCTTATCGAATACACGATATAACACACCGCCCCACCCGCCATTGTTTAGCCCAAACAGGTTGCCCGTTACATAGTAGTATCCATCATCAAAGCCAAGTCCTGGATAATCAACCCAATAGGTATCGCTGCCATTGGCAATAACTGACCACGTGCGGTACTTGTACCAAACACCATTTGGATCGCTGTCATCACTTACCGCAACTGTGATCCACGATTCGTCGTTGCCGTATTGTTCAAGAGCAAGCACAACAAAACGCTCAGCGTGTGGGTCATAAAAACACTTTGGATCAAACGTAAAACCACCCGCGCCGATGTCCTCAAAGAATCCCGGATTTCCAGTTGAATCTAACAGCGCCGAAAACTCTTCGTTTCCGTCCTTGTCATAAAAGGCAATCGCCATGTTGACGGTCACAACGACGTGGTTTGGACCCACAGCAAGGCTTGGATCTGGTGG
>JACNLW010000094.1:0-4602 GCA_014381305.1 Planctomycetota bacterium
CCCATCGCTTGCAAGGAGTTTGGTTTCAATCCAACTGCTTCCATCAAAGCGGTAGACATACGCGCTACCAGTATAGAAGCCGTTGTCATCGTCACCGTATGCCCCAACGACGACTGTGTCGCCGCTTACAGCGACGCTCAAGCCGAAGTAGTCATCACTTGCCCCATCGCTTGCAAGGAGTTTGAAATCTTCGTTGACGGGTGTTTGCGCAAAAACACCACCACTCAACACACATACCACCAAACTTGTAATTAGTATCTTCATCTCCAAACCTTTCCCGGGCATCTTCCCGTACTTATCTATGCGTAATAGTAGAGAAACACAGGAAGGAATACAAGGAAATAAGTGAGATTCAGGCAGAACCCGCTAGTACACCGTGCTAGGGGAATAAACTTGAAGTTAAAAAGATACAACCCCCTGCATGAACAGGAGGTTGTACCGGAATGGGCCAGAGTGGACTCGAACCACCGACCTCACCCTTATCAGGGGTGCGCTCTAGCCAGCTGAGCTACTAGCCCCATGTATCTCTATATAAAGAAACACGGTCGCAACGAGTGTTGCGACCGCGGATTATATCAAAAACAACTCGTTGGGTTGTGCCTTATTAGCACGGTCCCCAAGCGCCTACAACATCGAGAACATCGGTGACATCAACAACACCATCGCCGTTGGTATCAGAAGCACAACCAGAACACGGACCCCAATCATCAATGAGTGATAAAAGGTCTGAAACACCGACTGTGCCATCACCATCTACGTCTTGCGGACAATTGTTTGGTTCACACCCACCGTCTGCACATGCAGTATTTGGTCCGAGCCAAGTTCCACCACCAGCATTACAGTTTGATTCTGGAATAGTGATGCACGTTCCACTTGTGCCAACACAGCACGCGCCGTCTGTGGGCTGTGCAATAATTTTGAACACTTCACCACCAAGGTCGCAGATGTAAATTTCGCCAGCAGCGTCTGTCCCGAATCCAGAGATTGAACCAATAGAACCAGCGTCTGGCGCCAATTCGCTTGTGCGATCTTGATAGTCGTATACGGCAGAACCGTCATATCGGAACGACCAAATTTTGTTGTAACAATAATCTCCAAAGAAGTATGTGCCATGTAAACTTGGAATTGCCGCGCCGCGATATATGTCACCACCAGTAATTGAGCAACCAGATGAATGTGAATATTCCCAAACAGGAAATGTCATTGTGCTTTGGGGATCGCAACCACTTGTACTGTAAGCATGATCACCCTCGTAACAACGCCATCCATAATTCTCACCACCTGTACTCGAGCCTGGCTGGAATGTAATTTCTTCATACTGATTTTGACCAACATCACCCATCCATAAATCACCTGTTTCACTGTCAAAACCGCAACGCCATGGGTTTCGAAGTCCGTACGCCCAAATTTCATCGTCGCCAGTTATACCAACAAATGGGTTTGACGCAGGAATTGCGTAGGGCGAACCGCCGTCGACATCAATGCGAAGCATTTTTCCAAGTTTTTGATTTGTGATGTCTTGCGCGCGGTTACCCGGATCACCACCACTACCACCATCGCCCGTACCAATGTAAAGGTACCCATCGGTTGGACCGAATCCAAGCCACCCACCATTGTGGTTTGTGTATGGTTGATCAATAGTCATAATTGTGTACCCGCTGCCACTGTCGGCAACATCTGGATCTGATGAAACCGAATATCGCTTGATGACCGTGTCACCATTACTTGCTGTGTAGTTCACATAGAAGTATCCGTTTTGCGCGTAGTTTGGATGGAACGCAAGTCCAAGCAACCCTTGTTCAGAACTTGTACTTACGGTCAAACTTAAAAACGCTGTTGAATTCAGCGTATCCGTATCAAGATTATAAATTCGAATTCGACCGGTTGAACCAGATCGTTGTTCTACGATAAAAATACGATCAAAATCATTTGGTGCTGCAACTACTTGTACTGGTCTCGCTAAACCCGTGACGAGGCGCGTAGTCGTAAGTGCTGCCGATCCCATAGCACGCTGCGGCGCTGGATCTTGCCCAGTATGAGAGAGTGTTGGATCTAAGACTGGATCTTGGCCAGTGTGTGCATTAGGTTTTGTTGCCATGCCAGCACCAATGATGCAAAGTCCAACAAGGGAAGTAGTAAAAATTGTACGTGCGAACATAGTTCTCTCCTGTTTTGACCGATACGGGGTCACCTATTGGTTTGGTGTAGAAATACAGATTTCTGCCGCTACACACAGTCGGCATTCGACTCCACTATTCGCAAAACATCATCAAATGGTTGCAAAATGTGTCCGATAAGGGCTTTTTGCGAAAGCCCATCGTCCAAGAATACCCCTCGTTTCCCTCCAAAGCAAGTAGTAAATTCTTACTCTATAACCCTTTTTCGATTTCACGCCCGCTATCGGTCCAAGACGTCAACCCCCCTTTTAGAGTTCTGACATCTTTAAACCCCTTTTTAAGCAAATCCTTGCTCATTGCAATAGCCACAGAATCATTCCATGTTTGGCCAGAAACGATGATGATTCCAGCATTATCAAGCTTCCACGCATCAAAAAACAGGCTTTCGAGGGGTAAATTCATCGCTCCGGGAATGTGACCTTGGCTGAATTGCCAAGGAACCCGAGGATCTACCAAGACAGTTGCTCCATCGGTGCCAAAAATTGACGTGTCACCTTGTTGCAAAAGGCGCTCAGTTTCATCTGATCCAACAAAAACAATGTTTTTGTCGCTGATTCCGGTATTACAACCAGATAAAAACAGCGCGGTTGTCAATCCTGTTAATAAAACAATAAGACGAAGCATGAGTTGGCAGAATACACCACTCTCTCGCTCGTTGTAAGGTGTATCTAGAAGGAGTTTTACGTATGCTGGCAATTTTGCTTTCAACATTGGTTTCTACCAACTTCATGCCACCGCCATTGCCCCTACCATTTGGAGAAGAAGCTGGCGCGAAGGGACACGCTGTGGTGGAGGTTTCAACTGACGTGGGCTGGATCGGTCCCGCCCAAGAGTTTCATATAATTGTTGCGATCACAGCAGATGCCGGATGGCATACTTACTGGGAAAATCCCGGAGACAGCGGCGCTGCAACAGAGATTGAAATATCCGCACCCGATGGGTTCTCCGTTGGAAAGCCAATCTTTCCCCGCCCAGAAATTTTTAGGACAATGGAGGGCGTGACGTTTGGGTATACAAATCAAACTGCGATTTTTATTCCCGTTACTGCCCCAACATCAACTCTCGATGGACGCGCCGATTTTCAAGTGACGACAACATGGCTTGCTTGTAAAAAAAAATGTGTGCAAGGTGAAAGTGAAACTACACTGACTGTATCTGTCCGCGCATTGGAAGAAGGTCCGCTTCGAAAAAGCAAATCGCTCGAGCGGTGGCAAGCGGCGTTACCAAAACCACTCACCGATCTTGAAGGCGGCAATGTTCGGCTTGTTGGCAACCTGTTAAAAATTTCAGGAAGCTCACAGAATCACCACATCGGTTTTTTGGGAATAGAAAAACCAGGCGTTCGCTTTGTTGAAAGCGGAAGTCCTGTTTTTACAAACGATTCATTTGTGTTCTCTGTTCCACTTACACTCGATGCAATAAACGCCGGCGGAAACCCCTTGGAAATAACAGGCTTGTTGACTACGGGCAGAAATACAACAGACCCCAGTTACACTGTTACACTAATCGTAGAAAATGACACAAAGCCATATTTTGGCAAAGGAACAGATCAATGAAAAATATCATTACAACTACTTTACTTACCGCAACATTTGTTGTAACAGCAGTGATCGCACAACCAGCAGGGATGGGTGGTAAGCCACCTAAAAGAGATAAAAATAAAGAGGTTGCTGAAATAGGCGAGCCCGCTCCTATGTTTTCTTTGAAAGATCAATGGGGAACAGAACATACGTTAAAAGAGTATGAAGGAAAGATAGTTGTTCTTGAATGGTTTGATGACAAGTGCCCATATTGCAAACGAGTTTGGGGCTCTGGCTTGGTCCCTAAAATGATTGATCAGCTTGGGAAGATGGATGCGGAGGTTGTGTATCTCGCTGTAACCTCTGCTGCAAACAGACCGAAAGAAGAAATCGTAGAAACAGGGACTAAGTTTTTAGCAGATCTAGAAACCGGTACACCGATGCTGATTGATTATGACGGCAAGGTTGGTCGTTCGTATGGTGCAAAAACCACGCCGCATATTTTTGTGATTGATGAAGAAGGCGTGTTGGTATACCAAGGCGCGCTAAGTAACGATCCGCGTGGCAAAGAGGGTGCAGATGCAGAAACACACATTGTTCGAGTGGTGACGCAGTTGCAAAATGAAGAAACGGTCAAACCAAACTATGTAAAACCTTGGGGCTGTGGTATCAAGTATGGTAAGAGTGGTGACAAAGACAAAAAGCAAGGCCGGCGAAAGCCTCGGGGCGGCCGCGGCGTCATGGGTTTGTAAAACGCACATTCTCTTATGCACCGCGAGTCGAATCGTTTTTCGTTAGTGGTAATAAACTAACCGAGGGTGAAATAATCGCATAACACAAACCCGAAAACGGCCACTGCGACGCGATTAATTTTCACAAGGGTTGTAATAAACTAACCGAGGGTG